>NZ_DASSCL010000092.1:0-3868 GCF_035697785.1 Nocardioides sp.
GCCATCTACACCGGTCCGGGCGAGCGTCCGGCCCAGGACATCGAGGGCTGGAACGACGCGTGGGGCAAGACCGACGCGTCGGAGGAGCCGGTCGCCTGACTCAGGAGGCGGGCACCCGGCCGGCGTACCAGCTGGTCCGGCCCCACGCGGCCGCACGGGTCAGCGAGATGAGCATGTGGTCGCGGTGACGCAGGGTGCGCGAGCACGTCGAGAGCCGCTTGCAGGAGGGGCTGAGGTAGGGCTTCGCACTGAACTGGCGGTACGACGAGTAGATGCGGTCGTTCCAGATGATGTACATGATGCCCATCCGCCGGGCCAGCTCCGCGTGCTCACCGGAGGTTCCGGTCGCGAAGGCCGCCCGCAGGAACCGCGCCGCGCTCGCCCGGTCGCGAGCCCGACGTACGTCGAGCGTCCAGTCGAAGGCGCGGCCCTCCTTGTGCTCGCTCACCGATCGACCCGCGCACGAGCGCGAGATCGTGCCGAAGCGGCCGCCGTGGGTGCGGACGAGCCACCGACCCAACGCCACCGTGCCGGCCTTGGCGACCGGACTGCACACGCTCTGTGGCTGGTACCGGGCGTAGGGCTCGACCGGTGCGTACGCCGCGCCCGCGGGAGCGACGCCGATGATCAGCAGGGTGGTGGCGAGCAGCGCGACGCTGCGCCCGGCGATGGTGCGAAGACTCATGGTGGTGCGGGATCCCCTCGTGGTCGAACCCCACGACCGTACGGCGACCTGTCTGCTTTGTCCGATTTTCCGGAGAAGTGGCCTCTCCCTCAGGCCAGCGCCTTGCCGAAGCAGCGCGACAGCGGCTCGTCCTTGTAGAAGCCGAACCCGGCGATCGGGACGTAGCCGGAGCTGGAGTACAGCTGGATCGCCTCCGGCTGGCGCAGCCCGGTCTCGAGCACGATCGCCTCGGCCCCGGCCCGTCGCGCCGTCTGCTCGAGGTGGCTGAGCATCGCGCGGGCCAGCCCGCGGCCACGGGCGGCGGGCGCGACGTACATCCGCTTGATCTCGGCGGTCGCCCAGGTGTCGGCGAACGTGACGTCCTGGCGCCGGCGCCAGGCACCTGTGGCCACGGGTCGCTCGTCGAGGTAGCCGACGAAGAACGCGCCGGCCGGCGCCTCGAAGTACGAGGGGTCCAGGGGCGTCTCGTCGCGGCCTCCGTAGCGCGCGACGTACTCCCCCTGCACCTCCTCGACCAGCATCGCCGCGTCCGGGTGGGTGATCGGCAGGCGTGAGACCCGCCAGCCCGGGGTGCTCGTCATGGCGGCAGAATAGGCGCGTGAGCGACATCGTGATCCCCAGCGACCTCAAGCCCGTCGACGGCCGGTTCGGGGCCGGTCCCTCCAAGATCCCCGCCGGCGCTCTGGACGCGCTCGCCGCGACCGGGACGAGCCTGATGGGCACCTCGCACCGGCAGGCTCCGGTGAGGAAGACCGTGCGGCGGGTGCGCGAGGGCCTGGCGGAGCTGTTCTCGCTGCCCGAGGGCTACCAGGTCGTGCTCGGCAACGGTGGTGCCACGGCGTTCTGGGACGTCGCCACGTTCGGGCTGATCCGCGAGAAGAGCCAGCACCTGAGCTTCGGGGAGTTCTCCGCCAAGTTCGCCAAGGCCGCGACCTCGGCGCCCTGGCTGGCCGAGCCGTCGGTCATCAAGAGCGAGCCGGGATCCCTGCCCGCACCGGTGGCCGAGGAGGGCGTCGACGCCTACGCGTGGGCGCACAACGAGACCTCCACCGCGGTGATGGCTCCCGTCCGGCGGGTAGCCGACGACGACAGCGTGGTGCTCGTCGACGCCACCTCGGGTGCCGGCGGGCTGCCGGTCGACCTGCACGAGGTCGACGCCTACTACTTCGCGCCGCAGAAGTGCTTCGCCTCCGACGGCGGCCTGTGGATCGCGCTGATGTCCCCGAAGGCGCTCGACCGCGCGGCGTCCATCGCCACCTCCGACCGCTGGGTGCCGGCGTTCTTCGACCTGCCCACCGCGATCGAGAATTCCGCGAAGGACCAGACCTACAACACCCCGTCCGTGACGACGCTGTTCTTGATGGCCGAGCAGCTGGACTGGATGAACGGCCAGGGCGGGCTCGAGGGCATGGTCAAGCGCACCACCGCCTCGTCCGAGATCCTCTACGGCTGGGCCGGGCGGACGTCCTGGACCACGCCGTACGTCGCCGACCCGGCCCATCGCTCCCTGGTGATCGGCACGATCGACCTCGACGAGAGCATCGACGCCGACGCGGTGGCCGCGACGCTGCGCGCCAACGGCATCGTCGACACCGAGCCCTACCGAAAGCTGGGCCGCAACCAGCTGCGCATCGCGATGTACCCCGCGATCGACCCCGCCGACGTCGAGGCGCTGACGCGGTGCGTGGAGTTCGTGGTCGAGGCGCTCTGAGGTTCACTGGTTCACCAGTGAAACCGCCACTCACCCCACGTTGCATCGTGTGGGAAGTGGCAGTTTCACTGGTTAACGTGTGAAACCGCCCGCTCGACCAGCTCGTACGCCGACCGGTCGAACGCCACCATCCGGGCCTCCTCGACCTGTGTGCGCGTGCCGCTGAGCGTCTCGACCGCGGCGGCCGCGGCGTCCTCGCGCGGCCAGCCGTAGATGCCCGCCGAGACCAGCGGGAACGCCACCGTGAGGGCGCCGAGCTCGTCGGCGACCCGCAGCGCGTTGGCGTAGCAGGAGGTGAGCAGCGACCGGTCGGTCTCGCCCGCGCTGTGGTTGGGCCCGACGACGTGGATCACCCAGCGGGCGGGCATGCTCCCCGCGGTCGTCCAGCCCGCCTGGCCGGTGGCGAGCCCGTCGGGGAAGCGGCGCCGGCAGTCCTCGAGCACCGCCGGTCCCCCGGCCCGGTGGATGGCTCCGTCGACTCCTCCGCCGCCGCGCATCCGGCGGTTGGCGGCGTTGACCACCGCGTCCACCTCCTGCTGCGTGATGTCGCCCTGCACGACGGTGATCCTCATCGGGTGCTCCTCCTGATCGTCACGGCTCGACCGAGGGCCACCACCACGACGACGAGCGCACCGGCGGTGGCCCAGGGCAGCCATCCGGGGCGGCTGCCTCCTCCCGCGCCATCCTGCCGGGAGGCGTCGTCCGGGTCGACCGGGGTGGGGCTCGCCGAAGGTGTGGCCGGGCCCTGCATCCGCGCGCGCAGCTGAGAAGGCAGGTCGACCTCGTGCACCGGCGTACCGGCTCCCTCGGTGCTCACCCGGACGCGGCCGACCGGGCCGACGGAGACCGCCTCACCCTGCCGTTGCCGGGGCAGCTCGAGAGAGCCGAGCGCGGCGAAGTCGGGCAGTGCGTGCACCGTCGCCCGGACCGGACCCCGCACCAGCACGTGCCGCCCGCCGCCCAGCAGGGCCGCGTCGGTGACGTAGGCGTCGAGCCGCGCCACCGGCTCGAGCACGTTGACTCCGTCGGGGTCGAGTCGGGCGGGTGCGCGGTAGACGACCCCGCCGCCGAACGACTTGGTGATCACGTGCAGCCGGCCGCGGCGATCGGTGAAGAGCGCCTCGGCGTCGTGCGGCTTGTCGGGGTAGCGCAGCCGGACGCTGACGGTGGGCCGCACGTCGAGGTCGCGCGCGGCGACGCGCACCCGGTGGACGACCACCTCGTCGCGGGTACGCCGGTTGTCGCCGATGTCGCCGACCCACACGTGGTCCCGTCCCGCCGGGGCGAGGGCCTCGACGTCGCTGACCTCGGTGCCGAAGTCGGTGACTCCCACGGTGTCGCCGGTCCGCGCGTCCAGCACGAACACCCGCGGGCTGTCGCCGGAGTCGTTGACCGTGACCATCACCTTGCCGAGGTCGACCAGGCCACTCGACTCGTGGATGCGCGAGTCCTGCAGCTCGAAGACCACACGG
>NZ_DASSCL010000093.1:0-7395 GCF_035697785.1 Nocardioides sp.
TCGGCCGTCAGCAGCAGGTCGACCGGCCCCTCCACGGTCATCAGTACGTCGGAGGTGGCGACCGCGGCCCCGTCCGCCACCGGGCGGTCGATCGTCCCGGTGCTGTCGAGGTCACCGACGACGTAGCGGAACACCAGCTCGGCCACGTCCAGACCGGCGACGACACCGGCCGCCCGCGCGACGAGGTCCGCCGTCGCCCGTTGGGCGGGGTCGATCGTCGCGGTGCTGGTGACGTCATCGCCGGGAAGGTCCTCCGCGACGGCTGCCGCGACCGCGGCGTACACCTGCGTCGGGTCGAGGCCCGCGTCTCCGAGTGCGCGGGCCAGCCGGTCCGGCATCGCGTGCAGCGGGGTCTCGGCCGGACGGGTCATCGGGATCCTCCTGAGTCGGTAGCGACCTGCACGTGCCGCACGCCGGGGTCGAGCGCGAGCTCGCCATCGACGAGCCGGACGTCGATGTGACGTGCCCACGACTCGTCGTCGCGATCCGGGAAGTCGTCACGCCAGTGCGACCCGCGAGTCTCCTCCCGCATGGCGGCGGCCCCCAGCAGGGCGGTGCCCACGGTGAGCAGGTTCGTGGTCTCCCACGCGTCCACCCCCGGATCGCGGCCCTCATCTGTGCCGCAGGCCGCGAGCTCGAGCGCGCCGAAGGCCAACCCGTCTCGAGACCTCAGCACGCCACCCCGCTCCGTCATCACGTCCTGCAGCTCCCTCCGGGCACCGCCGTCCACCAACCCGGACGCCCTTGGGTCGTCCACCGGGTCCTGCCGCGGTGGCAGGCCCTCGTGCAGGCGGAGGGCGATCCGCCGGGAGAACACCAGTCCCTCGAGCAGCGAGTTCGAGGCCAGCCGGTTGGCGCCGTGCACGCCGGAGCAGGCGACCTCACCGCAGGCGAAGAGGCCGGGCACCGACGACTGCCCGGACAGGTCCGTGGCCACGCCGCCCGACGCGTAGTGACAGGCGGGCGCGACGGGCACCAGCTCCTGGACCGGATCGATGCCGTGGCTGCGGCAGGTGGCCAGGATGGTGGGGAACCGGGACTCCCACTTGGCCGCGCCGAAGTGTCGCGCGTCCAGCCACATGTGTGGACGGCCGGTCTCGTGCATCCGACGCATGATCGCCTTGGCGACCACGTCGCGCGGCGCGAGGTCGGCCAGCTCGTGCTGCCCGGTCATGAACCGAACACCGGCGTCGTCGACCAGGAAGGCCCCCTCGCCGCGGACCGCCTCCGAGATCAGCGGCTGCTGCCCAGTGGAGTCCGGTCCGAGCCACATCACCGTGGGGTGGAACTGGACGAACTCGAGGTCCCGCAGAACGGCCCCGGCCCGCAGCGCGAGAGCCATCCCGTCCCCCGTGGCGACGGACGGGTTGGTGGTCGCCGAGTAGACCTGGCCCAGCCCGCCGGACGCGAGCACCACGGCCCGGCAGTGCACCGCGCCCACGCCGTCGCGCTGCCCCTCTCCCATCACGTGGAGGGTCACGCCGGCAACGCCGCCGTCGGCGCCAGGGACGAGGTCGATCACCAGCGCGTGCTCGATCACCTCGATGTCCGGCGCCGCCTCGACGGCCGCAACGAGCGCCCGCTGGATCTCGGCGCCGGTAGCGTCCCCGCCCGCGTGAGCGATCCGGTCGCGCAGGTGTCCGCCCTCGCGGGTCAAGGAGAGCTCCCCGGCCGCGGTGTGGTCGAACTGGGTCCCGAGTGCGATCAGCTCGCGCACCGCGTCCGGCCCCTCGGTGACCAGTGCGCGCACCGCGTCCTCGTCGCACAGCCCGGCCCCGGCGACGAGGGTGTCGCGCAGGTGCTGCTCCGGGGTGTCTCCGGGGCCCAGCGCTGCTGCGATCCCGCCTTGTGCCCACTGGGTCGAGCCGGCGGACAGGATGTCCTTGGTGACCACCATGACCGAACCGACCTCGCGCGCCTGGAGCGCGGCGGTCAGCCCGGCGATGCCGGACCCCACGACGACGACGTCGGCGTACGTCGTCCACCCGGGAGGGGGTGCGAGCAGCCGCGCCGGCAGGGTGGTCACTCCAGGAACCTAGCGGGCGAGGGCGGTGTCACCCCGGACCAGGCCGGTGCCGGGCAGCGCCTCGGCCGCGTCGTCACCGGTTGCGACGATCCGGTTCCCGGCGTCGACGAACACCACGTGCGGCCGGTGCTCCCGCGCCTCCGCGGTCTCCATCTGGCCGTAGCCGATCAGGATCACCAGGTCGCCCGGCTGCACGAGCCGGGCCGCGGCGCCGTTGATCCCGATCACACCCGAGCCGCGCTCGCCCGCGATCGTGTAGGTCTCCAACCTCGCACCGTTGCTGATGTCGACGATGTGCACCAGCTCGCCCGGCAGCAGGTCCGCCGCGTCGAGGAGGTCCTCGTCGACGGTGACCGAGCCGACGTAGTGCAGATCGGCCTGCGTGACCGTCGCGCGGTGGATCTTGCTCTTCATCATCGTGCGGAGCATCAGGAGCCTCCCGGGTCCTTCTCGGTGCCGAGCATCAGCGGCATGTTGTCGATGAGCCGGGTGGTCCCGACCCGTGCTGCGACCAGCACCCTCGCTTCGCCAGAGGTCGGCGCTTCGCCGAGGTCGGGGTCGGTGATCTCGAGGTAGTCGACGAGGACACCCGCGCACTCCTTGAGTACGGCGCGCGCCGCAGCGAGGGCGCGGGTGCGGCCGAGCGCGGCGTCCTCGACCGCCGCGCGCAGCGACGTGGACAGGGCGTGCGCCGCAACGCGGGCCTCCGGGTCGAGGTAGGCGTTGCGCGAGGACAGAGCGAGGCCGTCGGCCTCCCGCACCGTCGGCACACCGACGACCTCGACCCCGAGGCACAGGTCGATCGCCATCCGACGGATCAGCACGAGCTGCTGGTAGTCCTTCTCGCCGAACACCGCGACGTCCGGGCGCACCAGCCCGAAGAGCTTCGCCACGACCGTCAGTACGCCGCGGAAGTGCGTCGGGCGGACGGCACCTTCCAGCACGTCACCGAGCCGGCCAGGTGACACCGTCACCAGGGGGTCGCCGCCGGGGTAGACCTCCTCGACCGAGGGTGCGAACACGATGTCGACTCCCTGCTCGGCACAGGTCCGAAGATCCGCGTCGAACGTCCTCGGGTACCGGTCGAGGTCCTCCCCCGGTGCGAACTGGAGGGGGTTGACGAAGATCGACGTGACGAGACGGTCTGCCGGGGTCAGGCGCCGCCGCGCGTCCGCCATCAGCGCTGCGTGGCCTGCGTGGAGGGCCCCCATGGTCGGCACCAGGCCGACTCGTGCGCCCTCGTCGCGCTTCCCGAGCAGGTCGTGCAGCTCCCGGCGCGTGCCGGCGACGACCGGCGTGGAGGCGGCGGTCACGCTCCCGGTCCGGCCGCAGCGCGGTTGCCCGTGATGGTGCCGGTGTCCTGGGCGGGGGCCTTCGGGGCCGTCGCAAGCGCGTCGTTGAGGATGCCGACGAGCTTCGCGGCCCGGATCGGCAGCAGCCGTCCGTCGAGCACCGCGCGGTTCGCGGTGGCCCGCGCCATGACGACGTACGACTCCACCGTGTCGGGCGCCGTGGTCGCGATGTCGGCCAGGTGAGCCCGCACAGTCTCCACGTCGCCGCGGACGATCGGACCGGTCAGTGCGGCGCTGCCGTAGGTGAGCGCGTTGTCGAGGGCGGCGCCGAGCAGCGGGCGAAGCGTCGCCGCCGGGTCCTCGGCACCGGACGCCCGCAGCAGCTCCATGGCCTGGGTCACCAACGTCACGAGGTGGTTCGCCCCGTGGGCGAGCCCGGCGTGGTACAGCGTCCGGCGGTCCTCGGGCACCCAGGCGATGCTGCCGCCGAGGTCGTCGACGAGGGTGCGCGCGAGCTCGTGAGTGTCGAGGGTGGCAGTGACGCCGTAGACGCAACCGGCAAGACGGTCGAGGTCGACGTCGGTGCCGGTGAACGTCATGGCAGGGTGCATCGCCAGCACCTGGGCGCCGAGATCGGCGGCGGGCTCCAGCACGGCGAGCCCGTGCTTGCCGGACGTGTGCACGACGTACTGACCCGCACGGATCGCACCGCTTGCCGACAGCATCGTCACGACGTTGCTGAGCATGTCGTCGGGGACCGTGAGCAGCAGCAGGTCGCACGAGCGGGAGACGGCCGTGGGTTTGGCGACCGGGACGCCGGGGAGCAGGGTCTCGATGCGGGTGCGGGACGCCGAGGACTCGCCGGCGACCGAAACGATGTCGTGACCGCGGTCGCGAAGAGCGACGGCCAGGACGGCGCCGACCCGGCCGGCGCCGACAACCCCGATGCGGGTCATGTTCCATCACCTTCTCGTTCCAGTCCCTCGCGGGTACCGGACTTATCGCTGATGTCAACAACGAGCGTAAGTGCTTCATTTCGCGCAGGTAACCCCGCGCGACGGTGTCGTGGGTCACAGCCGACGGTGGCGGAGGCAGCCGGGACCCGCCGTAGCCTGGGCCGCGTGTCCAGCACCACGCCTCTCGGGATGCCGCCCGTGCCGCCCCCGACGACCGACCCGCCGTGGAAGGCCGCCTGGGACGACGCCCTGTACGGCGCCGCAGGGTTCTTCCGCCGCGAGTCGCCGGGCGCACACTTCCGCACGTCCGTGCACGCATCGCCGTTGTTCGCCGCCGCGGTTGTGCGCCTGGTCCGCGAGGCCGGGCTCGACACGGTCGTGGACATCGGGGCCGGCCGCGGGGAGCTGCTTCGAGCCGTGCACGACCAGGCGCCCGACCTCGACCTGCTCGCCGTCGAGGTCGCGCAGCGGCCCCCGGACCTGCCCGAGGCGATCGCCTGGACGACCGCGCTGCCGGATGCGGTCGAGGGCCTGGTCCTTGCGAACGAGTGGCTGGACAACATCCCCTGCCACGTCGTGGAGATGGGGACGGACGGAACGGCGCGAATGGTCCACGTGGACGCCGCCACCGGAGCGGAGTCGCTGGGGCACCCGATCTCTCATGCAGCCGTGCCGCGCTCCGTCGGCGCCTGGCTGGAGCGCTGGTGGCCTCTGGACCCGGCGGAGCCCGGCACCCGCGCCGAGGTCGGCAGCAGCCGGGAGGTCGCCTGGTCCGACGTCGTACGACGAGTGCACCGCGGCCTGGCGGTAGCCGTGGACTACGCCCACACCCGCAAGGCCCGGCCGCCGTTCGGGTCACTGCGCTCCTACCGCGACGGTGGCGAGGTCGAGGTCCGGCCCGACGGCACCAGGGACGTGACCGCGCCGGTCGCCGTGGACGCGTTGGTCGACCGGGTCGGCGGCTTCGTGCTCACGCAGCGCGAGGCACTGCGCCGCCTGGGCGTCACCGGCGCACGTCCGGACCTCACCACGGCCGGCACCGACCCGGCCGGCTACCTGCGAGCGCTCTCCGCCGCAACCGAGGGAGCCGAGCTGACCGCCGAGGGCGGGCTCGGCGACTTCGCGTGGGTGGTGACCGTGGTGGGCGACCTGCCCACGACGTCGCTCACCCGCTGATGCCGGCGCCTCATCGGGCTGCGGCGCGGGCCCGCCGGGCCCGTCCCTGTTCCTCCTCGAAGAACGCTCGCGCGTCCGCGGCAGACCGGTGTCGCGCCCGCACGCGCACGGGACCGGGTGGGCTGTCCACGTGCACGTCGGCCAGACCGAGCCGCCGTTGCAGCGGCCCCTGGCTCAGCCGGACCGACTGCACGCGCGCGTGCCTCGCGGCATGCGTGCGACGGTTCAGCCAACCCTCGCGGGTGGCGACCAGCTCGTCGCCGATCCCTGCGCCCATGAATCGGCGGCTCACCGGGTCGACCCAACGCGCCGACCGGGGCGGCGCGGAGAGCACGACCGAGGCGAGTCGCACCTCCACGCCGTCGTCGTCGCCCCTCAGCAGGTGTTCCGCCAGCTCGTGCACGAGGGAGAGGGGTGCAACCGGCATCACGGTGGTGGTCGAGGGACGGCCGTCCGACTCGGAGGTTCCACCCGCTCCCGCGACCGAGACGTCGAGCTTCGCCCAGCCCATGCGTCGCCACAGGATCGGCTCGCTGATCACCACGCCTTGCACCCGTGCCAGGGCGATCGTCTGCGTGGCACGTTCGAACAACCCTCGTCGTACCTGGACGCCGACGTTCGTCTGGCTGACCGTGAAGCCGTAGTAGGCGGAGAGCTTGCGCACGGAGATCAGCGCGAGGCCGCCCACGAACGGCAGGGCCGGCGCCACCACGACAACGCCGTTCAGCAGCAGCGCGACTCCCAGGGCGACGCTGCCGATGAGCAACCAAACGGTCTCGGCCGAGAGCAGCATGCTCAGCAAGAGGGTCGGCAGGTCGAGAGCCGCGATGTCGCGGTCGGGTGGCGCCCACGCCGGCACCTCGTCGGCACCCAGCCCGTCAGTGTCCGGTTCCGTGCCGCGGGCGGCGTCCCGGCGGGCCAGCAACACCTCGCGGACCCGGTGTGCCTCGGTGAGTGGAAGAAAGGCGAGAGAGCCCTCGCGGTCGCCACCGGCGACGTCCATCTTGAGCTCGGCGAGGCCGAACAGGCGTGCGACGAACGGCTGCACGATGTCGATGCCCTGCAACCGGTCGATACGGATCCGTCGGGACTGGTGGTAGACGACGCCGGTGTCGATGCGCAGCTCGGTCCTGTCGATCCAGTACTTGGTGCGCAGCCACGACAGGTAGCCGTACACCGCCCCGGCGAACAGCACGCCGAGCAGGATCAGTGCGAAGGTGCCGAGGCGTCCGGTGAACAGGTCGTCCCAGGTGGTGGCCGCGACCGCGACCACGAAGACGGCACCGCGCACCAGTGGGGTCAGCGGCGAGAGCCGGTGGGACGTCCGCTCGGCGACCGGCGGCTGCTCCGGCCCGGTCACAACCCGGCCGCCTGCGCCTCACCGAGCGCGGTGAGCCGGTCCCGCAGCCGGGCGGCCTCGTCGGCGGGCAGGCCCGGGATGTGCGCGGTCGTGCCCGGCGCCGCGGTGTGCAGCTGCACGCGCGCGAGTCCGAACGCGCGGTCGATCGGCCCGGCCTGTACGTCGACGTACTGCATGCGTCCGTAGGGCACGACCACGAGCCGGCGAAACAGAGCGCCGCGCGTGATGAACAGCTCCTCGTCACGCTCGACGTACCCCCACCTGCGCGCGTTGCGGCCGATCAGGATCCAGGACCAGACCCCCAGCGCCAAGAGGGCTGCGAGCGAGAGGGCGGGGACCCACGGCGGAGGCTCGAAGAGGACCCACAGAACGACCACCACCACCGCCAGGAAGCCGAGGCCGACCGCGAGCAGGATCCGCCGCAGCCGCGCGAGCGCCGGTGACACCCGCTGCCAGCCCGGCCCCGGAGGGGCGAAGAGGTCGTCCACGGGGCGAGCGTACGTGCAAGGATGACGCGGTGAGCTCAATGCCGGCCGGGGACCGGTCCGACGACGCGCAACAGCTCGGTCACCTCTTCATCGTCAC
>NZ_DASSCL010000094.1:0-32756 GCF_035697785.1 Nocardioides sp.
GTCGCCGTCGGGCTGCAGGTTGTCGGCGTAGGCCGCCGCTCCACCGGTCAGGGTCAGCAGCGAGACTGTCGCGGCGATCGCGACGGCTCGCCGCCGGCCGGTGACGAACCAGCGCCCAATCGGGTCGGTGTGTCGAAGATCGCGCACGGCGTACCCCCAAAGTGTGGTGTGTGGCCCCACCCGAGATCCCGACTCCACCATTGCGTGGCCAGGCGGGGGATCACATCGCGCACCTGGGCGGTTTTACCTGTTCATCCGGACTAGGGCCATCTGGTCGCCTTTGTCACATTGGCCCGGAACGGCTGCCTGCTCGGCCTACCTCTCAGTGGACGCCGTACCTCGGGGAGGGAGACTCGGTGGTGGGTTCGCTCATGGCCGGTCCTTCCGGGGCAGGGTGCGGGGTCAGATGGTGATGCGACCGGTCCACAGGCCGACGGCGCCGACGATCCCGCCGACCACGATGACGGCGCACAGCACGATCTCGGTCGGGGTGAAGATGCGTCGGCCCTGCTCGCTGCGTGCCTTGACGTACAACAGCGTCGCGGGAGCGAGGATCACGGTCGCGAGCAGAAGGAACTTCAGTCCCGCGGCCTCGAAGAGGAACAGCGTGTAGCCGGTCGCGATCCCAGCCACGATGGACTGGGTGCGTCGGGTGCGCATCGGTATGCCCTCGTAGGTCTCGCCGGTCAGCCCGAGCTTGAGGGCGTAGGCCGCGGCCAGGAAGTACGGGATCAGCGCCAGCGAGGCGCACAGGTCGAGCATGAAGTTCAGCGCGTCGGTGAGCACCAGCGTGGCAGCCAGGAGGCCTTGAACCGCCAGGGAGCTGACGACGAGGGCGGTGATCGGGGTGCCGTTGTCGTTCTCGTGGCCGAGGAAGGCGGGGAGGTCCTCGTTGCGGGCCGGCATGTACATCACCTCGGCCGCCATCAACGTCCATGCCAGGTAGGCGCCGAGCACCGAGACGATGACCGCGGCGCTGATGAAGATCTCGCCCCAGTCACCGACCACGGACTCGAACACCCCGATCATCGACGGTTGCCGGGTCGCCGCGAGCTCTGGTTGCGGCACCACCGAGTAGCTGGACAGGGTGACCAGCGAGAAGATCGACAGCACGCCCAGGAAGCCCATCACGGTCGCCTTGCCGACGTCCTCGCGCTTCTTGGCGTAGCGGGAGTAGACGCTGGCGCCCTCGATGCCGAGGAACACGAACACCGTGATCAGCATCGTGTTGCGGACCTGCTCGTTGAGGTCGCCGAGTTCGCCGTAGCCGTAGGCGGTCCAGTTGTCGGCGAACACCCCGGCGTCGAACGCGAAGAACAGCACCACGATGAAGACCAGGATCGGCAGCACCTTGAACACCGTGACGATCCGGTTGATGATCGCGGCGTCCCGGACTCCTCGCGCGATCAGGTAGTGGAACAACCACACCCCGGCCGAGCCCAGGGCGGCGGCCAGGACGGTGTCGCCGTCGCCGAAACCGTCGAAGAACGCGCCCAGGGTGGCGGTGATGAACACCCAGTAGAAGGTGTTGCCGGCCACCGCACTCGCCCAGAACCCGATCGCGGAGTTGAAGCCGGCGTAGTCGCCGAACCCGGCCTTGGCGTAGATGAACACACCGGAGTCGAGGTCCGGTCGGCGGATCGCCAGGTTCTGGAACACGAACGCCAGCATCAGCATGCCGGCGCCCGCGATCGCCCACGCGATCAGGGAGCCGAGGATGCCGGTGGCGACGCCGAACCTGGCGGGCAGCGAGAACACCCCGGCGCCGACCATGCTGCCGACCACCATCGCGGTCAGCGTCGGCAGACTCATCCGCGCTGCGACGCCTGGGCTGGTGCCGGTCGCGGTCTCGGACGCGCTCATGCGCTCTCCTCCATCTGATGGGGGTCGGGAGGTCCGACCTTCTCGATTCGGAACCCGGTGACGCCGTAGAGCACGCTGAGCGCTGGGCTCGCGTAGCAGAACACGGCGTACGGGAGATAGAGCAGGGTGGAGACGCCCAGGGTGGCGGCCATGAAAGCGCCGCAGGAGTTCCACGGCACCAGCGGTGAGGTGACGGTGGCGCTGTCGGCGGCGAGCCGGGACAGGTTCGTGGCCGCGAGTCCTCGGCGGTCGAACTCCGCCCGGAAGATCCGGCTCGGCAGCACCAGCGCGATGTACTGGTCACCGGCGACCAGGTTGAGCCCGAAGCCGCACGCGAACACCGTCGCGAACAACCGGCCGGTCGACCGGGCGGCCCGGATCATCGGCTGCACCAGTCGATCGATCAGTCCGAACTCCTCCAGCAGTGCCCCGAAGGTGACCGCACCGAGGATCAGCCAGATGGTGAGCAGCATGCTGTCCATGCCGCCGCGCGAGAGCAGGCGGTCGACGTCGGGGATGCCGGTGTCGATCGAGAATCCGTTCGCCATCGCCAACCAGACCGCCTTGACCGTCTCCACGACGACGTTCCCGGTGCCGGCGACGAAGTCGGCGTACACGTCGGGCTGGAGGAACGCGCCGAGGACGCCCGCGAACAGCGTGGACGCCAGGAGGGCCAGTGAGGCCGGCACCTTGCGGATCGACAGGTACCCCAGGAGCACCAGCGGCAGCAGCGCGAGCGGCGTGATGTTGAAGACCTGGTTGAGCTTGTCGAGGTCGGAGGTGGTCTCGGCCTGACCGACGGTGTCCGGTCCGGTGATCCCCAGGACGGTGAACACGACGACCGCGATGAGGAACGCCGGCACCGATGTCCAGACCTGGCGTTTGATGTGCTCGTGCACGTCGACGCCGACGATCTGTGCGGTCAGGATGGTCGTCTCCGACAGCGGTGAGGTCTTGTCGCCGAGGTAAGCGCCGGAGATCACCGCGCCCGCGGTGATGGCCCCGGACACCCCGATCAAGCCGGCAATGCCGACCAGTCCGACACCGATGGTGGCAGCGGTGGTCCACGAGCTGCCGATGCTCAAGGCCACCACGCCGCAGATGACCGCCGTCGCGGCGTAGTACCAGCCGGGCGAGAGGACCTGGATGCCGTAGTAGACCAGCGTCGGGATGGTGCCGCTGAGGTTCCACACGCCGATCAGCGCCCCGACCGCCAGCAGGATGAAGATCGCGCTGGTGACAGAAGCGAGGGCACTGCGACCGGCTGCCTGGACCGCGGTGAACTCGTGCCCGTTCTTCATCGCGATCAGGGCGGCCACCGCGCAACACAGCAGCAGTGCGACCTGGATAGGCCCGTCGAGCGCGTCCAGGCCGAACAGGGCGAGACCGCCCGCGATCAGGGTCGCGAGGACACCGAGCGGGACGAGTGCGTCCGCGATGGATGGCTCCCGGAGACCTGTGGTGCGGTCTTGCGACAAAGACTCCTCCTGTCGTCGACCCCCCACCCGGGAGGTGAGCGGTCCCGAACCTGCTACTCCGGTGCGCTCGCCTGACGGGTGGTCTCGTCGTGGACGGGGCGGCGCGCATCCCTCGCAGGGATCGACCCGCGGGTTGGTCGGGCCACGACCACCACGTTCGAGCGGTAGCGCGCCCCGTCCCACGCCTGGGCTTCCGGGGCGTGTCGGCGTCGCCTCGGTGCCGGTCCGCCCGCCCCGTCGACGGGAGCGACCACTGATGACGACAGCTCGGCGGGCGGGTGCTGCCGGGGGAGTCCTAGGCGTTCGCTGTGCTTGGCACGGGAAGCTCCGCCTGCTCCGCATCGCATCTTGGCGCCCTCCCAAGCGTCGTCACGATGATCCCGGGCTTCGCAGGGGCAGCTGGCGTGGTCGCCGACCCATGGAACCGGCGAGCGTCAGGTACCCCGCCACTGATCGGGGGACCTCTTCAGTTGGGACCCAACACGGTTGGGCCCTGAAAACAATTGATCGTGGCAGACCGTTCAGCACACCCGCAAGACAAGGTTCGGTGTCACGGACCTCGTCGTTTCCCATCTGCACAGCGGGTTTCCGGGTTGCTCAGTCATGACCTGGACGCACACCGCGAGAAACGGCCACGCACACGACATGCGTGCTGACTTCGGTCGATCCAGGGTTGTGCCGGCTACTCGTGGGTAGCATAATGGAAGTTACTGATGAGTAGCACCGGGCGGCCGCCGCCCGGACGCACCCGCGGACCCCGGTCCCCGAGATTGGCGAAGGTGGAGCTGTGAGCCACTACAAGAGCAACATCCGAGACATCGAGTTCAACCTCTTCGAGGTGCTCGGTCGCGACCAGGTGCTCGGCACCGGCCCGTTCGAGGACGTCGACACCGACACCGCGAAGTCGATCCTCGCCGAGGTGGACAGGCTCGCCCGCGAGGACCTCGCCGCGTCGTACGAGGACAGCGACCGCAACCCGCCGGTCTTCGACCCGACAACGTGCTCGGCACCGGTCCCGGCGGCGTTCCAGAAGAGCTACCAGGCCTGGATGGACGCGGAGTACTGGCGCCTCGCGCTGCCCGCCGAGCTCGGCGGGCAGCCCGCCCCGTCGTCCCTCAACTGGGCGATCGGCGAGCTCGTGCTCGGGGCGAACGCACCGGTGTGGATGTACGCCTGCGGTCCCAGCTTCGCCTCGATCGTGCACGACAACGGCATCGAGCGCGACAAGCGGATCGCCCGGCACATCGTCGACCGGCGCTGGGGCGCCACGATGGTGCTCACCGAACCCGACGCCGGCTCCGATGTGGGTGCCGGTCGCACGAAGGCAACCCTGCAGGACGACGGCTCCTGGCACATCGAGGGCGTGAAGCGGTTCATCACCTCCGGTGAGCACGACATGGCCGAGAACATCGTCCACCTCGTGCTTGCCCGCCCCGTCGGCCCGGAGCTGCCGGAGGGCGTCGGCGGTCCGGGCACCAAGGGACTGTCCCTGTTCATCGTGCCGAAGCACCACTTCGACCACGAGACCGGCGAACTGACCGGCGAGCGCAACGGCGCCTACGTCACCAACGTCGAGCACAAGATGGGCATCAAGGTGTCCAACACGTGCGAGGTCACGTTCGGCGACTCTGCAGTCGGCGGCGGCGAGCCCGCCAAGGGCTGGCTGCTCGGCGAGGTGCACGACGGCATCGCGCAGATGTTCCAGGTCATCGAGAACGCCCGGATGATGGTCGGCACCAAGGCCATCGCCACGCTGTCGACCGGCTACCTCAACGCGCTCGAGTACGCCAAGGAGCGCGTCCAGGGGGCCGACCTCAAGCAGGCCTCCGACAAGACCGCCCCGCGGGTCACGATCACCCACCACCCCGACGTACGCCGCTCGCTGATGACGCAGAAGTCGTACGCCGAGGCGATGCGCGCGCTCGTGCTCTACACCGCGTCCTGGCAGGACCGGGTGCAGCTCGCGGAGTTCAACGGGGAGAAGGACGAGCTCGCCGAGCGCGTCAACGACCTGCTGCTCCCGATCGTCAAGGGCTACGGCTCGGAGCGCTCCTGGGTGCTGCTCGGCACCGAGTCCCTGCAGACGTTCGGCGGCTCCGGCTTCCTGCAGGAGTACCCGATCGAGCAGTACGTCCGCGACGCGAAGATCGACACCCTCTACGAGGGCACCACCGCGATCCAGGGCCAGGACCTGTTCTTCCGCAAGATCGTGAAGGACCAGGCCAAGGCGCTGGGCTACGTCGCCGGCGAGGTCGAGGCGTTCATCAAGAGCGAAGCAGGCAACGGCCGGCTGAAGGTCGAGCGCGCGCTGCTCGCGCAGGGCCTCGAGGACGGCCAGGCCCTCGTCGGCACGCTGATCGAGCAGCTCATGTCGGCCGACCCGAGCGCCGAGGGTGGCGACCTCGACAACATCTACAAGGTGGGGCTCAACACCTCGCGCCTGCTGATGGTGCTGGGCGACATCGTCTGCTCGTGGCTGCTGCTCCGCCAGGCGGAGGTGGCGCTGGTCAAGCTCGGCGATGTGACCGGGTTGTCGAAGAAGGACAAGTCGTTCTACGAGGGCAAGGTCGCGGCGGCGCAGTTCTTCGCGCGCAACGTGCTGCCGAAGATCGGCGCCGAGCGGGCCATCGCCGAGTCGACCGACCTGTCGCTGATGGAGCTCGACGAGAGCGCGTTCTGACCGCAGCGACCGTACCGACGCACGAAGGGCCGCCCCGGAGACGGGGCGGCCCTTCGTCATGTCTGGTGACCGGTGGTCCGGCCGGACAACTGTCAGAGAAGGAAGATCAGCAAGATGATGACTGCGATCACGAGCGCCGCGATGGCGATGGTCCGTGTGTTCACTGAGCCTCCTCCCAACCTCGAGGGTCATGAAAGCCCGGCCGTTGTGACCGGGCGCCTCCCAGTGTTACCCAACTTCGCCACACCTACACGCCACCGCTGATTGACCGCGCGTCGTTCGGGGTATTCCTTGGACGGGAGGGCATGTTCGCTGTGCCAACGAGGCGGCTCCGGTCGCCCCAAACCGCAAGGAGACACCATGGGTATCGGACTGGGCGTCGTGCTGCTGGTCATCGGGCTCATCTTGGTCATGGGCGTGGTCCAGATCGACATCGGGTTCATCGACGACGCGGGACTGGGCTGGATCCTCGTGATCGTGGGCGCACTGGCCATCGTGCTCGCGCTCGTGATGAACAAGCAGCGGTCGCAGACCAAGCACGTGGAGGAGCGCCGCTACGACGGTCCGCCGCGCTGACCGGACGGGTCACCGGCGAGGTCAGACTGCACTACACACGAGGGCCGCCCCACCATGTCTGGTGGGGCGGCCCTCGTGTGTTGTTCGTTGGGCGGCGGGGTCAGCCGCGCCGGGCGCCGTTGCCGGTGCCGCGCTTCTTGTCAGCCGACCAGCGCGCCTTCTTGCCGTCCGGGCGGGTGGCGCCGGGGCGGGTACGGCGCTCCGCAGGCTTGCCGCTCTCCGGGCGCTCGTCGCGGGTCGCTCGCGCCGGGCGGTCCTCCCAGGTGCGTGCGGGCCGGTCGTCGCGGTCGCGGCGGGGACGGCGCTCGGAGTACGTCGGACGCTGGCCGCGGTAGCCGCCCTGCGACCGGCCCTGTGACCGGCCGCCAGGCCGGCCGTTGCGCGGACCGGAGCCGCCGGACGCGCGGACGGCGGGAGCCTCGGTGCCCGACTCGGCCAGCGTCTCGGAGGTCATCGGGCGCGGGGTGGTGCGGATGTCGTGGTGCCGCGACTGCACACCGGCCCGCGACTGCAGCCGGGCCACCTCGTCGAGCTGACGCGGCGTGGTGATGGTGACGACCGTGCCGGACTCGCCGGCGCGCGCCGTACGACCAGAGCGGTGCAGGTACGCCTTGGCGTCGTTCGGCGCGTCGAAGTGCACGACGAGGTCGACGTTGTCCACGTGGATCCCGCGCGCCGCGACGTCGGTGGCGACGACGGCGCGGGCCTTCCCGGAGGAGAACTTGTGCAGGTTGCGCTCGCGCACCCGCTGCGACAGGTTGCCGTGCAGGTCGACGGCCTCGATGTCCCGCTCGCCGAGCGCATCGCGCAGCTCGGTCGCGCCCTCACGGGTGCGCGTGAAGATGATCGAGCGGGCGTTGGCCTCGACCAGCGCGGTGACCGCGTCGACCTTGTCGCGGAAGCCGCCGACGACCATCACGTGGTGGTCCATCGTGGTGACCGCGCCGGCGTTGGGGTCGAGCTCGTGCAGCTGCGGGTCCCGCAGGTGGGTGCGGACCAGCCTGTCGACGTCACCGTCGAGCGTCGCCGAGAGCAGCATCCGCTGGCTGCCGGCCGGCGTCTGCTGCAGGAGTGCGTCGACGGCCGGGTAGAAGCCGAGGTCGCACAGGTGGTCGGCCTCGTCGAGGACGGTGACCTCGATGTCGTCGGTCAGGCACTGGCCGCGGTCCATCAGGTCCTGCAGCCGACCGGGCGTGGCGACCACGATGTCGGCGCCGGCGCGCAGCTGCTTGATCTGACGGTCGTACGACGTGCCGCCGTAGACCGTGGCCAGCTTGAGCCGGGCGGCGAACGCCAGCGGCTCCAGCGAGCGGCGCACCTGGGTGGCGAGCTCACGGGTCGGCACGATGATCAGCGCGCGCGGGTGCTTGGGCTTGCTGCGCGTGCCACTGAGCCGCTTGAGGATCGGCAGGCCGAAGGCGAGCGTCTTGCCCGAGCCGGTCTTGGCGCGGCCGAGCACGTCGTTGCCGGCCAGGGCGTCGGGGATGACCGCCGCCTGGACAGGGGTCGGATGCGTGATCTTCATGCCGGCGAGGGCCTCGACGACCTTCTCCGGAAGGCCGAGCTCGGCGAACGACGGGCCGGCGGGCGCAGACGCGGGGGTCGTGGGCAGGGTGGACGGGGCGTCGGAAGACGACAAGGTGATGCTCCGGGTGTGGTGTGACGGGCGCGACCTGGCCCGGACCACGGTGTGGGCCGGCGAGCCAGCAGGACGCAATGCGTTCCTCGAGCCCGACTACTGGTCTTGCACTCACGACGAGCGCACCACACCGGGCGACAAAGAAGGCCGGGGAGCAGCAAGCCCCTCGACCTCGGCTGACACCAAGTCTACCGGGTCGAGGGGCGTGCTCCCGACCATGCGGAGGAGACCTCCGCCACGATCGTCGTACGAGCTGTCGGGTTGTGCTCGGCTACTGGGTCGTGACGCGGGCGGTGCGACCCTCGGAGCCCGAGGCCCAGCAGACGGTCGGGACGCAGACGACGGAGTGGTAGCCGGTGCCACTCCAGGTCGTCCAGGTGCGGCCGCCGTCGGTGGTGGCGTCGCTGCCGGTGGGACCGACCGCGACGAAGGTGCGCCGGGAACCGTCGACCCAGTCGGCGCCGGAGCGGTAGCCACCGAGGTCGCCGCCGGGCCGGAACCCGGACTTGTTGCGGCTCCAGCCGGAGGCGTCGACACCGTTGTCGGGCGCCTCGAAGTCACCGCCGACGACGACGCCGAGCCGGGGGTCCTTGAAGGCGATCGAGAAGACGCCGCCCGCCTCGGTCGCCGGGATCGGCGACTCCGCGACGTCCCACGTGTTGCCGGAGTCGTCGGAGTGGTAGACCCGCGAGGCGGCGCCACCCGAGGCCATGTAGGCGTGCCGGCCGGTGATGGTCAGGCAGGTTCCGCTCGCGGCGAAGTTGAACTCGCCGTCCGCCGCGGCCGGCATCCCGCCGCGTGCGACGACGTCCCACGACCTGCCGGAGTCGGTGGTGCGGATGATCCGGAACTTGCCGTTGACCGGGTCGCTGACACCGAGCCCGCGCTTGCCGCCGGCGTAGAAGTCGATGCAGTTGAAGAAGGCGTTCTCGTTGGTGTTCTGGAACGTCTTGGTCCAGCTGCGGCCGCCGTCGGTGGTGCGGTAGATCCGGGACTTCTTGCCGGGTCCGATGGCGAGCACGGAGGCGACGCCGGCGCTGGCGGCCTCGACGTCGCGGAACGCGAGCTCGGCCCCGACGTCGGGGCTGACGTCCTGCCAGGTCGCACCGCCGTCGGTGGTCCGGTAGACGGTGCCCTTGCCGCCGTCGTCCGTGGCGTTCTCGCCGGCCACCCAGGCCGTGCTCCGGCTCACCGCGTCGAGGCCGCGGAAGCTCTGGGTCGGGTCGACCTTGTCCTTCTGCCACTTCCAGGTCGCCGGGTCGGTCACCGCCGCGGTCTGCGAGGACGCCGGGCCGGCGAGGGTGAGGGGGATGATGAGTGCGAGGCCAGCTGCCCCGAGAAGAATGCGCATGGCCTGCACCCTGCCGCCGGATCGGTGCGCTGTCCAGCATCCGGTACGACGCGACGCACGTGTCGTTTCCGGCACCCGGTGACCGCGAACCCGTCGCGTCGTATCCGTCAGGTCCGACCGGAGAGGGGCAGCACCAACCTGGTTGCGCCACCTTCCACGATCCGGACGGGCACCCCCCAGTCCTGCTGGTGCATGTGGCAGGCGGCGCCCTCGCCGGCGCCCTCGTCGCAGGAGGCGGCCCGCGCCGCGACATGGAGTACGCCGGACCCGACGGCCGCGTCCACCGTGACGGTGCGGGCCAGGTCCGTGCCGCGGCCGTCGCCGGACTTCAACAGTCCGGGTGGAGTCGCCTCCACGAGCAGCTGGGACGGCGGCCCGAACCGGTCGTCGACCTTCTGGCCCGGCGGCGGCTCGAAGGACACGACGAGCTCCACGGCGCCGGGCGCCACGTCGGTGACCGGGCGCTGCGTGGATCGCGACGCGCCCGACGCCCGCGCGCTGGAGCCGAGCGGGAGCCGCGACAGCCGGTGCGCGGCGGACTCGACGACCACGAGGTGCTCGCCCTCGACGAGCAGCCCGCTCGGCTCGGCCAGCCCGGTGGCGAGCGTGCTCACCGCGTCCGTCTCCGGGTCGTAGCGACGTACCGCCCCGTTGTAGGTGTCGGCGACCGCGACCGAGCCGTCCGGCAGCACGGCGACGCCGAGCGGGTGCTGCAACAGCGCATCGGCCGCGGGACCGTCGACGAACCCGAAGTCGAACAGCCCGCGGCCGACCACGGTCGTGATGCGCAGGTCTCGACCGCCTCGATCACCGTGGACGTAGCGCAGCGAGGAGGTCTCGGCGTCGACCAGCCACAACCGGTCGCCCTCGGCGGCGAGTCCGGATGTCTGTGCCAGCCAGGCCTCGTCGAGCGGCCCGTCGAGCAGTCCCTCGTTGGTCGTGCCGGCCGCGGCCCGGGTCTCGCCGGTGACCGGGTCGAACGTCCAGAGCTGGTGGATGCCGGCCATCGCCACCCACACCAGACCGTCGTGCCAGGCCACGTCCCAGGGGCTGCTGAGCCGGGACGTCCCGTCGCCCTGCATCCACTGCCGACCGTCACCGGCGAGCGTGCTTGTCTCGCCCGACTCCAGGGCGATCCCGCGCAGCCGGTGTCCCGCGGTCTCCGCGACCACCACGTCGTAGCCGACCCATCCGGCCACCTCGGGCGGCAGCAGGCACAACCCGTTGGGCTCCCGGAACGGACCGAACCTTCGGACCACGTCGTCACCGGTGAGCTCGACCACCTCGCCGTGGCCCGCGTCGGCGACCAGGACGTTGCCGCCGGCGAGGGCGACGGCCTTCGCCGGGAAGCGCAGATCACCGTCGGGGACCGGCGGCGCGACGTACGGCGAGTCGCCGGGCTGCAGGGTGCCCCTCTCCAAGTGCTCCGCACGGAGGTCGCCGAGCAGGGCGTCGATCGCGTGGGCGTGGCCCTCGCCGGCGTACTGCGCGACGACGTACCCCTCCGGGTCGACCAGCACCAGCGTCGGCCAGGCCCGTGCGGTGTAGGCCTGCCACGTCACCAGCTCGGGATCGTCGAGCACAGGATGGCGCACGTCGTACCGCTCCACCGCCGCGGCCAGGGCGGCCGGATCCGCCTCGTGCTCGAACTTCGGCGAGTGCACCCCGACCACGACGAGCTCGTCGGCGTACTTCTCCTCGACCTCGCGCAGCTCGTCGAGCACGTGCAGGCAGTTGATGCAGCAGAACGTCCAGAAGTCGAGGAGCACGAACCGGCCGCGCAGCTCGGCGAGCGAGAGCGGTCGGTCGGTGTTCAGCCAGCCGCGGCCACGGAGCTCAGGTGCGCGGACGCGAGGAGTGGTTGGCACGGGTCCCAGTCTGACGCCCGGCCCAAGACAGGGCTCGACGGCCCGTCCACCGGACAGCAGGATGTCCATCATGACCAGCCCCAGCGAGTCCCGTGCCGGACAGCCCGCCGAACCACAGGACCTCGTCGACGTCGCCCATCTCGTCACGGCGTACTACACCGGAGTGCCCGACCCCGAGGACGTCGACCAGCAGGTCGCCTTCGGCACCAGCGGGCACCGCGGCAGCAGCCTGCGGACGTCGTTCAACGAGCATCACATCCTCGCCACGACACAGGCGATCTGCGACTACCGCAAGGAGCAGGGGTACGACGGGCCGCTGTTCATCGGGCGCGACACGCACGGGCTGTCCGAGCCCGCGTGGGCGTCTGCGCTGGAGGTGCTCGTCGCGAACGACGTCACGGTGCTCGTCGACCAGCAGGACGGCTACACGCCGACCCCAGCGGTGTCGCACGCGATCATCCGCGCCAACGGGTCCCGACGCGACGGGGGTGGCCTCGCCGACGGGATCGTGGTGACGCCCTCGCACAACCCCCCGGCGGACGGCGGCTTCAAGTACAACCCGCCGCACGGCGGTCCAGCCGACACCGACGCGACGTCGGCCATCGCTGCCCGGGCCAACGAGCTGATCCGGGACGGCCTGTCCGGCGTACGTAGGGTGCCGTTCACGCGGGCCCGCGCCACGGTCGGCTCCTACGACTTCCTCGGCAGCTACGTCGACGACCTGCCGGGGGTGGTCGACCTCGACGCGATCCGGTCGGCCGGCGTGCGCATCGGCGCCGACCCGCTGGGCGGCGCCAGCGTCGACTACTGGGGCGCGATCGCCGAGCGGCACAAGATCGACCTCACCGTGGTGAACCCGCTGGTCGACCCCACCTGGCGGTTCATGACGCTCGACTGGGACGGCAAGATCCGGATGGACTGCTCCTCCCCCAGCGCGATGGCGTCACTGATCGGCCGGAGGAGCGAGTACGACGTCGCGACCGGCAACGATGCGGATGCCGACCGGCACGGCATCGTCACCCCCGACGCCGGGCTGATGAACCCCAACCACTTCCTGGCCGTGGCGATCGGCTACCTGTTCGGCGGCGCCCGGCCCGACTGGCCCGAGGGCGCGCGGATCGGCAAGACCCTCGTGTCATCGTCGATGATCGACCGGGTCGCGGAGCAGGTCGGACGGCCGATGAGCGAGGTGCCGGTCGGCTTCAAGTGGTTCGTACCCGGGCTGATCGACGGGTCGTTCGGGTTCGGTGGCGAGGAGTCGGCCGGCGCGTCGTTCCTGCGCCGCGACGGCTCCACGTGGACCACCGACAAGGACGGCATCATCCTGGCGCTGCTCGCCTCGGAGATCCTCGCCACGACCGGCGCGTCCCCGAGCAGGCACTACGCCGACCTCGTCGCCCGGCACGGCGACCCGGCGTACGCACGCATCGACGCACCGGCCGACCGCGCGCAGAAGGCGAAGCTGGCGGCGCTGTCGCCGGACGACGTGTCCGCGAGCGAGCTCGCCGGCGAGCCGATCACCGCCAAGCTGACCGAGGCGCCCGGCAACGGCGCGAAGATCGGTGGGCTCAAGGTGGTGACGGAGTCGGCGTGGTTCGCCGCCCGCCCTTCGGGCACCGAGGACGTCTACAAGATCTACGCCGAGTCGTTCCAGGGTCCTGAGCACCTGGTCCGCGTGCAGTCGGAGGCGCGCGACGTGGTGGGAGCCGCGCTCAGCTAGAGCCGGCCACCGACGCCGTAGTCGCTGCGGTCACCGCTGCGACGGTGGCGGCGGCGATGGCGTCGACCGCTTTGCGCACCGCCGCCGATCCCCAGTCGCCCTCGGCGATCTCCTTGGCGCGTCGGTCGAGGTCGCGCTTGGAGACGCCGTGGTCCTTGGGCCGCACGACCTTGTGCACCGACCGCAGCGCGTGCAGCAGGGACACCAGCGCCGCGACCCGCTCCGGGGGCTGCAGCCCCATCAGCAGCGCCTGCTCGAGCCCAGCCCGCAGCTGCCGCTCGTGTGCCGCGTCCGACGCCGGCCACCTCCGGGTCGGGAAGAGGCCGAGCACCTTGCCGCGCTCGGACCGCAGCACGCCCTGCTCGGCGAGGCGGAGGTAGAGGCGGTCGCGAAGCTTCTTGCCGAGTGGACCCACGACCGCGTCCGGCTTCTTCCCCTCCTTGGCCGCGACAAGGTCGAGAGCCTCGTCGAGGATCGGGTCGGCCAGGCGCGTGCGGTCACGGACGACGAGGCGGCCCGTGCGGCCCTCGCCCTCGCCGGTCAGGTCGACCCGGCCCTCGATCGTGAGCTCGATGAGCCGGGCGCCGCCCAGGGCGACGTCCGCCGCCGAGCCCTCCACGAGCAGTCTGCCGGTGTCGTCGTCGGTCAGCAGGAGCAGCAGGTCCTCGGCGAGCAGCATGTGTCGAGCCTAGGGTCTCGACGGGCTCGACGACTGGGGGTGGCCGTTGGTCGCAGCCGCACGTCCGCTGGTCGGTCGGTGCCGCCCGGGGGTGGCGCATCCGCCGGGATCCGGGTGGAATCGGTCGAGAGTCCGACACCGCCCCGAGCCGACAGGGAGGGCCTGTGTACTACCCCCTGACCGTGCGTGACTTCCTCGACCGCGCCGAGACCGTCTATCCCGACCGGGTCGCCGTCATCGACGAGCCCGACCAGCCCGCAACGAGTCTCGGCAGCGTCAGCTACCGCGAGCTGGCCGCGCTGGCCCGGGCGCAGGCGGCCCGCCTCGACCGGCTGGGCGTGCCCCGCGGTGGACGCGTCGCGGTGATCTCGCAGAACTCCGCGCGGCTGCTCACGTCGTTCTTCGGGGTCAGCGGGTGGGGCCGGATCCTGGTGCCGATCAACTTCCGGCTGAGCCTGGCGGAGATCGAGTACATCGTCGGGCACTCCGGTTCGCAGGTCGTGTACGCCGACCCCGAGCTCAAGGACAAGCTCGACGCGCTCGACGTACCGCATAAGTTCGTGCTCGGAGAGGACGACGACCTGTTCCTGCGCGACACCGAGCCGGAGCCGTGGGACGAACCCGACGAGGCGGCCACCGGCACCATCAACTACACGTCCGGGACGACCGCCCGACCGAAGGGCGTGCAGCTCACGCACCGCAACTTGTGGCTCAACGCAACGGTCTTCGGACTGCACGCGGGCGTGAACGACCGCGACGTCTACCTGCACACGCTGCCGATGTTCCACTGCAACGGGTGGGGGATGCCCTACGTGACGACCGGTTTCGGTGTCCAGCAGATCGTGCTCCGGAAGGTCGACGGCACGGAGATCCTGCGGCGGATCCAGATGCACGGAGTGACGCTGATGTGCGCGGCGCCGGCCGTGGTCAGCGCGGCGCTCGAGGCCGCTGCCGACTGGGACGGCGAGATCCCGGGACGCGACCGGGTGCGGATCATCGTGGCCGGTGCCCCGCCCCCGACCCGCACCATCGAACGGGTGATGGAGGAGCTGGGCTGGGAGTTCAACCAGATCTACGGGCTCACCGAGACGGCCCCGATCGTCACCGTCAACCGGATGCGCGCGGAGTGGGACGACCTGTCCGTGCACGAGCAGGCCAGGCGGCTCGGCCGGGCCGGGGCCCCCGCGCTCGGCGTACGCGTCAGCATCGACCCGCAGGGCGAGGTGCTCACGTCGAGCAACCACAACCTCGACGGCTACTGGGAGCAGCCGGAGGAGACCGCGCGGGTTCAGGCGGGCAACACGTTCCACACCGGGGACGGCGGGTACCTCGACGAGGACGGCTACCTGGTCATCTCCGACCGCAAGAAGGACGTGATCATCTCCGGCGGCGAGAACGTCTCCTCGATCGAGGTGGAGGACGCGCTGATGTCGCACCCGGCCGTCAAGGAGGTCGCGGTGATCGGGATCCCCGACGAGAAGTGGGGCGAGCTGGTCACCGCCCTGGTCGTGCCCGACGGCGACGACGTCACCGCCGAGGAGCTGATCTCGCACTGCCGCACCGCGCTCGCCGGCTACAAGTGCCCGAAGCGGGTGGACTTCGTCGACGAGCTGCCCCGGACCGCCACCGGCAAGCTGCAGAAGTTCAAGCTGCGCGAGCCGTTCTGGAAGGGCCAGGAGCGCCAGATCCACTGAGTTGTCAGAGCGTGAGCCGGTCGGGACCGGCTGACGCTCTGACAAGTGGGCGGGGGGCGGTGGCTAGTGTGGCCGCGTGACGGACGAGAAGACGCCCAGCTCCGAGACGCCGACGCCCGCGGACACCGCCAAGGAGACCAAGCCCGCCGACCCGGTCGACGACCTCGTCGCCACCAAGCACCACCTCAAGGTCGGACGGCGCACGCTCGACTACACCGCCACTACCGGTCGCATCGTGCTGCGCGACGAGGTCTACGAGGACGGGGTGTTCAAGGGCTTCAAGCCCAAGGCCGAGGTCTCGATCACGACCTACACCCTCGACACCGCGGAGTCGGCGAACCGCCCGGTGACGTTCGCGTTCAACGGCGGACCCGGGTCGTCCTCGGTGTGGCTGCACCTCGGTCTGTTCGGCCCACGCCGCGTGCTGATGGGTGACGTGGGCGCCCTGCTGCCGCCGCCGTACGCGCTCGCCGACAACCCCGAGTCACTGCTCGCGGTCTCCGACCTGGTGTTCATCGACCCGGTGTCGACCGGCTACTCCCGGACTCTGGAGAACACCAAGCCAGAGCCGTTCCACGGCTACCAGGGCGACATCGAGTCGGTCGGCGAGGTGATCCGGCTCTGGACCGCGCGGCACAAGCGCTGGATGTCGCCCAAGTTCGTCGCCGGCGAGTCCTACGGCACGCTGCGCGGCGCCGCGCTCGTCGAGCACCTCCAGTCGCGGCACGGGATGTACGTCAACGGGCTGATCCTGATCTCCAGCGTGCTCGACGTGTCGTCCATCGACTTCGAGAACCAGCGCAACGACCGGGCGCACGCGCTGTACCTGCCGACGTACGCCGCCATCGCGCACTACCACGGCAAGCTCGGCCGGGGATCGCTGAAGGCGGTCCTCAAGGAGGCCGAGGAGTACGCCACGCAGGAGTACCCCTGGGTGCTGTCGCGCGGCGACCGGCTCACCCGCAAGGAGCGCGCGGCCGCGGTCAAGAAGATCGCGTCGCTCACCGGTCTCACCGAGGACTACGTCGACCGCGCCGACCTCCGGATCGAGCACTGGCGGTTCTTCGGCGAGCTGCTGCGCGACCAGCGCCGCACGGCCGGCCGGCTCGACGGACGCTTCAGCGGCCCGGCGGCGAGCGCGATCGCGGAGAAGATGGACGCCGACCCCTCGCATGACGCGATCTCCGGTCCCTACGCGGCGGCGTTCAACCACTACGTGCGCGACGAGCTCGGCTACGAGAACGACCTGCCCTACGAGCAGATCTCCCGGCGCGTGCAGCCCTGGTCCTACAAGGACTTCGAGGGCCGGCCGATCGACGTGACGCCGCGGCTCGAGCGGGCGATGCGGCAGAACCCGCACCTCAAGGTGCACGTCGCCTACGGCTACTACGACGGCGCCACCCCGCACTTCGCCGCCGAGGACGTGATCGCGCACCTGCAGATCCCCGAGGAGCTGCGGGCCAACATCGAGCACGCCTACTACGAGGCCGGCCACATGATGTACGTGCACGAGCCGAGCCGGCTGCGGCAGAGCAAGGACCTGGCCGACTTCGTCACCCGCGCCTCCGCCGGCTGATGCGGTCGCTGCTCGCGTTCGTCCTGCTCCTGCTGGGCGGGCTGATGGTGCCCGCCGCGACCGCCGGCTGGTGGCTGCGCGACACGGTGGTGCCGCAGTCGGCGTACGTCGACACGGTCGCGCCGCTCGCGGGCGACGCGGACGTCCAGGACGCAGTGGCCGCCAAGCTGATGCGCGAGACGACCGACTCGCTCGGCACCCTCCCGCCGGGCATCGCCGACCAGGTCGAGCCCCTGGTCCGTCGCGCCACCCGCGTGGTGGTCGAGGGGCCGGCGTTCGAAGAGGCGTGGCGGGAGTCCAACCGCGCCGCGCACCGGCAGATCATCGGCGCGCTCGCGGGCGAGTCCGACTCGCTCGGCGTCGGGGCCGGCGACACCGTCGAGCTGCGGCTCGGACCGCTCGCGGCCGCCGTGCGCGAGGAGGTCGACCAGGCGGGCCTCCCGTTCAGCGGCGCGATCCCGCGCACCGACACGACGTACCCGATCGGCAGCACCGAGGAGCTCGGCCGGGCCCAGACCGCCTACCGGTTGCTCGAGGACTACGGCCGCGCGCTGCCGCTCGTGGCCGCGGCGCTGATCGTGCTCGGCCTCCTGCTCGCGCGACGGCGCGGCCCTGCCCTCGCTCTGACGGCCGTCGTGGCGCTGGTCGGTCTCGGGTTGCTGTGGCTCGGGCTCGGCGCCGGGCGGTCGGCGTACCTCGACGAGCTGCCGCCCGCCGTGCCCGAGGCCGCCGGCGCGGCGTACTACGACATCCTCACCGAGGACCTGCGGCAGCTGATGCTGGTCGTCGCGGCCGGCTCGGGGGTGGCGTTCGTCGTCGGGCTGCTGGGGGGCGCGTTCGGGCGTCGGGGGTAGGGCCAATTCACTGGGTCCCCTGTGAATTGGCACCTTCCCGGGGTGATCTCACCACGGGAAGGTGCAGATCCCCTGGGGAAGCGCGACCGGCAGGGTGGCGCTAGATGTGCCGGCGGGACTGCACGATCCGGAACCGGCTCGCGACGTACGCCCCGTCGGTGTACGACGCGTTCGCGGCCGGGTTCGCGCCGGTGCCGTGGAAGTCGCTGTAGGCCGCCGACTGGTTGACGAACACCTGGCCGGTGAGGTTCTCCGACAGCGCCACGCCGGCGTCGAGAGCGGCGTCGCGCATCGCGGCCACCACGTTGTCGGAGGTGCTGTAGACGGCGGCGGTCATCGCGCCGTGCTCGGTGACGGTACGCCGGAACAGCTCGATCGACTGGTCGGTGCCCGACGTCTCGATCAGGTAGGCCACCGGCCCGAAGCACTCCGACTCGTAGACGTCGCCGTCCTCGGCGGTCAGCCCGATCAGCGTCGGCGTCCGCACCACCGCGTCGTCGTACGCCGGGTGCCGGACCACGCGCGACTCCACGAGCACCTTGCCGGCCGACCCGGCCGCGTCGAGCCGGGAGAGCACGCCGTCGTTGACGACACCACCGAGCAGCTCGACCGCGCGGGCGTCGTCCCCGAGCAGCTTGCCGAACGCGGCCTCGATGCCGGCGGCGACGTCGGCCACCGACTTGTGCCCCTCGTCGGTCTCGATGCCGTCGGCGGGGAGGTACACGTTCTGCGGGGCGGTGCACATCTGCCCGGTGTAGAGGGCGAACGAGAAGGCCAGGTTGAAGCACATCCCCTTGAACGTGTCGGTCGAGTCGACCACCACCGTGTTGACGCCGGCCTTCTCGGTGAACACCGTTGCCTGCCGGGCGTTGTCCTCGAGCCAGTCGCCGAACGCGTTGCTGCCGGTGAAGTCGACCAGCCGCACCTCGGGCCGGACGGCCAGCGTCTTCGCGAGGCCGTCGGCGGGGTCCTCGGCAGCCAACGTGACCAGGTGCGGGTCGAAGCCGGCCTCGGCGAGCACCTCCTGCGCGACCTGCACCGTGATCGCGAGCGGCAGCACGGCCCCCGGGTGCGGCTTGACCACCACGGGGTTGCCGCAGGCGAGCGAGGCGAAGAGCCCGGGCCAGGAGTTCCAGGTCGGGAAGGTGTTGCAGCCGATCACGAGCGCGACCCCGCGGGGCACGGCGGTGAACGTCTTCTCCATCCGCAGCGGGTCGCCCTTGCCTGGCTTCTCCCACACCGCGGTGCGTGGGGTGCGGCTCATCTCCACGTGCGAGTAAGCGATCGCCTCCAGCGCCCGGTCGAGCGCGTGCGCGCCGCCTGCCTGGAACGCCATCACGAACGCCTGGCCGGAGGTGTGCTGCACGGCGTTGGCGAGCTCGAACACGCGGCCGTGCAGGCGGTGCAGGATCTCGATGCACACGCCCACCCGGGCGTCGGGACCGGCGTCGCGGAACGCCTTTATCCCCGCGGAGGCGGCCGCCATCAGCGCGTCGACCCCCGCGGGCGTGACGCGGGGGTAGGCGACGTCGAGTGCGAAGCCGAACGGTGACTTCTCCGTCGCGACGGTGCCCTCGGCGCCCGGGGTGTCGAGCGGGAACGTGGTCCCGGCGTACGCCTCGAACGCCGCCTTTCCGTCGGCCGCGGCGCTCTCCCCGTAGACGCGGGGCGAGGGCGACTCGTTGTAGGCGGAGAAGTACTCCCGGGTGCGGATCGCCTGGGTGGCCTTCGCCAGGGTCTCCTCGTGGGCGGCGAACATCTCGGCGGCCTTGGTGGCCTCGGCAGCAGCGTCGGGAGTCGGCATCGCGGGTCCTCACGTGTGACAGGTGCAGGGCAGTGCTGTCGCCATCCTGTCACGCAGGGTCGGGGCGGTTCGGACCAGCCGAGGCGGCCGCCACCAGACCGGCGAAGAGCCCAGCGTCCCGGCGTACCTCGGGGTGCCACTGCACCGCGACAAGGAACCGTTGGCCGGCGACCTCCATCGCCTCGAGCGTCCCGTCCTCGGCCCGCGCGGAGGCGGTGAACCCGGGGTGGCTGCGCACGGACTGGTGGTGGTGGCAGGAGACCTGGTGCCGTTCGCCGACCAGCGACTGCAGCACCGACCCGTCGACGGTGCTCACCTCGATGTCGCCGAAGGTGTCGCCGCCGGGCGAGTGCTCTTCGTGCCCCACCCGGTCCGGGGTGTGCTGCTCGAGGGCTCCGCCGGCGTGCACCGCCATCAGCTGCATCCCGCGGCAGATGCCGAGCACCGGCAGGTCGCGGGCGTCGGCCGCGTCGAGGAGAGCGAGCTCCCACTCGTCCCGGTCGGCGCGCCAGCCGGCGGTGCGCGGGTGCGGCTCGGCGTCGTACCGGCGGGGCTCCACGTCCGCCCCGCCGCAGATCACCAGCCCGTCGAGCCGGGCGACGACCGACGGTGCCGCCTCAGGTTCCAGCGGGGGCAGCAGCACCGGCACGCCCCCGGCCCCCTGGACGGCGTCGGCGTAGTACGACGGCAGCACGTCGGCGCGAACGTCCCACACCCCCCACCTGGCCTGCTCGCGGTAGGTGCTGAGCCCGATCAGCGGGGCTGCGGACTCGTCGTTCACAGCGGCGTGACGTAGGCGCCGGAGATGCCTCCGTCGACCAGGAAGGTGCTGGCGGTGATGAAGCTGGACTCGTCGGAGGCCAGGAACAGCGCGGCGTTGGCGATCTCCTCCGGCTCCGCGAAGCGGCCCATCGGCACGTGCACGAGCCGTCGCTGTGCCCGCTCGGCGTCCTTGGCGAACAGCTCCTGGAGCAGCGGGGTGTTGACCGGTCCCGGACAGAGGGCGTTGACCCGCACCCCGTCGCGGGCGAACTGGACGCCCAGCTCCCGCGACATGGACAGCACGCCGCCCTTCGAGGCGGAGTAGGAGATCTGCGACGTCGCCGCCCCCATCACGGCCACGAACGACGCGGTGTTGATGATCGAGCCGCGTCGCTGCTCGATCATGTGCGGCAGCACCGCCTTGCAGCAGAGGTACACGCTGGTCAGGTTGACCTCCTGGACCCGGCGCCACGCCTCGAGGTCGGTGTCCAGGATCGAGTCGTCCTCCGGCGGTGAGATGCCGGCGTTGTTGAAGGCGACGTCCACCGACCCGTAGGCCTCACGGGTGGCGGCGTACAACGCGTCGACCTCCTCCTTGACGGTCACGTCGCAGTGCACGTAGCGACCGCCGACCTCCTCGGCGACCTGCGAGCCGCGCTCGTCGTCGAGGTCGGCGACGACGACCCGGGCGCCTTCCTCGGCGAACCGGCGCACGGTCGCGAGGCCGATGCCGGAGCAGCCGCCGGTGACGACCGCGGACCTGCCGTCGAGCCGTCCTGCCATGGTCCCCTCCTCCGTGGTCGACCACTGGGTCGTTCAGTGGGCGATGAAGACGTTCTTCTCCTCGGTGAACGCGTGCGGTGCGTCCGGCCCGAGCTCCCGGCCGAGACCGGACTGCTTATAGCCACCGAACGGCGTCCAGTAGCGCACCGCCGAGTTGGAGTTCACCGAAAGGTTGCCCGCCTCGATGCCGCGGGCGACGCGCAGTGCCCGGCCGACGTCGCTGGTGAAGATCGACCCGGAGAGGCCGTACTCCGTGTCGTTGGCCATCGCGACCGCGTCGGCCTCGTCGTCGAACGGGAGCACCGCGACCACCGGGCCGAAGACCTCCTCGCGCCAGATGCGCTGCCGCGGCGAGTCGGCGAGCACGACCGTCGGCGGCACCCAGTAGCCGGGGCCGTCCGGGGCCGGGCCCGTGAAGGCGACGTCGGCGTCGTCCAGGTAGCCCAGCACCGAGCTGCGCTGGTGGGCGGAGATCAGCGGCCCCATCTCGCTGGCGCGGTCGGCGGGGTCGACGACGACCATGCCCTCCACCGCCGGCCGGAGCAGCTCGAGGAACCGGTCGTGCGCCGACCGCTCGACGAGGATCCGGGACCGCGCGCAGCAGTCCTGGCCGGCGTTGTCGAACACGGCGTACGGCGCCGCCGCGGCCGCGGCCTCGAGGTCCGCGTCGGCGAAGATCACGTTCGCGCTCTTGCCGCCGAGCTCCAGCGTGCACCGCTTCACCTGCTCGGCGCAGCCGGCCATGATCCGCTTGCCGACCTCGGTGGACCCGGTGAAGCAGACCTTGCGCACCAGAGGGTGGGTGACGAACCGCTCGCCGACCACCGAGCCCTTCCCGGGGATCACCGTGAGCACACCGTCGGGGACGCCGGCCTCGCGGGCGAGCTCGCCGATCCGGATCGCGGTCATCGGCGTCAGCTCGGCCGGCTTGACCACCACCGTGTTGCCGGCGGCCAGGGCCGGCGCCATCCCCCAGCCCAGGATGGGCATCGGGAAGTTCCACGGCACGATGACGCCCACGACGCCGAGCGGCTCGTGGAAGGTCAGGTCGATGCCGCCCGGCACCGGGATCTGCCGACCGAACAGGCGCTCCGGGGTGGCCGAGTAGTAGTTGAGGCAGTCGCGGACGTTGCCCGCCTCCCAGGTGGCGTTGGCCCAGGTGTGCCCCGCGTTGACGACCTCGATCTGGGCGAGCTCCTCGACGTGGTCGTCGACGACGGCCGCGAAGCGGCGGAGCAGCGCGGCACGCTCCCCGGGGGCCATCGCCTTCCACGACGGCAAGGCGGCGTGCGCGGCCTCGATCAACCGGTCGGTCTCGTCGACGTCGGCGAGGGCGACCTCGGTGACGTGCTGCTCCGTGGCCGGGTTGACCACGATGTGCGTGCCGGTCAACTCGTCACATCCTCTCGAAGCCGCGGCGCAGCTCCCAGTCGGTGACGGCGGCGTCGGACGCCGCCAGCTCCACGTTCGCCATGTTGGTGTAGTGGTCGACGACCTCGTCACCGAGCGCCTTGCGGGTCACGACGGACTCGCTGAAGGCGTCGCGGGCGTCGCGCAGCGTGGTGGGCACCGTGGGCTTGTCAGACACGTAGGCGTTGCCCTCGACCGGCGGCTCGAGCTCGAGCTCGTTGTCGATCCCGTGCAGTCCCCCGGCGAGCATGGCGGCAAGCGCGAGATAGGGGTTCACGTCACCGCCCGGCAGCCGGTTCTCCATCCGGGCCGACGCGCCGTGCCCGACCAGCCGGACCGCGCAGGTCCGGTTGTCCAGCCCCCACGCCACCGTCGTCGGCGCGAACGAGCCGGCGGCGAATCGCTTGTAGGAGTTGACGTTCGGGGCGTAGAGCAACGTGAAGTCGGCCATCGTCGCGAGCACGCCGGCGATGAAGCGGTCGTAGAGCGGCGTGCGCCCGCCTGCGTCCTCGTCCCAGAACAGGCAGCTGCCGTCGTCGCCGCGCAGGGACAGGTGGATGTGGCAGGAGTTCCCCTCGCGCTCGTTGAACTTCGCCATGAACGTGATCGACTTGCCGTGCAGCGAGGCGATCTCCTTGGCGGCGGTCTTGTAGACGGCGTGGTTGTCGGCGGTGGTCAGTGCCCGGTCGTACAGGAAGCCGATCTCGTGCTGGCCCGGGTTGCACTCCCCCTTCGCGCCCTCCACGGTCATGCCCGCGGCGTACATCGAGTTGCGGATGTCGCGCAGCAGCGGCTCCACGCGCGACGTGCCGACCACCGAGTAGTCCACGTTGTAGCGGTTGCTCGGGGTGAGCCCCCGGTAGCCGGCGTCCCAGGCCGCCTCGTAGCTGTCGTCGAACATGATCAGCTCAAGCTCGGTGCCCGCGAGGGCGACGTAGCCCGCGTCGGCCGCGCGGTCCAGCTGCCGCTTGAGGATCTGCCGCGGTGACGGCTCGACGGGGCTGTGGTCGGCCCACACCAGGTCGCACTGCACCATCGCCGTCGCCGGCAGGTGCGGCACGAGACGCAGCGTGTCGAGGTCGAGCGCGAACTCCATGTCGCCGTAGCCCTTGTCCCAGGAGGTCATCGCGTAGCCGGCGACGGTGTTCATGTCCACGTCGACGCCGAGCAGGTAGTTGCAGCCCTCGGTGCCCTGCTCGAGCGCGACGTCGAGGAAGTACGCCGCATGCAGCCGCTTGCCCTGCAGCCGGCCCTGCATGTCGGTGAACGCGACGACGACGGTGTCGATGCTCCCGTCGTCGACCATGCGTCGGAGCCGCTCGACGTCGAGCAGGCGCGGGTTTCGTTCCGGGAGGGTCATCGGCTTCCTCTCTTGACGCGGGTGTTCACTGCGGGGTCCCCGCGGCGTTGTTCGGCGGAGGAGCGAAGCGGGGGAGACGAAGAACGTCGTGGGGTGCTCATGCGAGCAGCCCGCGGAGCAGGGCGGCGGTGTCGTCGCAGTGGCTCTCCATCACGCGCCGGGCGCGGCCGGCGTCACCGGCGAGGATCGCCTCCACGATGGCGTGATGCTGTGCGTTGGAGTGTGCGATGTTGACGTCGAGCACCGGGATCGCGACCAGCATGTCGTGCAGGTCGGCCTGGACCGAGGCGACGGCCCGCATGGTCAGCGGTGACTGCGTCACCGACGCGATCGCCAGATGGAACCGCGAGTCGGCCTGCCGGTGCTGGCCGGGATCGGTCGCCGCGGCCACCTCGTCGTGCGCGGTCTGGAGCAGTGCGCGCTGCTCGGTCGTGAGCTCCCGGCTCGCCGCGATGTGGCAGGCGCCCGGCTCGACGACCCTGCGGAACACCAGGGTGTCGCGCAGGTGCTCGCTGCGCGGCACGAGCGCCCGGGCGCCGCGCGACGACGGCTTCTTGGGTCGATGCCTGACCACGGTCCCGCCGCCCCGTCCACGCGTGGTGGTGACGAGACCGGCCGCGCGCAGCGCGGCGATCGCCTCGCGGAGTGTGGCCCGCGAGACCCCGAGCAGCTCGGCCAGATCCCGCTCCGGCGGCAGGGTGCTGCCGTAGGGATAGACGCCCAGCCGGATCGCCGTGGCGAGCTGCTCGACACACCCCTCGAACGCGTGGTGGCCGCGCACCGGACGCAGCACCGACTCGCTCAAAACGGAGGTTGCGGACACGACGACAGTCTTGTGACCTGCGAGGACCCGCGTCAATGGTTCGACTTCAAACCTTTGCCAGAAAGGTCTTTACGGAGATTCTCACCCGGCGTTACGTTGAGCCGAACTTCGCCTTTCGAGGAGCACATCCGCATGGCTGACACGACTCAACTCAGTGACGACGAGCGTCGCCTCGCAGAGCTCGGCTACAAGCAGGAGCTCAGCCGCTCCTGGTCGGGCTTCTCTAACTTCGCGATCTCGTTCTCGATCATCTCGATCCTCGCCGGCTGCTTCACGAACTTCGGCGCCGGCTGGAACAACGGTGGCCCGATCTCGATCTCGTGGTCGTGGCCCATCCTCAGCGTCTTCATCCTGATCATCGGGTTCACGATGTCGGAGCTGGTGTCGGCGTTCCCGACGTCCGGCGGCATCTACTGGTGGGCCTCGAAGCTCGGCGGACCCGCGGCGGGCTTCTTCACCGGCTGGCTCAACCTGATCGGCCTGTTCGCGGTGACGGCCGGCGTCTCCTACGGCTGCGCGACGTTCATCGACCTGACGATCAGCACCTACTCCGAGTCCTACGCCGCCAGCTACTCGCTGACCCGCGTCTTCGCGATCTTCGTCGTCGTGCTGGCGCTGGCCTCGGTGCTGAACATCTTCAGCAGCCACCTGATGGCGATCATGAACAACGTCTCGGTGTGGTGGCATGTCGTGGGTGCGACCATCATCGTGCTGATCCTGATCTTCGTGCCCGACCAGCACCAGTCGTTCAACTACGTGTTCACCGAGCGGTTCAACAACTCGGGCTTCGCCGACGGCAGCACCAGCAGTCTGTTCTTCTTCTTCGCGATCATCCCGTTCGGCTTCCTGCTGACGCAGTACACGATCACCGGCTTCGACGCGTGCGCCCACCTCTCCGAGGAGACATCGTCGGCCAGCATGGCCGCGGCCAAGGGCATCTGGCGCTCGATCTTCTACTCGGCGCTGGGCGGCTACATCCTGCTGCTGACCGTGGTGTTCGCGGTGCCGAACGCGGCGGACGGCAGCCCCGACAACGCGGGCGTCGGCGGTGGCGGGGTGGCCTACATCTTCGTGAACTCGTTGGGCACCAACTGGGCCACGGTGGTGCTCTTCATCTCCGCGTCGGCGCAGTTCTACTGCGCCACGTCGTGCCAGACCTCGGCGTCGCGGATGCTCTTCGCGTTCAGCCGGGACCGCGCGGTGCCCGGCTCGTCGCACTGGTCGGCGCTGACCGCCAAGCGGGTGCCGGCCAAGGCCGTGATGCTCGTCGGCGTGGTGAGCGCGCTGATCACGCTGCCCGCGCTGATCGAGGTCAACATCGGCACGGCGGAGGAACCTCTGATCATCCCGGTGGCGTTCTACGCGGTGACGTCGATCGCCGTGATCGGGCTGTACCTCTCGTTCGCCGTCCCGATCTACCTCCGCTGGCGCAAGGGCGACGACTTCGAGGTGGGCGCCTGGACCAACGGCCGCAAGTACAAGTGGATGAACCCGATCGCGGTCGCCGAGATCGTCATCGTGTCGGTCTACCTGATGATGCCGTTCGTGCCCGGCGCCGTGCCGTTCAGCGACGACTTCGCCTGGAAGTTCGTCAACTACGCGCCGATCGTCACGCTCGGCATGCTGCTGCTGCTCACCATCTGGTGGCAGTCCTCCGCCAAGCACTGGTTCAAGGGCCCGATCCACAACATCGACCCGGTCGTCGTGGAGACCTTCGACGAGAAGTGACCCACGGTCTGGACACCCGCCTCGACGACGTACCCGAGCTCGCTCCTCGACCTCGTGAGGTCGAGGAGCTGCCGGGCGGGCTGACCAACCTGAACCTGAAGGTGACCGTCCCGGACCGGGTCTACGTCGTGCGGGTGTTCCGGGGCGACGCGGATCTGCTCGGCATCGACCGGGACGCGGAGGCGCACAACACCCGGGCGGCGGCGCAGGCGGGGGTCGCGGCCGACGTGGTGAGCTACCGCCCGGACCTCGGGTTGATGGTCATCGACTACATCGAGGGCACCACCCTCGACAACGACAGCTTCGCCGACCCGGCCGTCGTCGCCCGTGCCGGCGTCGCGTGCCGGGCCCTGCACGCGGGACCCCGCTTCGTCGGCGACTTCGACATGTTCACCCGGCAGCGCGGCTACCTCGACACGGTGCGCGAGCACGGGTTCTGGCTGCCGGACGGCTACCCGTCGTACGACGAGGCGTTCCAGCAGGTGCGCGCGGCTCTCGACGTGCGCCGGGAGCCGACGGTGCCGTGCAACAACGACCTGCTGGCCGGCAACTTCGTGGACGACGGCAGCAAGCTGTGGCTGATCGACTACGAGTACTCCGGCAACAACGACGCCTGCTTCGAGCTGGGGAACACCGCGGCCGAGTGCGAGCTCGACGTGGACCAGCTCGAGGCCCTGGTGACGGCGTACTACGGGCGACCGCAGCGCAACAAGGTCGCGCGGGCCCGGCTGCAGTCGCTCGTCTCGCAGTACGGCTGGTCGTTGTGGGGCGCCATCCAGGCCTCGCGGAGCAGCATCGACTTCGACTTCCGCGACTGGGGGCTGGAGCGGTTCGAGAAGGCTGCGGCCGGGTTCACCCGCGACGACTTCCCCCGGCTGCTCGAGGACGTGCAGCGTGCCGACTGACCTGCCGGCCCGCGCCCGCGTGGTGATCGTCGGCGGCGGGGTGATCGGCGCCAGCGTCGCCTACCACCTCACCCGGCTCGGCTGGCGCGACGTGCTGCTGCTGGAGCAGGGCCGGCTCTCGAGTGGGACCACCTGGCACGCCGCCGGCCTGGTGGGTCTGCTCCGCGCCAGCGAGAGTGGCACCCGGCTGGTGCAGTACTCCGCGCGGCTGTACGCCGACCTCGAGCAGGAGACCGGCCTGGCCACCGGCTACCAGCAGTGCGGTGGCGTGATCGTCGCTCGCACGCAGGACAGGATGACCCAGCTGCGGCGTACGGCGGCCACCGCGGCGGCGTTCGGGCTGGACTGCGAGCTGCTCACCCCGGGGCAGGCCCAGGAGCGGTGGCCGGCGATGCAGAGCGACGACCTCGTGGGCGGCATCTGGCTGCCCGGCGACGGTCGCGCCAACCCCACCGACCTGACGCTGTCCCTGGCGAAGGGCGCCCGGCTCGCAGGCGCCACCGTGGTGGAGAAGACCCGGGTGAGCGACGTGCTCCGGCGAGACGGCCGGGCAGCGGGGGTCCGCACCGACCGCGGCGACGTGGAGGCCGAGGTGGTGGTCAACTGCGCCGGTCAGTGGGCCAAGCAGATCGGTGACCTGGTGGGCACCACCCTGCCGATGCACTCCGCCGAGCACTTCTACGTGGTCACCGACCAGCTCGAGGGGATGCGCCCGGACCTGCCGGTGCTGCGCGACCCCGACGGCTACACCTACTTCAAGGAGGAGGTCGGCGGACTGGTCGTCGGCGGCTTCGAGCCGGTCGCGAAGCCGTGGCTGCCGCCGGAGGAGATCCCGTACCCGTTCGAGTTCCAGCTCCTCGATGAGGACTGGGAGCACTTCTCGGTGCTGATGGAGAGCGCGCTGCACCGGATCCCGGCGCTGCGCGACACGGGCATCCGCAAGTTCTACAACGGCCCCGAGTCCTTCACCCCCGACAACCAGTTCCTCATGGGCGAGGCGCCGGAGCTCCCCGGCTTCTTCGTCGCTGCCGGCTTCAACTCGGTCGGCATCGCGACCGCGGGCGGCGCCGGCCGTGCCCTGGCGGAGTGGATCGTGCAGGGTGAGCCCGACACCGACCTCACGGCCGTGGACCTGCGCCGGTTCGCCTCGTTCCACGGCAGCAGCCGGTGGCTGCGGGAGCGCGTGGGCGAGGTGCTCGGCCTGCACTACGCGGTGCCGTGGCCGAACCGGGAGCTCGAGACCGCCCGGCCGCTGCGGACGTCGGCGCTGCACGACCGGCTGGACCGGCGGCACGCCTGCTTCGGCTCGAAGATGGGGTGGGAGCGGCCGCTGTTCTTCGCGCCGAACGCCGCGGAGCGGGACCTTGGCTACACCTGGGACAAGCCGTCCTGGCTGCCGTCGGTGGTCGCGGAGCAGCAAGCCACGCGCGAAGCGGTCGCGGTCTTCGACCAGACGTCGTTCTCCAAGCACCTCGTGGTCGGCCGCGACGCCGAGGCGGCGCTGCAGTGGCTGTGCACCAACGACGTGGCGGTCCCGGTCGGTCGGGTCGTCTACACAGGGTTGCTCAACGCTCGCGGACGCTACGAGTCCGACCTCACGGTGACCCGGCTCGCCGAGGACCAGTTCCTGGTGGTGAGCAGCTCGGCGACCACGCGACGCGACGCCGACCTGCTCCGACGCGGGGTGCCCGCGGGGATGGCCGCGAGCGTGGTCGACGTGACGTCGGCGTACGCCGTCCTCGGCGTGATGGGACCGTCGTCGCGGACGCTGCTGGGTCGGGTGTCGGGTGCGTCGTTCGACGACTTCGGCTTCGCGACCAGTCGCGAGGTCTCCGTGGGCCGGGCGACCGTACGCGCCACCCGGATCACCTACGTGGGTGAGCTCGGCTGGGAGCTGTACGTGCCCATGGACCTCGCCGCGGCCGTCTACGACGACCTGTGGTCGGCCGGGGCGGACCTCGGGCTGCGGGACGCCGGCTACTACGCGATCGAGTCGCTGCGCCTGGAGAAGGGCTACCGGGCGTTCGGCCGCGAGCTGACCCCCGACTACGGTCCGGTCGAGGCCGGGCTGCTCTTCACCTGCAAGCTGCGGACCGACCACGACTTCCGGGGCCGGGAGGCGGTCGAGCGCGCGCGGGAGCAGGGCCCGGCCCGCCGGCTGGTGTCGTTCGTCGTCGACGACCTGGAGCCCATGTTGTGGGGCGGCGAGCTCCTGCTGCGCGACGGCGTCGCGGTGGGGCAGGTGACCAGCGCGGCCTGGGGCGCCGCCGTCGGCGCCTCGGTGGGTCTGGCCTACGTGGCCGACCCGGACGGCGCCACCCGCCCCGACTGGATCCGCGCCGGGACCTACAGCGTGGACGTCGGGGGCGTCGTCGCACCCGTGACCGTCGGACTGCGACCGCCGTACGACCCGGACAACGAGCGCGTCCTAGTCTGACCGGGTGCCCAGCCTTCGACCGGCCACCGACGCCGACGTAGCCGCCATCGTGGCGCTCAACGAGCGCAACGTCGTCAAGCTCGCCCCGATGGACGCCGCCCGGCTCGACGAGCTGCGCGAGCTGGCCGACCGGGTCGACGTGCTGGACGTTGATGGCGCGTTCGGCGGCTTCGTGATCACCTTCGGCCCGGGCACGACGTACGACTCCGACAACTACCGCTGGTTCACCGACCGGCACGGCGACGGCTTCTACTACCTCGACCGGATCGTGCTGCACGAGGACTTCCGGCGGCGCGGGCTCGGCGGCTTCGTGTACGACGGGGTCGAGGCGATCGCCCGCAAGCACGGGCGGATGGCGCTGGAGGTGAACCTCGTGCCGCGCAACGACGCCTCGCTCGCGTTCCACCGGGCGCGCGGGTACGTCGAGGTGGGGAGGCTCGGCGACGAGGACCATCTCGTGTCCCTGCTGGAGAAGACCTGGGACGACGCATGACGGCCGAGGAGATCGCCCGGCGCAGCGCGGACGCGATGTGGGCGGAGGACCGGGCCAGCCAGGGGCTGGGCATGCGGATCGTGTCCGTCGGCCCGGGGCGCGCGACCCTCGAGATGACCGTCCGCGACGACATGGTCAACGGGCACGCGATCGGTCACGGAGGCCTGACGTTCACGTTGGCCGACTCGGCGTTCGCGTTCGCCTGCAACTCCTACAACCGGAGCACCGTCGCGGCCGCCGCGGACATCCGGTTCCTGGCACCGACCCGACTGGGCGACGTGCTGGTGGCCGAGGCCGTCGAACGGGAGCGGACCGGACACGACGGCGTGTACGACGTGACGGTGCGTTGCGGCGACGTGGTGGTCGCCGAGTTCGTCGGCCGCAGCAAGGAGATCCGCGGGACGTTGTTCGAGGAGGGTCAGTGATGGTCTCGACGGGCTCGACCACCGGAGACGGTTCGACCACCGGAGACGGTTCGACCACCGGAGACGGTTCGACCACCGGGGCGTTCACCATGCCGGACCCGACAGCCGAGGAGCTCCGGACGTCGCAGCTCGAACGGCTGCGGGCGACGCTGCACCGCGTCTACGCGAACGTCCCGCACTACCGCCGCGTCTTCGACGACGCGGGGGTGCACCCCGACCAGGTCGAGTCGTTGGCCGACCTCGCCAGGTTCCCCTTCACCACCAAGGAGGACCTGCGTCGGAACTACCCGTTCGGCATGTTCGCCGTGCCCCGCTCGGACGTCGTCCGCGTGCACGCGTCGAGCGGTACGACGGGGAAGCCGACGGTGGTCGGCTACACCGCCGACGACATCGACATGTGGTCCGACGTCGTCGCCCGGTCGCTGCACGCCGCCGGCGCCCGGCCCGGGGACATCGTGCACGTCGCCTACGGCTACGGGCTGTTCACCGGTGGGCTCGGCGCGCACTACGGGGCCGAACGGCTCGGCTGCACGGTGGTCCCCGTCAGCGGTGGGATGACCGAGCGACAGGTGCAGCTGATCCTCGACTTCGAGCCGCGCGTGATCATGGTGACGCCGTCGTACTTCCTGGCGATCCTCGACGAGATGCAGCGCCAGGGCGTGGACCCACGCTCGACGTCGCTGGAGATCGGCGTCTTCGGCGCCGAACCGTGGACCGACGAGATGCGCCATGACCTGCAGGCGCGGTCCGCGATCACCGCCGTCGACATCTACGGGCTGTCGGAGGTGATCGGTCCGGGCGTCTCGCAGGAGGCGGCCGCCACGCAGGACGGGCTGCACGTGTGGGAGGACCACTTCTACCCGGAGATCATCGACCCGGTCACCCACGAGGTGCTGCCCGAGGGCGAGGAGGGCGAGCTCGTGTTCACCAGCCTGACCAAGCAGGCGATGCCGGTGATCCGCTACCGCACCCGCGACCTCACCCGGCTGCTGCCGGGCACGGCGTACCCCGCCGTCCGCCGGATGCAGAAGGTCACCGGCCGCACCGACGACATGATGATCGTGCGAGGCGAGAACGTCTTCCCCACCCAGATCGAGGAGCTGGTGCTCGAGATCGAGGGGCTCACCCCGCACTACCTGTGCGTGCTCACCCGGCCCGGCTCCCTCGACGAGCTCACCGTCCAGGTCGAGGCGCACGCGTCGGTCCCGTCGTCGGACTGGGACGCGCTGGGCACGCACCTCTCGGAGCGGGTGAAGGACCGGATCGGCGTCACCGCGACCGTCGAGGTGCTCGCGCCGGACTCGCTGCAGCGCTCCCTCGGCAAGGCGGTCCGGATCAGCGACCGGCGCTGACGGCGTCGGGGCTTTCGGCTCTGGCACCCGGCCGGCCGGCGACCTTGGGGTCATGGCCGGGACCACGGGCGGTCACCCCCGGACGGCCGCACTCCGCGGCTCGGGGGTCGAGCAGTGGGCCTCCGGGCGGCGGCCCTACCTCGACAACCTCAAGGTGGCGCTCATCGCGGCGATCATCGTCATCCACGCCCTGCTCGGCTACTCCTCGATCGAGGCGTGGACCTACACCGGGCTGCGCGAGGTCACGCTCGCACCGGCGACCGAGGTCGTCCTCCTCGTGGGGGCGGCACCGTTCGGGCTGTTCCTCATCGCCCTGCTGTTCCTCGTCGCGGGGCTGCTCACCACGCCCTCGCTCGAGCGCAAGGGCACCCGGCGCTTCGTCGTCGACCGGCTGCTGCGTCTCGGTGTGCCGTTCGCGCTCTACGTCCTGCTCGTCCAGCCGATCCTCGTCTATGCGCTCGAGCACCCCCTGGGGAGGGCCCCGGGGTCCTTCTGG
>NZ_DASSCL010000095.1:0-19697 GCF_035697785.1 Nocardioides sp.
GAGATCGCGCCGTACGAGGGGGAGCACCTCAAGCACCGTCCCGACGAGGCGACGCTGGTGTTCGTGCACGGCTACGCCCTCAACCTCGACTGCTGGCACTTCCAGCGGCTCGGCTTCCGCGGCAAGCGCCGCATGGTGTTCTTCGACCAGCGCTCGCACGGTCGCTCCGACCCGGCCGGGCACGGCGACGCCACCATCGAGCAGCTCGGCCGCGACCTCAAGGTGGTGCTCGACGAGCTGGTGCCGACCGGCCCGGTGGTGCTCGTCGGCCACTCCATGGGCGGCATGACGATCATCGCGCTGGCCGAGCAGCACCCCGAGCTGTTCGGCGACCGCGTCGTCGGCACCGCGCTCATCTCCACCACGGCCGGGGGCCTGCACCCGCACCGGATGATCAGCTCGCTGATCCCCGACGCCGTCGGCGGCGGCGTCGGCAACCGCCTGATGGCCGCCCTCGCCCGGGCTCCCGAGCTGGTCGACAGCGCCCGCCGCACCGGCTCCAACATCGGCTTCCTCGTCACCGACCGGTTCGCCTTCGGCGACGACGTGCCGGCGTCCTACGTCGAGTTCGTCGACGAGATGCTCGCCGGGACGCCGTTCAAGGTGCTCGCGGAGTTCTTCCCCAACTTCGAGTCGCTCGACAAGTTCGCCGTGCTGGCTTCGTTCGCGCGGATCCCGACGACGATCGTCTGCGGCACCAAGGACCTGCTGACCTCCGTCGGGCACAGTCGCAAGATGGCGCAGCAGATCACCGGCGCACGCCTCGTCGAGGCCGTCGGCGCAGGCCACATGGTCATCCTCGAGCGCGCCGACAAGGTCAACACGGCGCTCCAGGAGCTGCTCGAGAAGGCCGAGACCCAGGCAGGACGCAAGGCATCGTGATCTCACCCCAGCACGCTGCTCGCTCCGCTCGCACCGCGTCGGGGACCCCGGATGAGAAGCACCTCCGCGGCGTCACGCTTCTGGGTCGGGCTCGGCTTCATCGCCGTGCTCGGGTTCAGCCTGGGCCCCGTCCTGATCATGCTGAAGACGGCGTTCGACGCGCGGGCCAACGCCGGCTCACGCTCGCTGCTGCCCACCGACCTGACCCTCGACAACTTCGCGTTCGTGCTCGACGAGGGAAACTTCCTCGTCTATCTGCGCAACTCGCTCATCGTCGCGCTGGCCACCGTCGTGATCAGCAGCGCGCTCGCGCTGCTCGCGTCGGTCGCGGTCTCGCGCTTCAAGTTCACCTTCCGCACGTCGGTGCTGGTGATGGTGCTGATCGTGCAGATGGTGCCGCTCGAGGCGCTGGTGATCCCGCTGTTCATCCAGGCCAAGACCCTCGGGATGCTCAACCACCTGTTCGGCCTGGTCGTCGTGTACGTCGCGTTCTCGCTGCCGTTCGCGATCTGGACGCTGCGCGGCTTCGTGTCCGCAGTGCCTCGCGAGCTGGAGGAGGCGGCGTACGTCGACGGCGCCACCTGGCCGCGGATGTTCTGGTCGGTGCTCCTCCCGCTGGTCGCGCCCGGTCTGGTCGCCACCAGCGTGTTCTCGTTCATCACCGCGTGGAACGAGTTCGTCTTCGCGATCACCTTCCTCAACGACCAGAGCTCCTACACGGTCGCCGCCGGCCTGCGGCAGTTCTTCACCCAGTACGGCACCAACTGGGGCGCGGTGATGGCCGGCTCGACCCTGATCACGCTGCCGGTGATGCTGTTCTTCGTGATCGTGCAGCGCAGGCTCGCCGACGGCCTGGTGGCGGGGGCGGTGAAGGGATGAGCTCGCTTCGCGGCCTCGCGCTGTCGGTGCTGCTGCCCGGCTTCACGGGCACCGCCCCGCCGGAGTGGGTACGTCGGACGCTGGCCGAGGGTCTCGCCGGCGTCTGCCTCTTCGGCCACAACGTCGAGGGACCCGAGCAGGTCCGGGCCCTCACGAGAGCGCTGCGCTCGCACCGGCCGGACGTGCTGGTCGCCTCCGACGAGGAGGGTGGCTCGGTCACCCGCCTCGACGCGGGCCTCGGGTCGCCGTGGCCGGGAGCCGCGACGCTCGGGGCGCTCGACGACGTCGGGGCCACCTACGCCACCGCGCTCGGGCTCGGCCGGCAGGCCCGCGCCGCCGGGGTCGACCTGGTGCTCGCGCCGGTGCTCGACGTCAACTCCGAGCCGGACAACCCGGTGATCGGCGTCCGGTCCTTCGGTGCGGACCCCGGCCTCGTCGCGCGGCACGGCGTCGCGTTCGTCCGCGGGCTGCGCGACGCCGGTGTGACCGCCTGCGCGAAGCACTTCCCGGGCCACGGCGCGACGCGCACCGACTCGCACGTCGGCCTGCCCGTGCTCGACGTGGACGTCGACACCTGGCGGGCCCGCGACCTGCCGCCGTTCGCCGCGGCGGTGGAGGCAGGGGTGCCCGCCATGATGACCGCCCACGTCGTCGTACGCGCACTCGGCGACGTCCCCGCGACCACCAGCGCACCGGTGCTGAGCCTGCTGCGCGAGGAGCTCGGCTTCGGCGGGGTGGTGGTCAGCGACGCCCTCGACATGCGCGCGATCTCCGACGGGATGGGTCGCGCCACGGGAGCTGTGCGCGCCCTGGCCGCCGGCGTCGACCTGCTCTGCGTCGGCAACCCGGTCTTCCCCGACGGCTACGACGAGGTCGCGGCCGTCGAGGAGATCGTCTCGGCGGTCGTCGCCGCCTTGGAGGCGGGCAGCCTTCCCCTCGCCCGGCTCGAGGACGCGTCGCGTCGGGTCTCACGACTGGCGCGGCCGGTCGAGGAAGTCCGGGCCGGCACGCGGGAGGCGATGCTCGCGCGGGGTGCCGCCACCGCGGCCCGCGCGCTGACCATCCGTGGTGACGTCCGTCTCGTCGGGGACGTGCTGGTGCTGGTGCCGCGCCCGGTCACGGGCTACGCCGCCGGGCACAAGCCCTCGGCACTCGTCGCCGAGCTGCAGCGCCGCCGGCCGGGCTGGCGGTACGCCGAGGTGGCCGATGCCGACCAGGCCACGACGGAGGTGCTGGCGGCGGCCGGGCGCCCCGTGGCCGTCTTGGTCGGAGGCACGGCCAGCGCTCGGGGCACCGCCGTGGTGCACGCCGTGCTCGCGGAAGTACCGGACACGGTGGTGGTCTACGGCGGGCTGCGTCGCGAGGACGACCCCGGCTCCCGCACCGTCCACACGCACGGCACCGGCGCGGCGACGGCGGTCGCCGCGGCCGACGTACTTCTCGGAGAGGTCACCGCATGAGCACCCGCCCCATCCACGTCGGCGTCGATGTCGGCAAGACCGGCTGCCGCGCGGTCCTCGAGGAGGCCGGACGCCGGGTCGGCGCCGACGGCCCCGGGGCGCCCGGGCTGGCCGATCCGGGTGGCGTCGACCGCGCCCAGGAGGCGGTCCGGCACGTCGTCGGGCGGGTGCTCGCCGAGGGTTCCCCCGCCACCGCCCTCGTGGTCGGCGCCGCGGGCGCCGAGGCGGCGCCGGAGCAGGCCCGCGAGCTCGCGACGCGGCTGGCCGGCTCCCTCCCGGTGCGCTCCGTCGCCGTCGCCTCGGACTCGGTGACCGCCCACGTCGGGGCGCTGCACGGCAAGCCCGGCACCGTCCTCGCGGTCGGCACCGGGTCTGTGGCGCTCGGGGTCGACGCCCGGGGACTCAAGAGGCAGGTCGACGGGTGGGGTCCGTGGCTGGGTGACGACGGCAGCGGTGCGTGGATCGGCCGGGAGGCGCTGCGCGCCGTGCTCGCCGCCCGTGAGGGCCGGTCGCCGGAGACCTCACTGACCGCGGCGGCCGAGGCGCGCTTCGGCGACCTCACGGTGCTGCCGCGCCGGATCCACCAGGCCGGCAGCACCGCCAGCACCACCGCCACGTTCACACCCGATGTGATCGCGGCTGCCCAGGGAGGCGACACCGTGGCCGGCGCGATCCTCGACCGGGCGGTCCGGCAGTGGGTCGAGCTCACCGTCGCCGCGGCGACAGCCGCCGGAGAGGCGCGGGTGGCCGTGGTCGGGGGGCTGGCCGACGTGGCCGCCCTCCGCAGCCGGTTCAGCGCGCTGCTGCCCGCCGACCTGCGGCTCCAGGACGCGGCGGGTCCGCCGGTCGACGGGGCGCTGCTGCTGGCCACGCGGACCGACCTTCCGCACGAGGCGTTCGTGGTGAGGGTCGGCACGACCGGCAGCACAGACGAGATCCCCGTCGACGACGTCGACGCACTGGCCACCGAGCAGGTGCGCGCCGACCTGCACGACCTCGACTCCCGCTCGCCCGGTGAGGTGGTCGACGTGCTGCTGGAGGCCGAGGCCACGGTGCCGGCCGCGTTGGCCGCTGCCCGACCAGCCCTCACCGAGGCGGTCCGGCTGGCCGGCGAGGCGCTCGACCGCGGCGGCCGCCTGCTGTACGTCGGAGCCGGCACACCCGGCCGCCTCGCCGCCCTCGACGCCGCCGAGTGCCCGCCGACCTTCGGGACCCCACCGGAGCGCGTGGTGGCGGTGCTCGCGGGCGGTCGAGAGGCCGACCGGGTAGCCGTAGAAGGGGCCGAGGACGACGCCGGTGCGGGGGAGAAGGACCTGCTCGCGCTGGCCCCGAGCCCCGACGACCTAGTGGTGGGCATCACCGCGTCGGGCCGGACCCCCTACGTGCTCGCCGCGCTCGAGGCCGCCCGCCGCGCCGGCGCCCGGACCGTCGCGGTGGTCAACAACCCCGGCAGCGTGGTCGCGGCCGCCGCCGACGTCGCGGTCGTCCTCGACACCGGGCCCGAAGTGCTGTCGGGCTCGACCCGGCTCAAGTCCGGCACCGCGCAGAAGGTCACCCTCAACGTGCTGTCCACCGGGGCGATGGTCGCGCACGGCAAGACCTACGGCGCCTGGATGGTCGACGTGGTCGCCTCCAACGAGAAGCTCCGTCGACGGGCCCGCCGCATCCTGCGCGAGGCCACCGGCGTGGACGACGCGACCGCGATCGCAGCGCTCGAGGAGGCCGGATGGCGCACCAAGCCGGCCCTCGTCGCGCTGCTCTCCGGCGTGGACGTCCCCGCAGCGACCGCCGCCCTGGCGGAGTACGGCGACCGGGTCCGTCCGGCGCTGGAGGCCGTGCGCGCGCAGAGGAGGACCGGATGATCGTCGTCGCGGTGGCGTCCGGCACATCGGCCGACGGGCTCGACGTCGGAGTGGTCGACCTGCGCACGGGGCACGACCACACCATCGACGTACGCGTGCTCGACACCTGGACCGAACCGTGGCCGGACACTCTCGGCGAGCGGCTGCTCGCCCTGCTCCCGCCGGCCACCACGACGGCGGCCGAGGTCGCCGCGCTGGACACTGCGCTCGGCCAGGCCGTCGGCCGGGTGGCCGCCGCCGCGGTCGCCCGCACACCCGCCCCGGTGGACCTGGTGGTCTCCCCGGGCCAGACGATCCACCACGAGGTGGTCGGCGACCGGTGCCTGGGCACCCTGCAGATCGGCCAGCCGGCCTGGGTGGCCGAGGCGACCGGGCTGCCCGTCGTCTCCGACCTGCGCACCCGCGACGTTGCGGCGGGCGGTCACGGCGCCCCGCTCGCCGGGATCCTCGACCGGCTCTGGCTCGCGGGCGGCACCGGCCCCCGGGTGGCGCTGAACCTCGGCGGCATCGCCAACGTGAGCGTGGTCGCTCCCGACGGCAGCACCCTCGCCTGGGACACCGGGCCCGCCAACTGCCTGCTCGACGTCGCGGCCGCGCGGGCCACCGAGGGTCGGCAGGGCTACGACGTCGACGGCGAGCTCGCCGCGCGCGGGCAGGTGCATCCGGGGCTGCTCGACATCCTGCTGAAGCACCCGCACTACGCGCTCACCCCGCCCGTCTCCACCGGGCGCGAGACGTTCTCGGCCGCCTACCTCGACGGGGCCCTGGCCCGGGTGGCTGGGGGTGACGGCCGCCCCGACTGGCCCGACGTGCTGGCCACCCTGGTCGCGCTGACCGCGACCACCGTCGCCGACGCGGTGCGCCCGCACGCACCCGAGGAGGTGGTCGCCTCCGGCGGCGGCGCGCGCAACCCGGTGCTGATGGCGGCCCTCGCCGACCGGCTCGACGCCCCGGTGCGCATCAGCGACGAGCTGGGCCTGCCCGGCGACGGCAAGGAGGCGGTGCTCTGGGCGCTGCTCGGCTGGCTCACCTGGCACGGCGTACCGGTCACCACCGCACCGGGCACCCGGACGCCCCGCGTGCTCGGCCGGATCAGCCCCGGCAACGACCCGCTGGTCCTGCCCGCCCCGATCGCGCCGCCGACCCGGCTCACCGTCCGCGCCCGCGACGAGGAGAGGACACCATGACCATCCGCCTGCTCGGCGTCTCGGCCGCCCTCGTCGACGGCGCGTTGCTCCCCGGCGACGTCGAGGTCGACGGGGACACCGTCACCCGCGTGGGTCTGCCGCCGGCCGCGGGTGGGCGGATCGCGACACCCGGGCTCCTCGACCTGCAGGTCAACGGCTTCGCCGAGGTCGACGTGATGGCCGCCGACGTCGACGGCATCGACCGGATCGGCACGGCGCTCACCGACCACGGCGTCACCGCCTGGCTGCCGACGCTGATCACCGCCGCCGACGCCGACACCCGGCGCGCGCTCGGCGTGCTCCGCACCGCCATCGACCGGGGTACGCCGGGTGCGCAGCCGCTCGGGGTGCACCTGGAGGGGCCGTTCCTGAGCCCCGCGCGGCTCGGCACCCACCCCGCGGTGCACCGTCGCGAGCCCGACCCGGCCGTCCTCGAGGAGTGGCGCGCACTGGCCCCGGTGGTGGCGGTGACCCTCGCGCCGGAGCTGCCGGGGGCCGTCGACGTGGTGGCGAAGCTGAGCGCCGACGGCGTCCTGGTCTCGCTCGGCCACTCCGACGCGACGGCCGCGCAGGCGCACGCCGGTTTCGACGCCGGCGCCCGCACCGCGACCCACCTGTTCAACGCGATGAGCGCCCTGCGGCACCGCGACCCGGGCCTGCCCGGTGCCGCGCTGGCCCGGCCCGACGTCACCGTGCAGCTCATCGTCGACGGCCACCACCTGGCCGACGACGTGGTCCGGCTGGTGTTCGCGGCCGCGCGCGGCCGGGTCGTGCTCGTCACCGACGCGACGGAGGCGGCCGCGCGCGAGGAGGGCGAGTACGAGATCGCCGGCGTGCCCGTCGAGGTGCGCGCCGGGGCGGTGCGCAACGGCGCCGGCGTGCTCGCCGGCAGCGCGTTGACCCTCGACGCGGCGGTCCGCAACGTCGTCGGGCTCGGGATCGACCTCGCCGAGGTGCTCACCGCGGTGACGGCCACCCCGGCCGCGCTGATCGGCCGCCCGGACCTAGGCCGGCTGGCTCCCGGTGCCCGGGCCGACCTCGTCGTGCTCGAGGACGACCTCACCGTCCGGGAGACGTGGCTGGCCGGCACGCCGGTCGCGAGGACCGCATGACCAGCCGGCTCGAGCACGAGATCGGCGAGCAGCCCGAGGTCGCCGCCCGGCTGCTCGACCGGATGCTGCCGCTGGTCGGCGACCTGCGCGACCACCTCACCTCCCGCGGCGCCGAGCAGGTGCTGCTGGTGGCCCGCGGCTCCTCGGACAACGCCGCCCGCTACGCGCAGTACCTCTGGCCCGCACGCGCCGGGGTCACCGTCACCCTGGCGACGCCGAGCCTCACCACGGTCTACGGCCGGCAGCCGGAGGTGAGCCGGCAGGCGGTCGTCGCCGTCTCGCAGTCCGGGCGTTCGCCCGACGTCGTCGCGGTGGTGGAGCAGGCGCGGGCCGCCGGCCGGCCGACGCTCGCGGTCACCAACGACCCGTCGTCCCCGCTGGCCGAGGCGGCCGAGGTGGTCGTCGACCTCGGGGCAGGCCCGGAGCGGTCCGTCGCGGCCACCAAGACCTACACCGCCTCACTGCTTGCGGTAGCGGTGCTGGCGGGGGTGTGGACCGACGACCCGTCCGACCCCGATCAGCTGCATCGCGTGCCCGAAGCGCTCGGCGAGTCCGTCACGCGGGCCTCCGGTGTCGAGGAGGCGGCGGACCTGGTGGCCGGCGCCGACCGCGGGGTCAGCGTCGGTCGCGGTCTCAACCTCTGCACCGCCCACGAGACCGCCCTGAAGATCACCGAGCTGACCGGGGCCCTGGTCGCACCGTTCTCGCCGGCCGACCTCATGCACGGTCCGGTCGCCGCGGTGGGCCCGTCGGTCCCGGCGCTGCTGGTCACCCCCGGCGAGGCGGCCACCGCCAGCGTGCTGGAGGCGGTGCCGGAGCTGCGCCGGCGCGGTGCTCCGGTCGTGCTGCTGGGCGGACCCACCCTCGACGACGTGCACCGGGTCGGTCTGCCCTCGACCGCCGACCTGGCCGGCTGGCTCACCCCGCTGACCTCCGTGGTGCTGGGACAGCTGGTCGCCTGGCGGGCCGCCGAGCGGCGCGGCGTCGACGTGGACCGGCCCGGTGACCTGTCGAAGGTCACGCTCACCCGCTGAGCCGGGCGGCCCCGGTGCTGCGAGACTGACGCCCATGCGGGTGGGACTGACCGGTGGCGTCGCCTCGGGGAAGAGCACGGTGGCGGCCCTTCTCGCCGAGCTGGGTGCGGTGGTGATCGACGCCGACAAGCTCGCCCGCGAGGTGGTGGCCCCCGGCACCGACGGGCTGCGCCGGGTCGTGGAGGAGTTCGGGGCCGACGTGCTCGCGGCCGACGGCTCGCTCGACCGGCCGGCTCTCGGCGCGATCGTGTTCGGCGACGAGCCCGCGCGCCGGCGGCTGGAGGCGATCATCCACCCGCTGGTCCGGGCCAGGGCGCGCGAGCTCGAGGCCGCGGCGCCGCAAGGCGCGGTCGTGGTGCACGACATCCCGCTGCTGGCCGAGACCGGCCAGGCCGACCGGTTCGACGCGGTGCTCGTCGTCGACGTCCCGGTCCGGACCCAGATCGACCGGATGGTCGAGCTGCGCGCGATGACACCCGAGGAGGCAGAGGCCCGGGTGGCGGCACAGGCGACGCGTGACCAGCGGCTGTCCGTCGCGACGTACGCCATCGACAACACCGGGAGACTCGAAGACCTCCGCGAGCGTGTCACGGAGGTCTTCGAGAAGCTGACCGGCTGATCCGGGGGAAATCAGCCGGCCAGGGGATCAGGCGGCCAGGTCGGGGTCGGCGAGCTCGCGGAGCCGCTGCAGCGCCTCCCGCTCGAGCTGGCGGACCCGCTCTGCGGAGATGCCGTGCTTGGCGCCGATGTCGGCCAGCTTGTGCTGGCGCCCGTCGACGAGACCGTAGCGGGACCGGATGATGTCGGCGGCCCGGTCGTCGAGCAGCTCGACGAGGGTGCTCAGCCGGTCGCGGGACTCGACGTCGAGGAACGTGCTGTCCGGACCCGGCGCCGTCTCCTGGGCGATCAGGTCACCCAGCGAGGTGTCGCCGTCCTCGTCGACCGGGGTGTCGAGGCTGACGTGCTCGCGGCCCCAGCTCATCAGGTCGATGACGCGGTCCACGTCGAGGCCGAGCTCGTCGGCGATCTCCTGCGGCTCCGGCTCACGGCCGAGCTGGCGCTCGAGGGTACGGCGCGCGGCGCCCACCTGGTTGAGCTCCTCCACGACGTGCACGGGCAGCCGGACCACGCGCGCCTGCTGTGCGATGCCGCGGGTGATCGCCTGCCGGACCCACCAGGTCGCGTAGGTGGAGAACTTGAAGCCCTTGCGGTAGTCGAACTTCTCGACGGCGCGGATAAGGCCGGTGTTGCCCTCCTGGACCAGGTCGAGCATCGGCATCTGGCTGCGGCCGTACTTGCGGGCGATCGAGACGACCAGCCGGAGGTTGGACTCGATGAATCGCTGGATGGCGCGCTCGCCCTCCTCGACCATCCACTCGAGCTCTTCCTGCGTCGCGTACTTGGGGGCGCCACCCTTTTTTCGCCCCACCCGGCCCTCGTCGAGCAGGGCCTGTGCGAACAGGCCGGCTTCGATGGCCTTGCTCAGCTCCACCTCGGTGACCGCGTCGAGCAGCGGAGTACGCGCGATCTCGTCGAGGTACAGACCGACGCTGTCGCGCCCCTCGATCTCGCGTGTGTGCGTGCGACTCGTTGCCACGTGCGCTCCCTTCCAGTGCCGCCAGGAGTACCCACCGGTAGCCCCTGTACTCATCCCAACGGGCGAGAGCCCGTCGAGATTCCCGAATATCGGTGAGTGCCGAACCCCCACGACCCTCTTGCCCGGTACGACGACCGGCACGCCTGCGAAGTTGCCGCGCGGCCGGGATCTCAGGGACTTCTCAGGGATCGCCGCTGTTCGGGCTGGTCAGGCGCGGCCCACCCGGTCCAGGACCCAGGCGAGTGTGAACGCCCGGTCCCGCCAGGCGTTGTAGCGGCCGCTGACCCCGCCGTGACCGGCCGACATCTGCGCCTTCAGCAGCACGTCGTGTGTGTCGAGCGCCACAGCCCGAAGCCTGGCCACCCACTTGGCGGGCTCCACGTAGAGCACGCGGGTGTCGTGCAGGGACGTCTCCGCCAGGATCGGCGGGTACCGCTTGGCCTCGACGTTCTCGTAGGGGCTGTAGCCCTTCATGTAGGCGTAGACCTCCGGGTCGTCGAGCGGGTTGCCCCACTCCTCCCACTCGACCACGGTCAACGGCAGCGACGGGTCGAGGATGGTGGTGAGCGGGTCCACGAACGGGACGTCGGCCACGATGCCCGCGAACTGGTGCGGCGCGAGGTTCGCCACCGCGCCCATGAGCAGCCCGCCGGCGCTGCCGCCCTCGGCGACGAGCCGGTCCGGCGAGGTCCAGCCCTCGCCCACGAGGTGCTCGGCGCAGGCCACGAAGTCGGTGAACGTGTTGCGCTTGGCGAGCAGCTTGCCCTCGTCGTACCACCTCCGGCCCATCTCGCCCCCGCCGCGGACGTGGGCGATCGCGAAGCCGACACCGCGGTCGAGCAGGGACAGCCGGGAGATCGTGAAGTAGGGGTCCATCGAGTCCTCGTAGGACCCGTAGCCGTAAAGCAGGAACGGGGTGCTGCCGTCGCGCGGCGAGCCCGCCGGGAGCACGAGGGACACCGGCACGCGGGTGCCGTCGGGCGCCGCGGCCCACGTGCGGTGCTGCTCGTAGCGGCTCGGGTCGAACGGCCCGTGATCGGGGTGCGGGAGGACGGGGGTGCGCTTCCGCAGGTGCAGGGTGCGGGTCGGTACGTCGAAGTCGTAGACCGCGGGCGGCGTCGCCATGGTCGTGTAGCCGAGCCGGATCGTCGGCTGGTGGAACTCGGGGTTGCCTCCCGAGCCGACGGTGTAGACGGGGTCCTCGAAGCCGACCAGGTAGTCCTCGCCCAACCCGTCGGCCGTCAGTTCGATCACGCGCAGCTGGGTGAGCCCCTCGCTGCGCTGGCTGACGACGAGATGGGTGGCGAACGCGTCGACGTCCTCGAGCCGCACGGCCGGGTCGTGAGGGAGCAGCGGCTCCCACTGCTCGTGGCCGGTGGCGTCGAGGGGGGCGACGGCGAGGGCGTAGTTCTCGGCGTCCTCGTTGTGCAGGACCAGAAGGCGGTCCTCGCTGGCGATGACGGCGTGCTCGATGCCGTACTCGACGCCCTGCCGCCGGGGCGTGACGACCCGGAACTCGCCGGTGGGGTCGGCGGCGTCGAGGACGCGGTACTCGGTGGTCGTTTTCGAGCCGGAGCCGATGACGATCAGCCTGTCGCTGCGGGTGCGGCCGACCGAGGTCCAGAACCGTTCGTCGGTCTCGTGGTGCACGACGACGTCGTCGGAGACGGGTGTGCCGAGCACGTGCCGCCACACCTTGTCGGGGCGCCAGGCGTCGTCGACGGTCGTGTAGAAGAGCGTGGTCGCGGCGAGGTCCCAGGTCGCGCCGCCGAGGGTGTCGGGCACCTGGTCGGGCAGCACCTCGCCGGTGCGGAGGTCCTTGACCTGGAGCAGGAACCGCTCGTTGCCGACGGTGTCGGTGCTGAACGCGAGGAGGGTGCCGTCGGGGCTGACCGAGGCGGTGCCGAGCGAAAAGAAGTCGTGGCCCTCGGCAAGCGCGTTGACGTCGAGCAGCACCTCCTCGCCGGGTACGTCGGCGTCCGGCGAGGGGGACGGGGGAGTCCAGTCCTCCGGTCCGCCGGTGTCGGTCGCCGGGCACCGACAGCTGACGCCGTACTGCTTGCCCTCGATCGAGCGGCCGTAGTACCAGAACCGGCCGATCCGCGACGGCACCGACAGGTCCGTCTCCAGGGTGCGGGCCTTGATCTCGCTGAAGATCGTCTCGCGCAGCGGCGCCAGGTGGGCGGTGCGCGCCTCGGTGTAGGCGTTCTCGGCCTCGAGGTAGGCCAGGGTGTCCGGTGACTCCTTGTCGCGCAGCCACTCGTAGTCGTCGACGAACGTGTCGCCGTGGTGGGTGCGCGAGTGCGGCACCCGCTTGGCCACGGGCGGGGAGACCGGCTGGACGTCCGTCATGGGCAGAACGTATCTCCCCGTGCCGCCAGCAGGAGGCTCAGTCCGGTTGGGGCCGCGTCACCTTGGTGAGGTCCGGGTCGTCGACCAGGAACGTGCGCACCGGTCCCGGCCCGGTCTCGGCCGTCTCGAAGCGCACCGTGACCCGGCCGACGCCAGACCCCCAGACCCAGCCGGGGCCGTGCTCGGCGTGCACGACGTCCTGGCCGGGCCACCAGCGTCGACCCCGGTCGAGCCGGGTGAGGTCGACCGGCGGCGCCTCGGCGGTGGCCGGCGGCTCGGGGAGACCGTCGTACTCGAACAGGTCCTCCTGGATCCAGTCGGCCAGCCCGGACACCCCGACGCCGAGCAGCCGCACCCCGCCCGAGGTGTCGACCTCCGACAGCAGAGCCCGCGCGTGCCGGGCGACGACCCGGGTGCTGTCGGTCGGGGACGGCAGCGTCGTGGACCGGGTGTAGGTGGTGAAGTCGTGCAGCCGCACCTTGACGGTCACCGTGCGACCGGACAGCCGGGCCTTCTGCAGCCGCTCGGTCACCCGGGTGGCGTGCCGGTCGATGAGCCCCTCCAGCAGCCGCTTGTCCACCAGGTCGCTGTCGTAGGTGTCCTCGACGCTGATCGACTTCGCCTCGCGCTCGGCGACCACTGGCCGGTGGTCGCGGGCCCGGGCCAGGTCGTACAGCGAGGTGCCGTGCGCCTGGCCGACGAGCCGCACCAGCTCGTCGGCCGAGACCGCCTCGAGGTCCGCGACGGTGTGCACGCCCACGCGGCGCAGGCGCTCGGCGGTCGCCGGGCCGACCCCGGGGATCACGCTCACCTTCATCGGGCGGAGGAGGTCCTGCTCGGTGCCGGGCGGGACGACCACCAGGCCGTCGGGCTTGTCGAGGTCGCTGGCGATCTTGGCGACCAACTTGGAGGTGGCGACGCCGACCGAGCCGTGCAGCCCGCCGGTGACCTCGGTGACACCGGCCTTGAGCTCCTCGGCGACGAGCGTGACGCCGGGGACGGAGAAGTCGGTGTGCCGCGACGCCTCGAGATCCACGAAGGCCTCGTCGAGGGACAGCGGCTCCACGAGCGGTGACAGCTCGCGCAGGAGGGTCATCACCGCCCGGCTCGCCTCGCGGTAGGCGTCGAAGCGGCCGGTGAGGAACGCCGCATGCGGGCAGCGGGACCGCGCCTCCGCCGTGGACATCGCGGACCGGACCCCGTAGGCGCGCGCCTCGTAGGAAGCGGTCGCCACGACGCCGCGCCCGCCGACCCCGCCGACGACGACCGGCTTGCCGCGCAGCGACGGCTTGTCGCGCTGCTCGACCGCGGCGAAGAACGCGTCCAGGTCGACGTGCAGGATCGTCGGCCCTGCTCGGGGTGGGCGCACGGGGCCATCATGCAACGGCCCGCCCCCGACGCCCTGCCCGACGAGCCGGGTTCGGTCCCCACCCTCGTCGTACGACGGGCGTGTCCACCGCGCGGTCCCCGGCCCCGGCGTACCGGGTGGGTGCGGGAGCAGGGTCGGCCCATGACCCAGCCCAGGACCCCCAAGACGCTGAGGGCGAAGACCCCCGCCGACCTGCTCGCGATGGTGCCCTACCTGCTGGGCTTCCATCCCGAGGACTCCGTCGTGATGATGACCGTCGGCGCCGCGGACACCCCGGTGCACGCACGACAGGACCTGCCCGAGCTGCCCGACGAGGTCCCGCTGCTGGTGGAGGACCTGCTCACGGTGGCCCTCCGGGCCGGGCTGCGCAAGGTCGCGGTCGTCGTCTACTCCAGCGACGAGGTGATCGCCGACGCGGTCGCAGACCCGCTCCTGACGTCGCTGGAGTCCGCGGCCGTCGAGGTGATGATCGCGATGCGGGCCGACGGTGAGCGCTGGTACTGCCTCGGTGCCTACGCGGGGCGCTTTCCGCCCGACGGCACCCCCTACGACCTGTCCCGGCACCCGATCACCCTGGAAGCCGTCGTGGACGGACGCCTCGTGCACGCCAGCCGCGACGCGCTCCGCGACTCGCTCGTCGGCGACGACCCCGACGAGGTGGACCGCGTGGCCGACGCCGTCGATGCCGCCGGGGAGCGGCTCCTGCGGGCCGAGGCGAGCCGGCCTCATCTGGTGCAGGAGGGCCGCTGGGTCCAGCATCGTGTGCGCCGGTTCCTGCGCGACGGGCAGCGGCTCGACAGCCACGACGTCGGCCGCCTGGTCGTGGCCATCGCCGCCGTCGAGGTCCGCGACGTCGCCTGGGCGCAGATCGGCCACGACGACGCCCGGCGGCACGTCGACCTGTGGAGCGACGTGGTGCGCCGGTGCCCCCACGACGCGCTCGCCGCGCCGGCGGCGCTCCTCGCGTTCGCGGCCTGGCTGGCGGGTGACGGCGCGCTCGCCTGGTGCGCGGTCGAGCGGAGCCAGGAGGCGGAGCCCGGCTACAGCCTGGCGGGGCTGGTCACCCAGGCGCTGGCCGGCGCGGTGCCACCGACGGCGTGGACTCCGCTGGGGCCCGACGCGCTCACGCTGTTCGTCGGGTGAAGAGCCGGTTCGCGACATACCCGCGGACCCGTCGGGGCACTAGGGTCCTGTCATGGGAGAAGAGGTCGAGCAGCAGGAGTTCTCGCGCGAGGACCGCACGCGCTACCGCGAGAAGGTCCGGCGCTGCCTCGACGTGTTCGCGCGGATGCTGCGCGAGTCCCGCTTCGACGCCGACTACCCGATGACGGGCCTCGAGATCGAGCTCAACCTCGTCGACGCCGCCGGCGACCCGGCGCTGAAGAACGTCGAGGCGCTGGAGGCGATCGCCGACCCCGACTTCCAGACCGAGCTGGGCCAGTTCAACCTGGAGATCAACGTCCCGCCCAAGCAGCTCAAGGACCGCGGCTTCACCGAGTTCGAGGAGGGGGTGCGCCGCAGCCTCAACCAGGCAGGTGACAGGGCCGACCAGGTCGGTGCGCACATGGTGATGATCGGCATCCTGCCGACGCTCTCCGCGGGCCACATGAGCCCGTCGTCGCTGAGCTCCAACCCGCGCTACCAGCTGCTCAGCGACCAGATCCTCGCCGCCCGCGGCGAGGACATCGTCATCGACATCGGCGGACCCGAGCGGCTGCGCACCACAACGGACTCGATCGTCCCCGAGGCAGCCTGCACCAGCACCCAGCTGCACACCCAGGTCAGCCCCGAGGACTTCCCTGCCTATTGGAACGCCTCCCAGGCGATCGCCGGTGTGCAGCTGGCGATCGGCGCCAACTCGCCGTTCCTGCTCGGCCGCGAGCTGTGGCGGGAGACCCGGATCGCGCTGTTCGAGCAGGCCACCGACACCCGCAGCGAGGAGCTCAAGGCGCAGGGCGTCCGGCCGCGGGTGTGGTTCGGCGAGCGGTGGATCAACTCGATCTTCGACCTGTTCGAGGAGAACGTGCGCTACTTCCCGGCGCTGCTCCCGATCCTCGAGGACGAGGACCCGCTCGAGCAGCTCGAGTCCGGGGGGACGCCGAGCCTGGCCGAGCTGCGGCTGCACAACGGCACGATCTACCGGTGGAACCGTCCGGTGTACGACGTCGTCGACGGCACGCCCCACCTCCGGGTCGAGAACCGCGTGCTCCCGGCCGGGCCGACCGTCGCCGACACGATGGCCAACGCGGCGTTCTACTTCGGCCTGACCCGCACGCTGGCCGAGCACGAGCGGCCACTGTGGTCGCAGATGTCGTTCAGCGCGGCGGAGGAGAACTTCCACGTCGCGGCCCGGCAGGGGATCGAGGCACACCTCTACTGGCCCGGCCTGGGCCAGGTCCCTGCCACCGAGCTGGTGCTGCGCCGGCTGCTCCCGATGGCGCGAGCGGGTCTCGACTCCTGGGGCGTCATCGCCGAGGAGAGCGACCGGCTGCTCGGCATCATCGAGCAGCGCTGCCTGATCGGGCAGAACGGCGCCTCCTGGTTCGTCGACAAGTTCCACACGAGGTCGGGCAACGGTGACGGCGACCGGCTCGACGTGCTGCGCGGCACGCTCAACGAGTACCGCGGCCACATGCACACCAACGACCCCGTGCACAGCTGGGACTGATCAGAGCCGGAGGCGTTTCCACGCCCGGCTCTCGCCGGTGAGCAGGTCGCGCCACCCGTACCTCGTGATCGCGTAGCAGCCTTCGAGCACCCGCCCGTGCATCGCGAACGCGGCGCGCGCCGCCCGCAGCCAGGCCAGGTCCTGCTCGTAGGGGTCCGGGGTGCCGGCCCGGGTGAGCCAGAGGCTGCGATGCTCGTCGGCCGTGCGCTCGACGAGCACTGAGAGGACCTCGATGCGCACCGCACCGTCGATCGCGGGCACGTCGCGGGCCCGCACGACGAAGGAGTCGCGGTCGCCGCCGGGCGTTCCGACGTACACCGTGGTGTCGAAGACCCGGCGCGTCTCCCGTGCCCGCAGCAGCCCCACCTCGGCACGCAGCCGGGTGCCGAGCGCGGTCTCCTGGGTCACCGGGCCAGCATCGCGGCGCGCAACGAATCGCGCGACGCGTCGTCCACAGGTGGCGCCGTGCACCCCGGCTGGATAACGTCATCCCCAACCTGCGTGGCGCAGGGAAGACGCGACTTCGCTGAGGAGGACGGTCAATGGGGACCATCGTCGTGGGATACGTGCCGAAGGCCGAGGGCCGCGCGGCACTCGCCCGGGCGGCAGAGGAAGCCAAGCTGCGCGACATGCGGTTGGTGGTCGTCAACTCACACCGCGGCGGCCGCGAGTTCGACAAGGACGACGCACTCGAGTCCGAGGCCCAGCTCGAGGAGGTCCGCTCGACCTTGCGTGACGCCGGCGTCGAGCACGAGGTCCGCCAGCTCGTCCGGGGCCTCGACCCCGCCGACGACCTCGTCAACGTGGCCACGGAGGTGAACGCCGACATCATCGTGATCGGCCTGCGCCGCCGCTCGCCCGTCGGCAAGCTGATCCTCGGCAGCAACGCGCAGCGTGTGCTCCTCGACGCGCCGTGCCCCGTGCTGGCGGTCAAGGCCAGCGAGTAGGGGTCGGAGCAGCACGCTCATGGCCATCCGGATCGCGCAGGACCCGCACGCCGACCAGGTCCTGTCCGAGAGCTCGTTCGCGCTGCTGACCGGCATGCTCCTCGACCAGCAGTACCCGATGGAGCACGCCTTTCGTGGCCCGGCGAAGATCCTCGACCGCTTCGGCTCGCTCGACCCGGCCACCGTGGCCTCCGCGGACCCCGAGGAGTTCGCGGCGCTGTGCTCGACGCCGCCGGCGATCCACCGGTTCCCGGGCTCGATGGCTGCCCGGGTCCAGGCGCTCGCCGCACACGTGGTCGAGGAGTACGACGGCCACGCCGAGCGGCTGTGGGAGGAGGCCGAGTCCGGCCGCGACCTGATGCGCCGCCTCCAGGCACTCCCCGGCTTCGGCAAGCAGAAGGCGCAGATCTTCGTGGCGCTGGTGGCCAAGCAGCTCGACGTACGCCCGTCCGGTTGGGAGGAGGCCGCCGGTGACTACTCGGAGTCGGGCTCCTACCGCTCGGTGGCCGACGTCGTGGACACCACCTCGCTCGACAAGGTGCGGGCGTTCAAGAAGGAGATGAAGGCCCGCGCCCGCTGACCGCGCAGCTTCGAGACGCGGATGCCCGGGCTGTTCTTGGAATGCATTGGCGCCGTGTCACAATAGGAACGCGGCTCTTGACGTGTACGGGCTTTGCCGCGCCCGACGCCCGCTGTACGAGAGGTAGTTCGTGTCGACAGCCACGTCCCGCAAGCTCCCTGCTGATGTCCTCGCTCATCCCGACATCGTTGCGCTGATCGACCAAGGCAAAGCCTCCGGGCACGTGACGGCCGACGCTCTTCGGACCGCCACGGCAGCCGCCGTGCACACGGCCGCGCATCTCAAGGCGTTGCTTCGCTACCTCGGGGAACAGGACATCGACGTGGTCGTCTCGGCACAGGACAGCCAGGCACGCAAGCGCGTCGCCGCCGCCTCGAGCACGAGGAGCACCGTGAAGGCCGCCGCGACCAAGAAGGCCGCCGCGAAGAAGGCTCCGGCCAAGAAGGCCGCCGCCAAGAAGGCAGCCGAGCCGCCGGCGAAGAAGACCGCGGCCAAGAAGACCACGACCGCCAAGACGTCCAAGGCCGCCGAAGGCGACACCACGTCGGTCGCGGTCGGTCCCGACGGCAAGAAGATCCTGCCCGACCTCCCCGACGAGCAGTTCGAGAAGGACGTCGTCGCCGACCCGACCATCAAGGAGGACGAGAAGGAGGCCGAGAAGGCCGGCTTCGTCGTCTCCCAGGCCGACGAGTCCGACGAGCCCGAGCAGCAGGTCATGGTCGCCGGCGCGACCGCCGACCCGGTCAAGGACTACCTCAAGCAGATCGGCAAGGTCCCGCTGCTCAACGCGGAGATGGAGGTCGAGCTCGCCAAGCGGATCGAGGCCGGTCTCTTCTCCGAGGAGAAGCTGGCCAAGGGCGGCAAGATCTCCGCGAAGTCGCTCGACGAGCTCGAGTGGATCGCCGAGGACGGCCGCCGCGCCAAGAACCACCTCCTCGAGGCGAACCTCCGCCTCGTGGTCTCGCTGGCCAAGCGCTACACCGGTCGCGGCATGCTCTTCCTCGACCTGATCCAGGAGGGCAACCTCGGGCTGATCCGCGCGGTCGAGAAGTTCGACTACACCAAGGGCTACAAGTTCTCGACCTACGCGACGTGGTGGATCCGCCAGGCGATCACCCGCGCGATGGCCGACCAGGCGCGCACCATCCGCATCCCGGTGCACATGGTCGAGGTCATCAACAAGCTCGCTCGTGTGCAGCGGCAGATGCTCCAGGACCTGGGCCGCGAGCCCACCCCTGAGGAGCTCGCCAAGGAGCTCGACATGACCCCGGAGAAGGTCATCGAGGTCCAGAAGTACGGTCGCGAGCCGATCTCCCTGCACACCCCGCTCGGCGAGGACGGCGACTCCGAGTTCGGTGACCTGATCGAGGACTCCGAGGCCATCGTGCCGGCCGACGCGGTGTCGTTCACGCTGCTGCAGGAGCAGCTGCACGCCGTGCTCGACACGCTGTCCGAGCGCGAGGCCGGCGTGGTCTCGATGCGCTTCGGCCTCACCGACGGCCAGCCCAAGACCCTCGACGAGATCGGCAAGGTCTACGGCGTGACCCGCGAGCGGATCCGCCAGATCGAGTCGAAGACGATGTCGAAGTTGCGGCATCCCTCGCGCTCGCAGGTGCTGCGCGACTACCTCGACTGAGGTCCGCTCCTGGCCGCTACGGCAGTGAAGGCGTTGTTTGGAACCGGTGGGTGCGGTTCCGCCGTAGGAGGACGACGCTGGCGACAGCCAACCAGAGCAACCAGGCCCCGATGCCGATCCGTTCGAGCAGAC
>NZ_DASSCL010000096.1:0-9076 GCF_035697785.1 Nocardioides sp.
GAGGGCTGCCACCAGTCCCGGTGCGGTGTCGAGGGCGCGCAGCTCGTCGACGGTGAACCAGCCGAGATCGTCGGCGTCGTCGCCGGCGCGGACGTCCGCCGCGTCGGCGTACGACGCGGGAAGGCACGCGAAGTCACGGATCGCGAACACGTCCCCTCCGGGCGCCGGCCGCTCGACGTACCCCACGAGCTCGCCGACGACCACTGCGAGCCCGGTCTCCTCGAGCACCTCCCGCGCGACCGCCTCGCGGTCGCTCTCGCCGGGCTCCACCTTGCCGCCCGGGATCGACCACGACCCCTTGCTCGGCTCGCGCCCTCGGCGGACGAGGAGGAACCGGCCGCCGCGGTCGACCACCACCCCTCCGACACAGGCGATCGTCCTGGCAACCATGCACGAAGCGTAGGAGGCGATCGCGGCACTTGACGTGTGAGCAGCAAGAGCCCCACCGTGAACCGATGACACTCGGCGCGGGCTGCCCCCGCTGCTCGCTTCCGGTGGCCGAGGAGGCGGCGGGCTGGCGCTGTCCCGACCACGGGGCGATCCAGCCCTTGTGGCGTTCGGCCACGCCCGCCTACGACACCTTCGCCGAGCACCTCGCGCAGGCCGCAGCGATGCCGAGCCTGCTTCCCTGGCCGTTGACGCCGGGCTGGTCGGTCACCGACTTCGGCTGCGTTGGCGGCGGCGAGCTGGACGCCAAGGCCACCTTCATCTCCTGCGCCGGACCGAGCGAGCTCGACGGCGTCGTGGAGCTGACAGTGATCTCCGAGGAGCCTGGCGTCGGACTCGGAGCCCGGTGCGCCGGCGCCTCGCGCACCGACCCGGGCGCCGACCTGGGCGAGGGCCCGCCGCATGCCAAGGTCCGGATCAACGGCCATCCGATCTCGCTGTGGTCGGTGTCGACCAGTGACAACGACGTGACGTTCGACCGCTCCGTGCTCGCCGGCGAGGCGCACGGACGGTGGCTCTGGCTGGTGCTGCGGCCGGCCTCGGCCGTGCTCCTGCTCAAGGACGAGTGGGTTCTGCACGACCTCGCCGCCCTCGGCCCCGAGCTCATCGACCTGCCCTTCGGAGGCTCGCCTCCCGCCTGGTGAGGACGACCAGGGTCGGACGGCGGACGGCGGGCCGGGCCTGTCGGCACCGCCTCATAGGCTGACGTCGTGCGGATCGACCTCCATACCCATTCGGACCGCTCCGACGGCACCGACAGCCCAGCGGAGCTGGTCCGGCACGCCCGTGACCGGCGGGTCGACGTGCTCGCCCTGACCGACCACGACACCACCGAGGGGTGGGCCGAAGCGGCCGACGTCGCCGAGCGCGTCGGGGTCACGCTGGTCCGCGGCATCGAGGTCAGCGCGCGGTTCGGCGGCAAGGGCGTGCATCTCCTCGCCTACCTCCCCGACCCCGACCACCCCGAGCTGGTCGCCGAGCTCGACCGGGTGCTCGCCGGACGCAACAGCCGCCTCCCCGCGATCCTCGAGAGGCTGCGCGGCCTCGGCGTCGACATCGAGGCCGCCGACGTGCGCCGGGTGTCCGGCGAGGCGGCCGCTCTTGGCCGTCCCCACGTCGCCGATGCGCTCGTCGCGCTCGGGGTGGTGGCCGACCGCGACGAGGCGTTCGTCCGGTTCCTCGGGCCCGGCGGCCCGGCGTACGTCGACCGCTACGCCACCGACCTGCCGACGATGATCCGCACCGTCGCCGACGCCGGCGGCGTCAGCGTCATCGCACACCCGTGGGCCTCTCGTCACGACTACCGGGCCCTCGACGAGGCGGGCATCGCGTTCCTGCAGGAGCACGGCCTGTCGGGTCTCGAGATCGACCACCAGGACCACTCCCCGGACGTGCGCGAAGAGCTGCGTGACATCGCGCGCAACCTGGGCCTCGTCGAGACCGGGTCCAGCGACTACCACGGGGTGGGCAAGACCGACCACGACCTGGCCTGCAACACCACCGACCCCGAGCAGTACGCCCGGCTGATGGAGCTGGCCGACGCGGCCGCGGCGCGGTCCGGTGCCCGGACACCCGAGGTGGTGGGTCGCGCGTGAGCACGCCCGCGGCCGAGGTCCAGCTCGGGTTCGAGGGGATGCCGACGCGGCTCTACCCGGCCACGCCGTCGCGGTTGACCACCTTTCTCGACTGTCCGCGGCGCTACCGGATGGCCTATCTCGACCGGCCGACTCCTCCGAGAGGGGCGCCCTGGGCGCACAACTCCGTCGGGGCGGCGGTGCACACCGCCCTCGCGAGGTGGTGGGACCTGCCGGAGCGGAGCCGCACCCCCGAGGCCGGCGGGATGCTGCTGGTCCGCGGCTGGCTCACCGACGGCTTCCGCGACGGGCGGCAGTCGCTCGACGCGCGGGAGCGGGCCCGGGAGTACGTCGAGCGCTACCTCACCGACGTCGACCCGGCGGTGCGGCCGATCGGCGTCGAGCGCACGGTGTCGTTGCGGACCGCCCGCGCCGCGCTGTGGGGGCGGGCCGACCGCATCGACGACCGACCGGGCGAAGGCGTGGTGGTCGTCGACTACAAGACCGGCCGGTCGGTCCTGACCGTCGACGACGCCCGTGCCTCGATGGCGCTGGCGGTCTACGCCGCCGCGACGGCCCGCACCTTGCGACGTGCCTGCACCCGGGTCGAGCTGCACCACCTGCCCACCGGCGACGTCGTCGCGTGGGACCACACCGACGAGTCGCTGGAGCAGCAGCTGCGGCGCGCCGACGACCTGGCCGCCGAGCTCGGGGTCCTCGACTCGGCGTACGACGCGGGCCTGTCCCGGGTCGAGGCCGACGAGGCGTTCCCGGCGCACGTCGGCCCACGATGCGGATGGTGCGACTTCCGCTCGTCGTGCCGCCCCGGCCAGAGCGTCCCGCCCCACAAGTCCTGGGACGGCATCGACGACTAGCGTCGTCCGACGTGCTGGAACCTCGCCAGCAGCGACGCCGGCAGGTGTCTGGCCACCGCCGTCAGCACCTTGTACCTCTTGCCCGGCACCGACACCGACTTCCCGTGGTCGAGGTCGGCCAGGGCGTCGCGCACCAGCCGATCCGGGTCGAGCCACAGGAACCTCGGTGCGGAACCACGGCCGACGCCCATCCGGGCGTGGAACTCCGTGCGCGTGAACCCGGGGCACAGCGCCATCACGCGCACGCCTCGGCCGCGGTAATTGGCGTCGGCCCACCGGCTCATCGACGTGACGTACGCCTTCGCGGCGCCGTAGGTGCCGCGGCTCAGGAAGCCGGCGACGCTCGACACGTTGACGATCGAGCCGGACCCTCGCTCGACCATCGCGCCGAGGGCGGCATGGCTCAACCGCAGCACCGCGGTGACGAGCACGTCGAGCATCTGCTGCTCGTCCTCGACGGAGTTGTCGAGGAACGGCCGCTTGTGCCCGAAGCCCGCGTTGTTGACCAACAGGTCGACCGGTCTCGTCGGGTCGGCGACCCGCCGCTCGACCTCCGCCAGTGCGGCTCGGTCCGCCAGGTCGGCGACGATCACCTCGGTCACGACGCCGTGGTCCCGCTCGAGGTCCGCGGCCAGGTCGCGGAGCCGCCGCTCGTCCCGCGCGACCAGCACGACGTCGTAGCCTCGCTGCGCCAGCTGCCGGGCGAACGCGGCGCCGATCCCGGCCGTGGGGCCGGTGACCAGTGCGGTGCGGCGGGTGCCGGCCGGTGCGGCCGCGGAGCCCAGGGACATGGCGGTCATCGTTCCACGGACCGCCGCCGGACCGGCGCCCCGCCTCGGGCAGAATGTGCCGGGTGACCATCACCCTTGCCGTCGCGAACCAGAAGGGCGGCGTCGCCAAGACGACGACCGTCGCCTCCCTGGGCGCCGCGCTGGCCGAGCGCGGTCAGAAGGTCCTGCTCGTCGACCTCGACCCGCAGGCCTGCCTGACCTTCTCCCTCGGCATCGACCCGGAGGACCTCGAGCTGTCGGTGCACCACGTGCTGACCAAGGGCGTGTCGATCGGCGAGGTGCTGATCGAGACCGACGACGGGGTCGACCTGCTGCCGGCGACCATCGAGCTGGCCCGCGCCGAGGCCGACCTGCTCACGCGCACCGGTCGGGAGCACGTGGTGAAGATGGCGGTCGAGGACCTGCCCGACGGCGGGTACGACTGGGTCCTGCTCGACTGCCCGCCGTCGCTCGGCGTACTCACCGTCGCCGCCCTCACCGCCGCCGACGGTGTGCTGATCCCGTTGCAGTGCGAGACGCTCTCGCACCGAGGGGTGGGGCAGCTGCTCGACACCGTCCACGACGTCCGCCGGTTCACCAACCGCAAGCTCGAGGTCTGGGGTGTGCTGCCCACGTTGTACGACGGCCGCACCAACCACGCGCGCACGGTGCTCGAGACCATCTCGGACACCTACCACCTCGACGTGATCGAGCCGCCCATACCGAAGTCGATCCGTTTCGCGGAGGCCCCGGCCGCCGGCCGATCGATCCTCGGCACCAGCCGCACCCACAAGGGTGCCGACGCCTACCGGGATGTCGCGGCCAACCTCCTCAACCGGAGCCATCGACCCGCCTAGAGTGCGGGCATGGGCACCCCTCGTGACCACGTCCCGCCCCGGCACTCACGACGCCCGCGGCACCGCGTCCGCTACCAGCGCGTCTCCGCCGCCCTGAGCGCTTGCGGGATCACGCTGGTCGCGGTGCTCGGTGGGGTGGGCCTGCTGCCGGAGTCGGAGACCCAGGTGGTCGCGCGCACCGGCCCGGTCACCGGCGCCGGGCTGCAGGCGGCGCTCACGGCGGCCACGACCGACAGCAGCACGACCGTCGACGACGGGAAGTTCACCCGGTCCGACGAGAAGAGGCAGCGGCTCGCCCAGGCCGCCCTCGAGGTGCCGTTCGACAGCGGCGACGGCCGCCGGGTGGTGTTCGACCAGAGCGCCCAGCGGGTGTGGCTGGTCGGTGCCGACGGCGACGTACGACGCACCTACCCGGTGTCCGGCAGCAACGAGGACAACCTGGACCCGGGCAGCTACGAGGTCTACTCGAGGTCCGAACGGGCGTGGGGGATCGACGACGGCGGCACGATGAAGTTCATGGTGCGGTTCGCCCACGGCGAGCGTGCCGCGATCGGCTTCCACGACATCCCCTACAAGAGCGGCGAGCTGGTGCAGTCGCGTACCGACCTCGGCACCCCGCTGTCGTCGGGATGCATCCGGCAGTGGCGACCCGACGCGAAGGCGCTCTGGCAGTTCGCGCCGGTCGGCACGCCGGTCGTCGTGGTCGCCTGACCCCGACCGATACGACGCGACGTTTCGGCGGTCCCGACGGCGCGGCGACAGCAGATGCGTCGCGTCGTATCCGGGGTGGTGGGCGGGGTACGACGCGCGGGGAGAGCTACTCCGAGGCGGTCGCGGCCGACGTGGAGCCCGACCGGCGACGCCGGTTGCGGTTCCTGCTCCGGCTGCGCTGCGGCGAGTCGCCGTCGCCCTGCGGCTCGGCGACCTTGGTCGAGGATGCGTCGACCGGCTCGCCGGACCGCGTGCGGCTGCGGCTGCGTTCGCGGCGCGGCCGGTCGGACCGGCTGCGGCCTTCACCCTTGGCCTCGCCGTCCTTGGCCTTCGGCTCCCGCGGCTTCTCCGGGACGAGGCGGCCCTTGGTGCCTGGCGCGATGCCCTGGTCGTGGAAGAAGTGCTCCGAGCTGGAGTAGGTCTCCGCGACCTCGTCGAACGGGAGCTCGAGGGCCTTGTTGATGACCTTCCAGCGCGTGACATCTGCCCAGTCGACGAACGTGATCGCGATGCCGGTCGCACCCGCACGGCCGGTGCGGCCGATCCGGTGGATGTAGGTCTTCTCGTCCTCGGGACAGCTGTAGTTGATGACGTGGGTCACGTCGGCGACGTCGATGCCGCGGGCGGCGACGTCGGTGGCGACCAGGAGCTTGGTCTTGCCCTCGCGGAACTTCTTGAGCGCCTTCTCGCGGGCGACCTGCTGCATGTCGCCGTGCAGCGGGCTGGCGTCGAAGCCGCGCTCCTGCATGTCCTCGGCGACCCGCTGCGCCTGGCGCTTCGTGCGCGTGAAGACGATGGTGAGCCCGGAGTTCTCCGACTGCAGGATGCGGGCGAGCATCTCGGGCTTGTCGAGGTCGTGCACCTGGTAGATGAACTGGGCAGTCGCCGGCACGGTCTGCTGGGACTCGGAGGACTCGGCCCGGATGTTCATCGGGTGCCGCAGGTGCCGCCGCGAGAGCGTCACGATCGCGCTGGGCATCGTGGCCGAGAAGAGCATCGTCTGACGGGTCTCGGGGGTCTTGGCGATCAGCCGTTCGACGTCGGGCAGGAAGCCCAGGTCGAGCATCTCGTCGGCCTCGTCGAGCACCAGGCACTTCACGTGCGACAGGTCCAGGGCGCGTCGGTTGGCGAGGTCGAGCAGACGACCCGGCGTACCCACGACGACGTCGACGCCGGCGTCGAGCGCCTCGAGCTGCGGCTCGTAGCCGACACCGCCGTAGACGGTCAGCACGCGGGTGCCGCGGTCGGCGCCCGCCAGGGAGAGGTCGTTGGACACCTGGAGGGCGAGCTCGCGGGTCGGCGCCACGACGAGCGCCTGCGGCTTGCCCGGGGCGGCGAGGTCCGCGTAGTCGAGGTCGCGCGGCGAGACGGCGCGCTGCAGCAGCGGGATGCCGAAGGCCAGCGTCTTGCCGGTGCCGGTGCGCGCCTGGCCGATGAGGTCGGTGCCCATGAGGGCGACCGAGAGGGTCATCTCCTGGATCGGGAAGGGGGTCGTGATGCCGGCGCGCTCAAGTGCGTCGGCGATCTCGGGGAGAACCCCGAGCTCTCTGAAGGTGGTCAGGATCTTGCCTGTTCTCTTGGCGTGTAGGTCTGTGCGCCGCCGTCCCAGATGGGGGCTCCCGCTCGTTGCCGAGCGTCGTGCTCTGCGCGACGTCCGTCGTCAGTCTAACGCAGGCAGCCGCTCGGCCCTGCCCGCGCGGGAGCGCGAGCGCTCGTCGGTGGCGGCACTAGGGTGCGGGCATGAGTGAATCGCCCCAGGACCCGACCCCCCAGGGAGGTCGCGTGGAGCGGCCGGTCGCGTTCGAGGACCCGGCGTACCTCGCCGCTGTCGTCGACCTCCTCGGCGTGATCTCCTACGGCGAGATGTCCGCCTTCGAGCGGCTCGCCGAGGACGCGAAGATGGCGCCGAACCTTGCCGACAAGGCGGAGCTGGCCCGGATGGCGTCGACGGAGTTCGGGCACTTCGACCGGCTCCGGGAGCGGCTGGCCGAGCTCGGCGCCGACCCGTTCGAGGCGATGAGCCCGTTCCAGAAGCCGTTCGACGCCTTCCATGCGCGGACCGCCCCGTCAGACTGGCTGGAGGGCCTCGTCAAGGCGTACGTCGGGGACGGGTTGGCCGCCGACTTCTACCGGGAGATCGCCGCGTTCCTAGACACCGGCACGCGGGACCTGATCATCGAGAGCCTGGCCGACGCGGGTCAGTCCCGGTTCGTCGTCGACCGGGTGCGCGGGGCGATCGCGGACGACCACCGGGTCGGTGGTCGGCTCGCGCTGTGGGGGCGACGGCTGATGGGCGAGGCGCTCTCCCAGGCCCAACGGGTCGCCGCGGAGCGCGACGCGCTCTCGGCGCTGCTGTCCGGGGGTGTGGACCGCCCCGGTATGGACCTGGCGGCGATCGGCCGGCTGTTCACCCGGCTGACCGAGAACCACTCGCAGCGCATGGAGGCGCTCGGTCTCGCGGCGTGAGCTAGTGCATCGGGAGGCTCAGGAGCGGAAGCCCACCTGGCCGACGGTCGGGGAGCCGATCTCGACGTACGCCAGCTTGTCGACCGGGACGACCACCCGGCGACCCTTCGTGTCGGTCAGGGACAGCAGTCCCTGGTCGCGCGCGTCCGCCACCGCCTTCTCGACGTCGTCGCCGGAAAGCTCCGTGTCGATGACCAGCTCGCGGCTGGCGTTCTGTACGCCGATCTTGACCTCCACCGGAGGACCTCCTTGTTGCTTCGTGTGCTCGGGGCGTGCTCAGGACTTGCTGTCGGGCTGCTCGTCGGTCCGGGGGAACCCGCGGATCCCGCGCCAGGCGAGGCCGGCCACCAGAGCGGCGGCGTCCGTCTGGTCGACACCGTCCTTGGCGTCCAACCAGAACCTCGCAGAGACCTGCGCCATTCCCACCAGGGACACCGACAGCAGCTTGGCCTGTGCCGGGGGCAGCCCGGTGTCCTCGTGGATGACCTTGGTGATCGACTCCGCGCACTCGCGCGTGACGCGGTCCACGCGTTCGCGGACGGCCGGCTCATTGGTGAGGTCGGACTCGAACACCAGCCGGAACGCCCCGTGCGCGTTGGCGACGTAGTCGTAGAAGACCTGCATGGTGGCGGCGACCCGCAGCTTGTTGTCCTCGGTGGAGGCGAGAGCCTCCCGGGTCGACTCGATGATCGTGTCGCAGGACTGGTCGAGCAGGGCGAGGTAGAGGTCCAGCTTGCCGGGGAAGTGCTGGTAGAGCACCGGCTTGGACACGCCCGCCCGTTCGGCGATGTCGTCCATGGCCGCCGCGTGGTAGCCCTGGGCGACGAAGACCTCGAGGGCCGACTCCAGCAGCTGGGCGCGCCGGGCGGTGCGTGGCAGGCGTCCGCCCCTCGGCTTCTGGTCGTGCGTGGCGGTCACGTCGGTCCCTCTCTGGTGCATTGCCCCCTCGGGCCGATTCCTGCCCGAAGCCTACTCCGGGGTAATGGCCTCGTCGGGACGGTGTCCGCCCCGTGTTCGCCCTGTCTTTGCGCGACTCGAGGAGTCGTCCCGGTCCCGGATCTTCCCGCCATGGGATCAACGGGCCATTTTCGGGAGGCGCGGGTCACTCCTAAATAGTCCGTTTGGACCCTTTTGTGTTGTCCGTTAAGAGAGGATCGTGTGACTCAGACGAATAGGACTCCAGAGTCCGGTTCGCGGGGTGGGGTCACAGCCGGGGGGCTGGGTTCACGACTCGAAGCCCGGGCACGCCGTGCCCAGGCTCGATCTGGACGACCACACCTTGTCGCGCGGGGGCGCGCGCGGTCTACGCCAGTGGGGCTTTCGAACAAGGGGTGGATCAAGTGGGCAACACACCGCACTATCGACGCGCGCGCTCA
>NZ_DASSCL010000097.1:0-16612 GCF_035697785.1 Nocardioides sp.
AGACCAGCTTGGCGATCGTGGTCTTGCCGGCCCCCGTCGTACCGACCAGGGCCAACGTCTGGCCGGCGGGGACGGTCAGCTCCAGGTCGGGGAGCACGGGAACCCGGTCGACGTACTCGAAGCGGACGTGGTCGAACCGCACCTCTCCGCGGACCTCCGGGAGCGGGGTGGGGGTGGCGGGGTCGGCGACCGAGGGCTCCTCCTCCAGCACGCCGGAGAGCTTCTCGAGCGCGGCCGAGGCGGACTGGAAGGTGTTGTAGAACTGGGAGATCTCCTGCATGGGCTCGAAGAACCCCCGCAGGTAGAGCAGGAACGCGGCAAGCACGCCGACACTGACCTCGCCGTGGAACGCGAGGTAGGCGCCGTACAGCAGGACCACCGCGATCGTGATGTTGCCGATCAGCTTGATGCCGGGCATGAACCAGGCGACCAGGCGGAAGGCGCGAAGGTTCGCGACGCGGTACTGGTCGTTGACGTCGTCGAAGATCTCGGTGTTGCGCGGCTCGCGGCGGAAGGCCTGCACCGCACGGATGCCGAGCATCGACTCGACGAAGTGCACGATGACGAGCGCGACCTTCTCGCGGGTCACCCGGTAGGTGGCCGACGACGCCTTGCGGAACCAGTTGGTGAGCCACACCAGGAACGGGAAGCAGAGCAGCGCCACCAGGGCCAGCTTGACGTCGAGCACCAGGAGCAGCACCGCCGTGCCGGCGAGCGTGAGCACCGCCGTGACCAGGCCGTCGAAGCCGGTCTCGAGCATCTCGTCGAGCGCGTCGATGTCGGAGGTCTGCCGCGAGATCACCCGGCCCGACGTGTACTCGTCGTGGAACGAGGGGCTGAGCCTCTGGAAGTGCCGGAAGACCCGTCGCCGGATCTCGAACAGGATGTCCTGGCCGATGCGGCCGGCGAGCACGAGGAAGGTGCGCCGGGTCACCGCCTGCAGGAGGGTCGCGAACAGCGCGATCCCGACCACGGTGTACAGCACGGTGGTGTCGCCGTCCTCGCGGATCGGCGGGATGCCTTTGTCGATGCCTTCCTTGACCAGGTACGGGATCGAGAGCCGGGCGGCGTTCTCGACGAGCACGATGGCGACGAGCAGCCACACCCACCTGCGGTGCGGGCGCAACAGCTCCCCGAGCAGCCGCCGGGACCGGGCCTGGAGCATCCCGGACACGTGATCGGTGATCTCCTGCCCGTCGGCGGCGACGCCGCGCCACGAGGCCTCCTCGGCGGGCCGGTCCTTCTGGTCCGTGCCGGTGGTGGTCGCGGTGCTCTCGGGGGCGCTCATGCCGACACCTCCTCGAGCTCCGCGTCGGTCTCCGCGTCGGCGGCCAGGAGCTCGCGGTAGGCCGGGACGGTCGCGAGCAGGTCGCTGTGCCGGCCGACGTGGGTGATGGTGCCGTCCTGGAGGAGTGCCACCTTGTCGGCCAGCAGCACCGTCGAGGCACGGTGAGCGACGACGATGCCGGTGGCGTCGGCGAGCACCCGCCGCAATGCGTCCTCGACGAGCTTCTCGGTGTGTACGTCGAGCGCGGAGAGGGTGTCGTCGAGCACCAGCACTTTGGGCCGCGCCAGCACGGCCCGGGCCAGAGCCAGCCGCTGCCGCTGACCTCCGGACAGGGACATGCCCTGCTCACCGATCCGGGTGTCGAGCCCCCAGGGCAGGTCGTGCACGAAGCCAGCCTGCGCGACCTCGACCGCCTCGAGGATCTCCTCCTCGGTGGCGTCGGGCCGGCCGAGCGCGAGGTTCTCCCGGGCGCTCATCGAGAACAGCGTGGGCTCCTCGAACGCGGTGGCGACGACCGAGCGCAGGTTGGTCAGCTCGAGGTCGCGGACGTCGACCCCGTCGATCGTGACGCGGCCGGCCGTCACGTCGTACAGCCGGGGCACGAGCGCGGTGAGGGTTGTCTTGCCGGAGCCGGTCGCGCCGACCACCGCGACCGTCTCGCCGGGCGCCACCTCGAGGTCCACGTCGTGCAGGACCGGGCGGCCAGGCTCGTCCGGGAACGCGAAGCCCACGCCCTCGAAGCGCAGGTGCCCGCGGGGCGCGTCGAGCACCCTGTCGCCGGACACGATCGACGGCTGGGTGTCGAAGATCTCGTTGATCCGGGCGGCGGCGGTCATGGCCTCCTGTGCCATCGCGAGGATGAAGCCGAGCGCCGCGATCGGCCACACCAGCGACAGCATCAGTGTGATGAACGCGACCAGCGTGCCCGGCGTGAGGTCGCCCCGCCCGACGCCGAGGGCGCCGAGCAGCAGCACCACCACGACGGCGAGGTTGGGGATCACCTCGAGGAACGTCCAGAACTTCGCGGACAGTCGCACCTTGTCCATCGAGGAGGCGTACAGCGTGCGGGCGGACGCGTCGTACCGCTCGGAGACGTGCCTGCTGCGACCGAACGAGCGGATCACCCGGAAGCCGACCGCGCCCTCCTCGGCGAGGGTGGCGAGATCGCCCTGCTCGTCCTGGACCCGGCGCGAGACCACGACGTACTGGCTCTCGAACCGCTTCGACAGCGCGATGATCGGCACGGCCGTGACCGCGACGACGAGGCCGAGCGGCCAGTACATGTCCAGCAGCACCAGCGTGACCACGACCAGCTGGACGACGTTGATGATCAGGAAGAGCATCCCGAAGCCGAAGAACCGCCGGATGCTGCTCAGGTCGGTGGTCACCCGTGACAGCAGCTGCCCCGACTGCCACTGGCCGTGGAACGCCATCGGCAGCTGCTGCAGCCGCTCGTAGAGGTCGTGCCGCATGACGGTCTCGACGTGGAGGACGGTGTTGGACTGCACCCAGCGCCGCCAGAAGATGAGCGCGGCCTCGACGATGCCGAGCGCGAGGGCCAGCAGCCCGAGCGGGAGCACCGGTCCGATCTCCTGGTCGGTGATCGGGCCGTCGATCAGCGCCTTGGTGACCAGTGGGATCGCGATCGAGAGTCCGACGCCCGCGAGCGCCGTCGTGAGCATGATGCTCAGCGCCCCGAGGTGCGGGCGGAGGTAGCCGCGCAGGCGCCACAGGGAGTGCACGCCGGCCGGGGGGTGGTCGTCGGGTCCGGTGGGCGGCGTCGCGGCGTCAGACATACAGGTGGCGGGATCCCCTCGTCGGTTCCGCGCGCGAGGGACAGGGCGCGACGGAGTTTGTAAGACGCAGATTACCCGCTGCTCCTGACGAACAAAACCGAATTGGCACCCGGAGGTGCGTTCCTCCCGATGCGCAGCAGGCCCGGCCGGTCCCGGCAGCGCCCGGGCTAGGGTGACCGCCATGACGACGACCGGCCCCCAGGTCCGCCCTGCGATCGCCAACATCCCGGCCTACGTGCCCGGTCGGCCGCCCGCACCGCGGCCGGGCGTGACGACGTACAAGCTCTCGTCCAACGAGAACCCGAACCCGCCGCTGCCGGGGGTGCTGGCGGCGGCGGTGGAAGCGGCAGCGGCGATGAACCGGTACCCGGACATGGGCTGCACCGCGTTGTACGCCGCGCTCAGCGAGCGTCTCGACGTGCCGACCACGGACCTGGCCGCCGGCACCGGCTCGGTGGCTGTGCTCTACCACCTGCTCCAGGCGTTCTGCGAGACCGGCGACGAGGTCGTCTACGCGTGGCGGTCGTTCGAGGCGTACCCGATCGCGGTGGCCGTCACCGGTGCCGCGTCGGTGCAGGTGCCGCTGACGGCGGACGCCCGGCACGACCTCGACGCGATGGCCGCGGCGGTCACCGACCGCACCAAGGTGGTCATCGTGTGCACTCCCAACAACCCGACCGGCCCGTCGGTCGGGCAGGCGGAGCTCGAGGCGTTCATCGCGAAGGTGCCGTCCCACGTGGTCGTCGTCGTGGACGAGGCGTACCGCGAGTTCGTCCGCATCGACGACCGGACCGACGCCGTCGACCTCTACCGCCGCTACCCCAACGTCGTGGCGATGCGCACCTTCGCGAAGGCCTACGGGCTCGCCGGGTTCCGGGTCGGGTACGTCGCGGCCGCGGAGCCGATCGCAAAGGCGGTGCGTGCCTGCGCGCTGCCGTTCGGCGTGTCCTCGGTGGCCCAGGCGGCGGCCGTCGCCTCGTTGGCCCACGAGGCCGAGCTGCTCGAGCGCGTCGATGGCATCGTCACCGAGCGCGGCCGGGTGGTGGAGGCGCTCCGGAGCCAGGGCTTCGACGTGCCGGACGCCCAGGGGAACTTCGTCTGGCTCGGGCTCGGGGACCGCACGGTGGAGTTCGCCGCGGCCGCCGAGCAGGCCGGCGTGATGGTGCGGCCGTTCGCGGGCGAGGGCGCCCGGGTGTCCATCGGGGAGCCGGCCGGCAACGACGTACTGCTCGAGGTAACCGCCAAGTTCACCCACTGACCACCGATATCGGTATGTCTCGGGTGACCTATGGGTCACGCCCGGACTACCGACATCGGTGGTGAGACGACAGGGGCGTAGATCCCTTTCAGCCCTTACCCTGGCCCGGGTGTACGCACCCCCGCACCGCAACCCGGCGTTCGGGCTCGGCCTCGTCGTCCTCGGCGCGAGCCTGTTCATCGTCAACGCCGGCGTGTCCCGGGTGGTGCTGCGGGCGGGGGTCGACCCGATCACCCTCACCACGGTCCGGGTCACCGGCACCGTGCTGGTGCTGCTGCTGTTCGCCGCGCTGTTCAAGCGCAGTGCGCTCCGTCCTCCGCGGGGACGGCTCGCGTGGATGCTCGTCGCGCACGGCCTGATCGGGGTCGCGGCACTGCAGTGGACGTACTTCGTGGCCATCGACCGGCTGCCGGTGGGCATGGCGCTATTGCTGGAGTACCAGGCACCGATCCTGGTCGCGGTGTGGGCGCGGGTCGTCCAGAAGGAGCAGGTGCGCGGCCGCATGTGGCTCGGGCTCGGGCTGGCCGTGAGCGGGCTGGCGGCCGCGACCGGGATCTGGCGCGGGCTGGCTTTCGACGCCGTGGGCGTCGCGGCCGGCCTCGGTGCGGCGGTCTGCTTCGCGGCGTACTTCCTGATCGGGGAGCACGGGGTCGGCCTGCTCGACCCGCTCCGCGTGATCCTCTGGTCGTTCCTGGTCGCCGCGGTGGCGCTGAACCTCGTCTCCCCGCTGACGTCGTTCGACACCTCCCTGCTCGACGACCAGGCGTCGATGCTCGGCCGGCTCGACCACCTGGAGCTGCCGGTCTGGTCGCTGCTGCTGTGGGTGATGGTGCTCGGCACCCTGGTGCCGTTCGGGGTCGAGCTCGCGGCGCTGCGTCACCTGCGCGCGACCACCGTCACGATGGTCGCGATGCTCGAGCCGGTCGGCGTCCTCGTGCTGGGCTGGGTGTGGTTCAACGAGTCGTTGGGCGCGGTCGCCGTCGTCGGGGCGGTGGCGGTCGTCGTGGGCATCGTGCTCGCCCAGTCGGCCCGGCGTGCCGCCGTCGTCGTCGAACCACCGCACCTGTGAACCCCGACGGCGAGGGGTCACCGGTGCATCGACACGCCGGTGAGGGGCCTGACTTACTGACTCCTCGCGGTCAGGCGGGTACGGCGACCGGGCCGGTGTCGGTGAGCCGGGCGGCGAAGGTACGACGACCCGCGACCTTGGCGTAGTAGGTCTCCTTGCGGCGGGTGGCGCAGGAACGAGCCGGGGCGGGCTGCTGCGACCGCTCGGTGTCGAGCGACGCGATAAGCGCCCCGCGCAGCAGCTTCACGGCCTCGGAGCGCAGCTGCGAGACCCGGGAGTCGGTGACGCCGAGCTCGGCGGCGATCTCGGCCATCGGACGCTCGGCGAAGTAGTAGCCACGGACGACCACGCGCAACCTTTCCGGCAGCTCCTCGACGGCGTCACGCAGATAGGCGACCCGCTCGCGGTCGACCAGTGAGTCGAGCGGGGTGGGACCGGACGAGGGCAGCAGCTCGTCCACGGTGCCGCCGTCGAGGCTGTCCAGCGACGCCACCGAGGCGCGGGCGACGTCGTCCCGGTGGGCGGCGATCTCGGCAGCTCCGAGGCCGAGGGTGGAAGCGACCTCCAGGTCGGTCGGCGCCCGCCCGAGCGCGACCGCGAGCGAGCTGTGGGCCTCGTCGACCTGGCGGGCCCGTCGTCGCACCGACCGGCTCGCCCAGTCGAGGCCGCGGAGCTCGTCGAGCAGGGCCCCGCGCACCCGGGTGGCCGCATAGCCGGCGAACCTCACGCCACGTGCCGGGTCGAAGGAGTGCGCCGCCTGGGCCAGCGCCAGCAGGCCGGCGGACATCAGGTCCTCGCGGTCCACGTGGGCGGGCACGCGCGCCGCCACGTCGCGCACCACGTGACCGACGAGGGGCAGCGTCTCGCGCACCAGGTCGTCGACGTCGAGAGCGGGGGCGGCAGGAGGGAGCACGCCCGTCTTGTCGGTCTCCCCCGGACCGGCCTTGACGACCGCGAGAGTGTTCCGTCCGTTCGTTCTCGGGCATGCCACCGCGGGATCATCGACGCCCTAGTCAAGGCGGGTCAGGGGCCCGGCCGTTCGGCGCTGGCGGTCGGCGCGGTCGCGCGGGCGTTCCAGCCGTCCCTGCACGACTTCCTGCGCTGACCCGGACCACCCGTTCGGCTACCCGCGGTTGGTCTGACCGGGTCACCTCCGGACGGGCACGTGCGTCATTTCACTACGGAATGTCCGAATCGCCCGATTCCTCACCACATTGCTCGGTAAAGCGCGCGACGATAGACGCGGCCGGCCGGGGGTGTCCGGGGCCGGCCGTCACCTGGGGGGAACTGGGTGGGGGACAGACGGGCCCGTGCGACTCACGTCGCACGGGCCCGTCGCCCACCGTCTCCGACCGGCCGTCCCCAGCCGGGATCCCCCGGGGTCTTGCGCCTGTAGGCCCCCCACGAGCCTACGGCTCAGGGAATCACGACCTCGCCGCCGAGCACGGCGGGAAGGTCACGCCCCGACAGTACGTCGACCGGGTTCGTCATGCACCTGATCGAGCCGCCGCCCTTGTGGAACTCGCCGACGTCGACCAGGACGATCTCGAAGCCCCACTCCTCCAGCTGGGCCCGCACCCGGTCGGGGCAGGCCGGCATCAGCACGGTGCGGCCGACCACGATCGAGTTCGCGCAGAAGGTCAGCGCCTCCTCCTCGGTGAGCACGAGCGGCTCCGGGACCATCGCCAGCGCCGCCGCGGCCGAGGCGTCGTCGAACGCCGCCGGGCACACCATGGCGCGGGTCTCGTCGAGCGGGCAGAACGCCAGGTCGAGGTGGTACATCCCGGGGTGCGTGATCCGCAGGCCGCGGACGCGCACGTCCAGCTCGGTGGCGAGGTGCTTGAGCCCGAGCTCCTCGGTGCGCGGCCCGTAGCCGGCGACCAGGGCGTCGCCGAACGCGAACACGTCACCGGCCTCGAAGTGCGCGCCGACCCCGTCGCGTCCGACGTACGACGTGGCGAAGCCGTGCTCGGCGAACCACGGTTGCGCCGACCCGGTCTCCATGCGCCGCTCGGGGTACCGCATGTGCGACATCACCACGCGCTCGCCCTCAGGCTGGTTGACGACGAGCCCGAGGTTCATCGCGTAGACCATGTCGGGTGCGTCGGGCCGTTGTGCAAGCACCTCGACCTCGGCGCCCGAGGAACGGATCGCCTCGACCAGGCCGAGCCACTGCTCCCGGGCGCGGACCGGGTCGGGCTGGTCGGCGAGGTCCATGAAGGGGTTGATCGCGTAGTCCACGCGGAAGTGGTCGGGCTGCACCATCAGGTACCTGCGGCCCCACTGCAGCTGCTGTCCCATGTTCGTCTCGCCTCCCTGTCTGTCGTTCCGGTTCGGGGTTTCGTCAGATTGTCCGACAATCTGACAAGACCAGTGTGTGGCCGGGGTGGCCGCAGGTCAAGTTCTTGTCGGACAATCGGGGCATGCCCGGCCGACCGCCGTCCCCGCCCGCGTCACCGACCCCGTCGGACGAGGGCGCCGCGACCGACCTCTACCGGTCGCTGTCGCTGGAGCACTCCTCGACCGTCGACCGGGTGGCCGAGGAGCTGCGCCGGGCGCTGTTCGAGGGCGAGCTGGAGGCCGGCATCGCGCTGCGCGAGGTGGCGCTGGCCGACGCGATGGGCGTCTCCCGCTCGACGATCCGGGAGGCGCTCGGGGTGCTGGTGGCCGAGGGCCTGGCCACCCGCGAGCCGAACCGTGGCGTGCACGTCACCGAGCTCGATCCCGCGTCCGTCCACGACGTGTGCGTCGCCCGCTCCGTCCTCGAGATCGCCGGCGTACGACGATGGGGGCAGGCGGGCGCGGCGGCGCGTCAGGCGGTCCGCGACGCCCTCGACGCGTTCACCGAAGTCGCGCATGCGACCACCCGTGGCGACGCGGGCCCGGCCGACCTCACCGCCGCCCACCTGGCGGTGCACCGCTCCTTCGTCGGGCTCACCGAGTCACCGCGGCTCGTCGCGCTCGCCGACTCGCTCTCGGCCGAGGTCCGCCTCGGCCTGGCGAAGGTGGACCGGATCCGCCGCAACGCCCAGGACCAGGTGCACTCCCACCACGACCTGCTCACCCTGCTCGAGGACGGCCAGGTCGACACCGCCGCCGACGAGCTCGCGCACCACCTCGAGGACGCCGAGCGGTCGATGCTGCAGGCGCTGCACCTGGCCCCCGCCCCCTGACCGCCGGTCCACCACCCGGCCGGCACCGGCCGAGTGGCGGCACGCATTTCCGGCACCTCTCCGGACCTGGCAGTATCGGCACCGTGAGGTTCATCATCTGGGTCGTCGTCAACGCACTCGCCGTCGGCGCCGCCGTCGCCCTCCTCGACGGCATCGAGCTGACCGGCGACACCACCACCGACAAGACGCTGACGCTCATCGGCGTGGCGCTGATCTTCGGCCTCGTCAACGCGATCGTCGGCCCCATCGTCAAGCTGCTCTCGCTGCCATTCATCATCCTGACGCTCGGCCTGCTGCTGTTCGTGATCAACGCGCTGCTGCTGCTGCTCACCGAGTGGATCTCCCGGGCCTTCGGCCTCGACTTCAGCGTCGACGGCTTCTGGACGGCGGTCCTCGGCTCGATCATCATCACGATCGCCACCTGGGTGCTGGAGTTCGTGCTGCCGGACGGCGACTGAGGTGACCGTGGCACCCGCGCTGCCGCGTCCTCGGCACGCCCGGGCGCCGTACCGCATCGCCCTGGTCTGCCTCGGCAACATCTGCCGCTCGCCGATGGCCGACGTGGTGCTGACCGAGCGGCTCGCCGACGCCGGGCTCGAAGGCGCGGTCGAGGTGGTCAGCGCCGGCACCGGCGGATGGCACGTCGGCAACCCGATGGACCGACGGGCGGCGGCACTCCTGACCGCACACGGGTACGACGCCAGCCGGCACCGGGCGGAGCGGTTCGAGAGCAGCTGGTTCGACGACTGCGACGTCGTGCTGGCCATGGACGGCGCCAACCACGCCGACCTCGGCGCCGTGCGGCCGGACATCGAGCCGGGACGGTTGCTGATGTTCCGCGACTTCGACCCACGCAGCGCGGGCGACCACGACCGCGACGTGCCCGACCCGTACTTCGGCGGCGACGACGGGTTCGAGACCGTGCTGGCCATGGTGGAGCGCACCTGCGTCGCCCTCGTCGACGCGCTACGCCGCGCGCTCGACCTCGACCCGGCCCGGGGGGCCGGCGGCTGAGATGGCCCGGATGGGGGCGGTCGCGCAACGTGCCGAGCAGCTGCTCGGCACGGCCGTGGTCGCCACCACGCCGGTCGCGGGTGGCGACATCTGCACCTCCACGCGGCTGCGGCTCTCCGACGGCCGCTCGGCGCTGATGAAGACCCGGCCGCACGCGCCCGACGGGTTCTTCGCACGCGAGGCCGACGGGCTGCGCTGGCTCGCGCAGGCGGGCGGCGTCGACGTGCCCGAGGTGCTCGCCGCCGAGGACGACTGCCTGGTGCTGGCCTGGGTCGAGAGCGGGAAGCCCAGCATGGAGGCGGCCGAGCAGCTCGGCCGGGCGCTCGCAGTCACCCATCGGGCCGGCGCCCCGGGGTTCGGCCTGGAGGCCGGCGACGGCTTCATCGGCACGCTGCCGCTGCCGAACCGGCCGGCCGCGAGCTGGCCGGAGTTCTACGCCACCCGGCGGGTGCTCCCGTACCTCAAGCTGGCGGCCGACCGCGGCCACATCGCGCCCCAGGACGCCGCCGCCGTGGACTCCGTCGTACGCCGGATCGTGGAGCTCGCCGGACCCGACGAGCCGGCCGCCCGGCTGCACGGCGACCTCTGGGCGGGCAACCTGCTCTGGGGCGCCGACGCCCGCGTCTGGCTGATCGACCCGGCAGCCCACGGCGGGCACCGGGAGACCGACCTCGCGATGCTGGCGCTGTTCGGCTGCCCGCAGCTGCCCCGCGTGCTCGACGCCTACGCGGAGGCGGCCCCGCTCGCCGACGGGTGGGAGGACCGGGTGCCGCTGCACCAGCTGTTCCCGCTGCTCGTGCACGCCTGCCTGTTCGGCGGCGGGTACGGCGGCCGGGCCGGGGACGCGGCCCGCGCCCTCGGCTGAGCGAGATGTGGCCCCCGCGATGAACCTTTGGTCCTGAATGCCTGCGGCGACCCGGCCGGCCGCCCGCCGCGCACTCAACCGAGACGAGGCCAGACGCTACGACCCGCTGCTGTGCACTGACGCCGCCGGAGCGTTCGTCGGGATGGTCCGGATGGAGCGCGTCGTCGAGCAGCTCGCGGTGCTGGCGCGCCCGCCGTCCTGACCCCTCGGCTCTCAGCACGGACTCAGGTGTCAGTGGCACAGTTGGAGGGTGCCGACCGGTCCCGACCCCACTGCGCGCGTGCTCGTCGTCGACGACGACCGCGCCGTGCGCGAGTCCCTGCGCCGGTCGCTGGAGTTCAACGGCTACCAGGTCGCGCTGGCCGGCGACGGTGCGGAGGCGTTGGCCAGCATCGCCGGCCAGGCGCCCGACGCCCTCGTGATCGACGTGATGATGCCCCGCCTCGACGGGATCGAGACCACCCGCGCGCTCCGCACCGCCGGCAACGACCTGCCGATCCTGGTGCTCACCGCCCGCGACTCGGTCGGCGACCGCGTCGAGGGGCTGGATGCCGGCGCCGACGACTACCTGACCAAGCCGTTCGCGCTCGAGGAGCTGCTGGCCCGGCTGCGGGCGCTGCTGCGCCGTGCCCATGTGCCCGTGGACGCCGACGACATCGAGGGCGCCACGCTCGCCTTCGCCGACCTGTCCCTCAACATCGCCACCCGTGAGGTGCACCGCGGTGAGCGCGCCATCGAGCTGACCCGCACCGAGTTCGCGCTGCTCGAGATGTTCATGCGCCGGCCCCGTCGGGTGCTCGAGCGCGCGTTCATCCTCGAGGAGGTCTGGGGCTACGACTTCCCGACCACGGCCAACTCCCTCGAGGTGTACGTCGGCTACCTGCGCCGCAAGACCGAGGCCGAGGGCGAGCAGCGACTGATCCACACCGTGCGCGGTGTCGGCTACGTCCTGAAGGAGGCGTAGGCCAGTGGCTCAGCCTCTCGACTGGGTGCACCGACGGTCGCTGGCCAGCCGGGTCACGCTGCTGGCGACCATCGCGGTCGGCCTGTCCGTGGCGCTCGTCGCCGCCGCGGCGTACTTCACCGTCCGGCACCAGCTGCTCGACACCCTCGACCGTTCGCTGACGAATCGGGCGTACGCCGCCGCGCAGTCCAACACGGTGAACCGGCTCACCGACGCCAAGGTGCCGTCGTGGATGGTCGGCGCCGCCGACGTGCGGATCGGGCTCATCACGGCGTCCGGCCACACCGAGTCCGCCCCGGAGGAGGACCGCGTTCCGATCAAGCTCGGCCGGCCCGAGATCGAGGTGGCCCGCGGGATCGAGACCCACTCCGCGCGGACCATCAGCAACTCCGAGGGCGACTTCCGGGTGGCGGCCGTGCAGAGCAGCGAGCCCGGGGTGGCACTCGTGCTCGCCCAGTCGCTCGACAACAACCGCTACACGTTGGAGAAGCTCGGCTTCGTGCTATTCGTGTTCGGCGCCCTGGGCGTGATCACGGCGGCCCTCGCCGGCTGGGCCGTCGCCCGCAACGGGCTCCGGCCGGTGCGCCGGCTCACCCGGGCGGCCGAGGAGATCGCCCGCACCGAGAAGCTCGACCCGATCGACGTCGAGGGCAAGGACGAGATCGCACGGCTGGCCACCGCCTTCAATGCGATGCTCGCCGCGCTGTCGGCCTCCCGCGATCGGCAGCGCCAGCTCGTGGCCGACGCCGGACACGAGCTGCGCACCCCGCTCACGTCGCTGCGCACCAACCTCGACCTGCTGGCCCAGGCCGACCAGCGCGGCGGGCTGTCCCCGGAGTCGCGGGCGGAGCTGCTCGACGACGTGCGGTTCCAGATCGAGGAGCTCACCACGCTGATCGGCGACCTCACCGAGCTGGCCCGCGAGGACACCGCGCCGGTCACCCTCGAGCCGGTCGACGTCTCCGACGTTGCCGCGCGGGCGGTGGAGCGGGTACGCCGTCGCGCACCGGGCCTGCACTTCGACGTACACCTCGAGTCCTGGTGGGTCACCGGCGACGCCGCGGCTCTGGAGCGTGCGGTGACCAACCTGCTCGACAACGCGGCCAAGTGGAGCCCGCCGCTCGGCACCGTCGGCGTCCGGCTCGAGCGCGGCGTGCTCCGGGTCGCCGACGAGGGCCACGGCATCCCCGACGAGGACCTGCCGCACGTCTTCGACCGGTTCTACCGGTCCACCGAGTCGCGCGGGCTGCCCGGATCGGGCCTCGGGCTCTCGATCGTGCGGCAGATCGTCGAACGGCACGGCGGGTCGGTTCGAGCCGGCCGGGCCGAGCCCGAGGGCGGCGCGGCGCTGTGGCTGGAGCTGCCCGGCACGTCGACCACCGCGGACGAGCCGGCCCGGGAGACCCTCACCTCGCACTAGGCGCGTGACTTCACGGAGATGTCCCAGAGGCTTCTCAGCGCAGGTTAAGCCTGGTCCACCATGCTCGATGTCATGACCGAGAACACTCCTCCCACCGGCCCCGAGACCGGTGAAGACACGCTCCGCATGCCCGACCCGGTGACCGGCGTCACGCATCGCTACGAGCAGCCGGCGTTTGCGCCGAGCCAGCCCGGGGGAGGGTCTCGTCCCGGCAAGGGTTTGGCCGCGGCAGTGCTCGTGGGCGCCCTTGTCGTGGGAGGGCTCAGCGGCCTGGCTGGCGCCGCCGGGTACTCCGCTCTGGATGACCTCGTCGGGGACGACGCCGGCCAGGCGTCGTCCTCGTCGGGTCCCGACGGCTCCACCCGGACCGCCGTCTCCGACAGCCCGGACATCCTGGCCGCCGACGGCTCCGTCCAGCAGGTCGCAGAGTCGGTGCTGCCGTCGGTCGTGAAGATCAACGTCACGGGCGAGCAGGGCGCCGGGTCGGGCTCGGGGATCATCCTCAGCGAGACCGGCGAGATCCTCACCAACAACCACGTGGTCGAGGTGGCCGAGGGCGGCGGGCAGATCTCCGTGAACTTCTCCGACGGCTCGGCGGCGCCCGCCGAGGTGGTCGGCACCGACCCGCTGACCGACCTCGCGGTGATCCAGGCCGAGGACGTGTCCGGCCTGACGCCCGCGACCATCGGCCAGTCCGGCCAGCTCGACGTCGGCGAGAACGTCGTCGCGATCGGCTCCCCGTTCGGCCTCGAGGCCACCGTGACCAGCGGCATCGTGAGCGCGCTGCACCGCGCGGTGTCGGTCGGCGAGGGCGGCACGGGCACCGACACGACGTACCCGGCCATCCAGACCGACGCCGCGATCAACCCCGGCAACTCCGGCGGCCCGCTGGTGAACATGCGCGGTGAGGTGGTCGGCATCAACTCCTCGATCCGCACCGCGTCGAGCGGGCCGAGCGGCGAGGGCGGCTCCATCGGGCTCGGCTTCGCCATCCCCATCGACAACGTGCTCCCGATCGTGGACCAGCTCCGCAGCGAGGAGACGCCGACCCACGCGCGGCTCGGTGTCTCGGTGACTGACGCGACCAGCAACGACGGGCTGCTCACCGGTGCCGGCGTCCAGGACGTCAGCGCCGGCTCCGCGGCCGAGGAGGTCGGCCTGGAGAACGGCGATGTGATCACCAAGGTCGACGACAACGTCATCACCGACAGCCAGTCGCTGGTCGCCATCATCCGCGGCCATCGACCCGGCGACGAGGTCACGCTCACCGTGTCCCGCGACGGCGACATCGAGACCCTCACCGTCGAGCTCGACAGCGACGAGGGCCAGCCCACCTCCTGACCGAACCGGCGAGGAGTCAGTTCTTCAGGGCCCTCAGCGGCGTGTCGCTGCACGAGTGACTCCTCGCCCCACAGATCCGCACCCCACGAGAAATACCGGCCGGTGCACCCGCGTGAACCCCCGCGCGTGGGTGCACCGGCCTCCTCATGTATCGAGTACGGCGCGCAGCCGGGCCGCCTTCCACCGGGTCTCGGCGTACTCCTCGTGCACGTCGGAGCGCACCGTGATCCCGCCGCCGGTGCCCAGCGTGTAGGCCCACCGCTCGCCTTCTGGTCGCGCCACCAGGCTGCGGATCACAACCCCGAGGTCCGCGCGACCGTCGCCCGACACCCAGCCGAAGGCGCCCGCGTACACCCCGCGCGGCGTCTCCTCCACCCGGTCGATGATCTCCATCGTGCGCAGCTTGGGCGCGCCGGTCATCGAGCCGGCCGGGAACAGCGCGCGCAGCGCCTCCACGGTGGTGACGTCGTCGCGCAGGCGGCCCCGGACGGTCGAGACGAGCTGGTGCACCGAGGGGTAGGACTCCACCTGCATCAGCGCGGGCACGTCGACGGTGCCGGGGTCGCAGACCATGGAGAGGTCGTTGCGGAGCAGGTCCACGATCATCAGGTTCTCCGCGCGGAACTTCGGGTCGTCGGCCAGTCGCTCGGCCTGTGCCTCGTCCGCCACCTGTGTCGTCCCGCGCATGGTGGTGCCCTTGATCGGCTTGGTCTCCAGCCGGCGGTGGCGGTCGATCGTGGCGTAGCGCTCGGGGCTCGAGCTGAGCAGCGCGACGCCGTGGTGCTGGAGGTAGCCGGCGTACGGTGCCGGGTTGCTGGCCCGGAGCCGGAGGTACGCCGAGACGGGGTCGGTCGCCGACAGCACCCGCTCGCGGTAGGTCAGGTTCACCTCGTAGCTGTTGCCGCGGCGGAGCTCGGCCTGCACCGCGGCGAACGCGTCGGCGTACCAGCCCGGGGTCTCGTCGCCGCTCGGGTCGTCGCGTCGGGCGCCCTGGTCTTCGGTTGGCGGCGCGTGCTCGACGACGAGCGGCGCGCGCACCCGCATCCAGACCGCGTCGGGCAGGCCACCGGCCGGACGCGCGGGGAGGTCCGGCCGGCACGCGTAGCCGAGGTAGCCGACCCAGGACACGTCCGGGTCGCCCTGGTCGCGGGCGACCTGGTCGCCGAGCACGGCGAAGACGTCGTCCCCGACGACGTCGGCGCGTCCGCCCTGGTGCCGCCGCACCTCGCGACAGCCGGCGTCGTAGGTGAGCGACACGTCGTCGTCGTCGAGGAAGCCGAGGATGGAGCGGCGTCCCGACCACGGCCGGGAGCCGCCGCCGTCGAGCCAGAACATCCGCTCGTGCCGGGCCGCGCGTTCGGCCAGCAGATCGGCCGGGTCGACGGTCACGCGCGTGCCAGGAAGTTGGCGACCAGCCGGGCGCCGTGCCGGGTCAGCACCGACTCGGGGTGGAACTGCACGCCCCACAACGGTCTCGTCCGGTGCTCGACCCCCATGACGACACGTCCCTCCGGACCGTCGCACCACGCAGTCACGGCAAGCGCTTCCGGAACTTCCAGGGCGGCCAGCGAGTGGTAACGGACCGCGTCGAACGGCGACGGGATCCCCGCGAACGCGCCGGTGCCGTCGTGCCACACCTCCGCGACGTCACCGTGGGCCGGCTCGACCTGACCGACCCGACCGCCGTACGCCGAGACGAGGCCCTGCATGCCGAGGCAGACGCCGAGCACCGGTGCTCGCGACTCGAGGAGCAGACGCCGGCCGACGGAGAAGTCGCGCTCGTCGTCGGGGGTGCCCGGTCCGGGCGACAGCACGAGGTGCGTCCAGCCGCCGCCGAGCACGGTGTCCGCGTCGACCTCGTCGTGCTCGACGACGTCGGGCACGGCGCCCGCGACCGATGCGACCAGGTGCACCAGGTTCCAGGTGTAGGAGTCGTGGTGGTCGACGACGAGGACGCGAGGAGTCACTTGTGCAGCGACACGCCGCTCAGGGGCCTGAACAAGTGACCCCTCGGCGGTCATGTCGTCCCCGGGGTGGTCATGCAAGGAGCTCGCGCACCAGGTCGTGGATCAGGTCGTAGCCGCGTTCGGTGAGGATCGACTCGGCGTGGAACTGGATGCCCCGGAAGCGCGGGCCCCGCACCAGGTGCACGTCGCCGGACTCCGGATCGGCCTCGACGGAGACCCCGGCCGGCAAGGTGGTGGTGCTGCCGGTGCCGCTTCCGCCAGGGCCGGTGCCGGTGCCGCTGCCGGGGCCGCCGGGGCCGACCCGGCCGACGAACGGGTTGTAGAAGCCGACCCGCTCCACCCGGCCGTCGATCTCGACCGACGACTGGGTGCCCTGGAAGACGATGTCCTTGAAGGTCAGCGGGATGCCGAGGTGGTGGCACAGCGCCTGGTGGCCCAGGCACACGGCGAGGAACGG
>NZ_DASSCL010000098.1:0-7701 GCF_035697785.1 Nocardioides sp.
GCCGACCGCCTCGTGCCAGGAGAGGTCCTCGTCGTCGATCGCGTCGAGCACCCGGCGGACGTCCTCGAGGCGCAGTCCGGCCACCTCGATGAGCGCGCGCACCAGCCGGAGGCGACGTACATGGGTGTCGTCGTAGTGCGCCCGCGTCGCGCCGATGGACTCACCGGGCGGGAGGAGTCCCTCGCGCAGGTAGTACTTGATCGTCGGCACCGGCAACCCGGTGCGGGCCGCGAGCTCGGACATCCACATGACAATCATGTTGACAGTTGGATAGTGGTGCTGTCCAATATTAGATTGTGAAACTATCCAATGAGTTGTCGAGGGGTGCGGTGCTCGCCGCGGCGCCGGTCCTGCTGGTGCAGGGCAGCCGGGTGCGCCGCCGTGTCGAGTGGCTGCCGGAAGCGCCTGGTGTCGACGGACAGGTGGGCCGCGGCGGTGATCGGCTCGAGGTGCTCGTGGTCGGCGACTCAGTCGCGGCCGGTGTCGGGGTGGCGCACCATCGAGACGCGATGGCCGGCCGGCTCGCGGCGCACCTCAATGCACGCACCGGTCGTCCCGTGCATTGGCGGGTGGTCGCACGCAGTGGTCTCGACGCGCGTGGCCTCCACGACCTCCTCGCCGAGACGGACCTTGGCGACCCCGACGTCGCGGTGGTCTCGCTCGGGGTCAACGACACCAAGGACCTGCGCAGCGACGCGGCATGGCGCGCGGGGCTGACGACGGTGCTGGACCGTCTGGTGGCGCTGCCGCGGGCGCGGGTGTTCGTGCTCGGGATGCCGCCGGTCGAGCGATTCCCCGCCCTGCCGCGGCCGCTCGCCGACCTGCTGGGCGCTCGCGCGCGACGGCTGGACCGGATCGCCCGCGAGCTCGCCTTGGAGTACGACGCCGTGGCGCGGGTCGAGCTGACCGGCCGAGACCTCGACGAGCTGGCCGAGCCGTTCGCGTCCGACGGCTTCCACCCGGGTCCGGCGCTGCACGACCTGGTCGCCCGTGGGGTGGCCGAGCGGCTGACGCTGGCTCAGCTGATGCGAAGGAGTGGCTGATGAGTGACGAGACCCGGATCCTCGCCGGGATCCTGCTGCTGTCGTTGGTGACCGTGGAGACCGGCGGGCTCTACCTGGTGAAGCTGTGGCGCTCCGCGGAGGGCGTCACGCCGTTCCAGATCGGCTTCGCCCGGGCCGGGCACGCGCACGCCGGGGTGCTGCTGGTGCTGTCGTTGACCGCGTTGCTCTACGTGGACTCCGCCGGCCTGTCCGGTGCCTGGGCCTGGCTCGCGCGGACCGGCGTACCGATCGCGGCGATCCTGATGCCGGCCGGCTTCTTCGCCGCCTCCGCGGGCCGCGGGCGAACCAGTCCCAACCGGCTGATCGTCCTGGTGTTCGCCGGTGCCGTCGTACTCGCGCTCGGCCTGGCCACCCTCGGGATCGGACTGCTCACGGCCTAGCCCACACGACACCTGTGGACGTGAGGTGGACACGCGACCGGGTCAGTTCTCCTGTCGGCAGGCCAATGCTTCGGCCGACCGGGCACAGGTTCACCGGGCGCCCGGTGAAACCCGCGACCCTACTCGGCCGCCGCCCGCCGCAACGACTCCGACAGCCGCTCGGCCGCCGCGAGTACGGCGGGGGCGTGCATCCGGCCGGGCTGGCGGGACAGGCGCTCGAGGGGGCCGGAGACCGACACGGCCGCGATGATCTTGCCGCTGGGGGAGCGGACGGGTGCGGACACGGACGCGACGCCCTGCTCGCGCTCGCCGACGGACTGGGCCCAGCCGCGGCGGCGGATGCCGGCCAGGGCGGTCGCGGAGAAGGCGGCGTTCTGCAGGCCGCGGTGCATGCGCTCGGGGTCCTCCCAGGCCAGCAGGACCTGGGCGGCCGAGCCGGCGCGCATCGTCAGCTGTGAGCCGACCGGGATGGTGTCGCGCAGGCCGCTGGGGCGCTCGGCCGCGGCCACGCACACGCGGTGCTCGCCCTGGCGGCGCCAGAGCTGGGCGGACTCGCCGGTGATGTCGCGCAGTCGGGCCAGCACCGGGCCGGCGGTCGCGAGCAGGCGGTCCTCGCCCGCGGCGGCGGAGAGCTCGGAGAGGCGCGGGCCGAGCACGAACCGGCCCTGCATGTCGCGCGCCACCAGCCGGTGGTGCTCGAGTGCGACTGCCAGGCGGTGGGCGGTCGGTCGGGCCAGGCCGGTGCCGGCCACGAGCCCCGCGAGGGTGGCCGGGCCCGACTCCAGCGCGGCCAGCACGAGAGCTGCCTTGTCGAGGACGCCGACTCCACTTGAGTTGTCCATATTCCAATACTGCCGTCTCGTAGAATGGGATGCAACGTTACGCTGATCTCACGCCTCGTCGGGGCGTTCAGCATGTGAAACGACTCAGGAGGGGATCGGTCATGGGCAAGACCCTGTCGGAGAAGGTCTGGGACGAGCACGTCGTCCGCACCGCCGAGGGAGAGCCTGACCTCCTCTACATCGACCTCCACCTCATCCACGAGGTGACCTCGCCGCAGGCCTTCGACGGTCTTCGCCTGGCCGGGCGCACGGTACGACGGCCAGACCTGACCCTGGCCACCGAGGACCACAACGTGCCGACGGTCGACTGGGACAAGCCGATCGCCGACCCGGTGTCGAAGACCCAGGTCGACACCCTGCGTCGCAACGCGGAGGAGTTCGGCGTACGGCTGCACCCGCTGGGCGACGTCGAGCAGGGCATCGTCCACGTCGTGGGCCCGCAGCTCGGACTCACCCAGCCGGGCATGACGATCGTGTGCGGCGACAGCCACACCTCCACGCACGGCGCGTTCGGTGCACTCGCGTTCGGCATCGGCACCTCCGAGGTCGAGCACGTGCTCGCCACCCAGACGCTGCCCCAGTCGCGGCCGAAGACGATGGCCGTCACGGTCAACGGCTCACTGCCCGAGGGCGTCACCGCCAAGGACCTCGTGCTGAGCCTGATCACGCGCACCGGCACGGGCGGGGGCCAGGGACACATCGTCGAGTACCGCGGCCCGGCCATCGAGGAGCTCTCGATGGAGGCGCGGATGACGATCTGCAACATGAGCATCGAGTGGGGCGCGAAGGCCGGGATGATCGCGCCCGACCAGACCACGTTCGACTACATCCAGGGCCGGTCCGAGGCCCCGGAGGGCGCCGAGTGGGACGCCGCCGTCGAGCACTGGAAGTCGCTGCGCACCGATGACGACGCGGAGTTCGACAAGGAGATCGTCCTCGACGCCGGCGAGATCACGCCGTTCGTCACGTGGGGCACCAATCCCGGACAGGGCGTCCCGCTGGCTGGTTCGGTCCCCGACCCGGCGAGCTTCGAGGACAGCGACGACCGCATCGCGGCGGAGAACGCCCTGCGCTACATGAACCTCCAGCCCGGTACGCCGATGCGCGAGGTCAAGGTCGACACCGTCTTCGTCGGCTCCTGCACCAACGGGCGCATCGAGGACCTGCGGCTCGCGGCAGAGATCCTCGAGGGCCGCACGGTCGACAAGGACACCCGACTGCTGGTGGTTCCCGGGTCCGTGCGCGTGCGCATGCAGGCCGAGGAGGAGGGCCTCGACGTCGTCTTCAAGGAGGCCGGCGGTGAGTGGCGCGGCGCCGGATGCTCCATGTGCCTGGGCATGAACCCGGACCAGCTGACCCCGGGGGAGCGCAGTGCCTCCACGTCCAACCGCAACTTCGAAGGGCGCCAGGGCAAGGGTGGACGCACCCATCTCGTCTCGGTGCCCGTCGCCGCAGCGACCGCCGTGCGCGGAACGTTGAGCTCCCCGTCCGACCTCGAGCCGGTCGCCCTGGCCGGGACCCAGGAGTCCTGATGGAGAAGATCACCACGCACACCGGTGTCGGCGTGCCCCTGCGTCGCAGCAACGTGGACACCGACCAGATCATCCCCGCCGTCTACCTCAAGCGCGTCACCCGGACCGGCTTCGAGGACGGGCTGTTCGCCGCCTGGCGCAACGATCCCGACTTCGTGCTCAACCAGCCGGCGTACGCCGAGGGCTCGGTGCTCGTCGCCGGACCGGACTTCGGCACCGGCTCCTCGCGCGAGCATGCCGTGTGGGCGCTGCAGAACTACGGCTTCAAGGTCGTGATCAGCTCACGCTTCGGAGACATCTTCCGCGGCAACGCCGGCAAGTCCGGACTGCTCGCCGCGCAGGTCGACGAGAAGGTCGTGCAGCGCCTCTGGGACATCCTCCTGGACAAGCCCGGATCGACGATCACGGTCGACCTCGAGTCGAGAATCGTCCGTGCTGGTGAGGGTGTTGACGCTGTCGAGGACTCCTTCGACATCGACGACTACACCCGGTGGCGGTTGCTCGAAGGACTCGACGACATCGGCATCACGTTGTCGCACGACGACGACATCGCGGCGTACGAGTCGTCCCGCCCGGCATGGAAACCGACGACAATTCACTGATCTGATGGGGGTTTCGCTGCAACTACCTGCAGCGACACGCGCGGTTTGCATTGTGGTGGGCATCACTTTTCCCTAGCGTGCAAGGGATTAGTCGAGCAAAGCGCTCGGCCGACGTTCACGAAAGGGAAGCTTGTGAACAAGAGTCAGTTGATCGACACCCTGGCGGCTCGCTTCGAGGGGAACCGCAAGGCTGCTGCTCACGCGCTGGAGTCGGTGCTCGACACCATCACCCGCGAGGTCGCCAAGGGTGAGAAGGTCGCCATCACCGGGTTCGGCTCCTTCGAGAAGAAGGTGCGCGACGCGAGGTGGGTGCGCAACCCCTCCACCGGTGCGCGCATGAAGGCCAAGAAGAAGGCGGTGCCCAACTTCAAGCCGGGCGCGCAGCTCAAGGACGTCGTGTCGGGGGCCAAGAAGCTTCCCAAGCTGACGTTGGCTGCGGCGGACTCGGCTTCGGGTGGCGCGGTCAGCCGCGGCACCGCGGCGGCACGCAAGGCCGCTGGTGGCTCCGCCAAGAAGGCGTCCTCCACGGCGAAGAAGACGAGCTCGTCCGCGAAGAAGTCGGCACCGGCCAAGAAGGCGTCGACGACGGCGAAGAAGTCGGGCTCGACCGCGAAGAAGTCCACCTCCTCGGCGAAGAAGAGCGCGCCGGCGAAGAAGGCCTCCTCGACGGCCAAGAAGACGACCTCGACCGCCAAGAAGTCGTCGCCGGCGAAGAAGACCTCCTCGACCGCCAAGAAGACGACCTCGACGGCGAAGAAGAGCGCGCCGGCGAAGAAGGCCTCCTCGACGGCGAAGAAGTCCCCGGCCAAGAAGTCGACCGCGAAGAAGTCGACGGCCAAGAAGTCCTGACGCAGTACCTGAGAAGCGGCGGTGACCACCGGGTCACCGCCGCTTCTGCATCTCCGCCCACGTGTGCTGTCCCACGCCGGTCTGCCGGGCGCGTGCGAGATCGGCGTCGGTGTCCACGTCGAGCCGCAGCGACGGGACGTCAGCCCGCACCGCCACGGCACCGGACTCCTCATGACGACGGGCCGAGTCCGCGCCGAAGTGCGGGTCGAGGTCGACGCCCGGACCGGCCGCGAGCAGCGTCGTACCCGTGCCGCTCGCGTCGGCGACGAACCAGCGCGGTGACATCCCGGCGGTGAGGGCGGCGTCGAGGTCAGCGGTCCGCAACGAGGGCAGGTCGGCACACATGGCCGCCACCGACGTGCCCGGGTCCGCGAGCCGCACCCGGACGGCGGCGTTGCGCAGCGCGGCGTTGAGGTCACCGTCGCCCTCGTCGGGGAGCACTTCGACCCCACTGGCCTCGAAGCCCGCCTCGTCGGTGACCACGCGCACGGTGCGGACGTGGGCGGACTGCGCGGCGGCGGCGATGGCGTCCATCGCGAACGCGCGCATCAGGGCGACCCGGGTCTCCGCATCGGTCCCGACGAGGCGTGACTTGGCGCGGCTGAGCGTCTTCACCGGCACGAGCAGGGCGAACTTCTCTGACATCGACGCACGATCCTGCCAGCCCTCCGGACCGACCACGCGGACCGGGTGATGCAACAGCCCCCAGCGGAGCTCCGGGCAGTAGGCTCACGTCGAGTTCTGCGCGGGTCGAGGGGACGAGGGAGGTACGCCGTGGCGAAGGTGCGCGAGCTGCAGACCAGGCGCGGCTGGGCCTGGTCCTTCGTCGTCGCGATCGTGAAGCCCACCCTCACCGTGGCGACCAAGCACGAGTGGATCGACGGGGAGAAGATCCCCGCGACCGGGGGCTGCATCGTGGTGGTCAACCACATCTCGCACATCGACCCCATGACCCTGGGCCACTTCCTCTACGACCACGGTCGGCTCGTCCGCTACCTCGCCAAGGACGCGCTCTTCCGCACTCCGGTGCTCAAGCACATCGTCAAGGACGCCGGGCAGATCCCGGTCGCGCGGATGAGCGAGGGCGCGACCACTGCCTACGAGGCCGCCGTGGAGGCGGTGCACCGGGGTGAGTGCATCGGCATCTACCCCGAGGGCACGATCACCAAGGACCCGGACGGCTGGCCGATGCGCGGCAAGACCGGTGCCGCCCGGATTGCCCTGGCCACCGGCTGCCCGGTCATCCCGATCGGCCAGTGGGGTGCCCAGGAGATCCTGCCGGCGTACACCGCCCGCTTCCACGTGGTGCCGCGGCGTACGGCGGCGTACAAGGTGGGCGATCCGGTCGCCCTCTCCGACCTGCGGGACAAGCCGTTGACCGCGGAGGTGCTGCACGAGGCCACCGACCGGATCATGGACGCCATCACCGAGCTGGTGGCGGACCTGCGCGGAGAGACGCCGCCGAAGGTGCGCTTCGACCCGAAGGTCTCGGGGGGTCACGAGATCGGCAACCCGAAGAAGGAGAAGAAGTACAGATGACGAAGGTCGCGGTCTTCGGTGCCGGCTCGTGGGGCACGGCGTTCAGTCTCGTCCTCGCGGACGCCGGCAATGACGTCACCATCTGGGGTCGCCGCCCCGAGGTGTGCGAGGCGATCAACGAGCGCCACGAGAACACCGAGTACTTCCCCGGCATCGAGCTGCCCACCGCGATCCGGGCGACCTCGGATCCCAAGGACGCCGCCGCCGACGCCGAGTTCGTGGTGCTGTCCGTGCCGTCGCAGACCCTGCGCGAGAACCTCGGGTCGTGGACCGGTGCGATGCCGGACGACGCGATCTTCGTCTCGCTCATGAAAGGCGTCGAGCTCGGCACCACCAAGCGGATGAGCGAGGTGATCGCCGAGGTCACCGGCGCCGGGCCCGAGCGGATCAGCGTGGTGAGTGGGCCAAACCTCGCCCGCGAGATCGCGCTGCGCGAGCCGGCCGCGAGCGTGGTCGCGTGCGCCGACGAGGCCGTCGCCCAGCGCCTGCAGGAGCTGTGCCACTCCCGAGCGTTCCGTCCCTACCGCAGCACCGACGTGCTCGGCTGCGAGCTGGGGGGTGCCTACAAGAACGTGGTCGCCCTGTGCGTGGGGATGGCGATCGGGCTCGGGTTCGGCGACAACACCACCGCCTCGCTGATCACGCGGGGGCTGGCCGAGACGGCACGGCTGGCGATGAAGCTCGGTGCCGACCCACTGACCCTGATGGGCCTCGCGGGTCTCGGCGACCTGGTCGCCACCTGCTCCTCGCCACTCTCGCGCAACCGCACCTTCGGCGAGAAGCTCGGCCAGGGAATGACCACCGAGGAGATCGTCGCCTCGACCCGCCAGGTCGCCGAGGGGGCGAAGTCGTGCGCCTCGATCTACGACCTGGCCGCCCACAACGACGTCGAC
>NZ_DASSCL010000099.1:0-99007 GCF_035697785.1 Nocardioides sp.
GAGATGCGGTCCGCGTTCGCGGGCGGCTTCGGGCCGTTCACGAACACCGGCGGCGGACCCGGTGGCACGACCTTCGACGTCAACGACCTCTTCGGAGGTAGGGGCGGCGGGGGCGGCGGCTTCGGCGACCTCTTCGGGACCATGTTCGGCGGCGGGGGCGGCGGGACGCGCACCACCCGCACCCAGGCCCGCCGGGGCGCCGACATCGAGACCGAGGCGACCATCGGGTTCGCCGAGGCGGTCGACGGCGTCACGGTCTCGCTCCGGCTCAGCTCCGACGCACCGTGCCCGGACTGCTCCGGCACCGGCGCCAGGTCGGGCACCGTGCCGCGGGTCTGTCCCGAGTGCGAGGGCGTCGGCATGCGGGCCGCATCGGTCGGCGGCGCGTTCACGATGAACGAGACCTGCCCGGCCTGCGGCGGCCGCGGCCTCGTGGTCGACGACCCGTGCCCGACCTGCCACGGATCCGGCCGCGGCTTGTCCAACCGCACCATCTCGGCGCGGATCCCGGCCGGCGTCAAGGACGGCCAGAAGATCCGGCTGCGCGGCAAGGGCGCGAGCGGCGAGCGCGGCGGCCCGGCGGGCGACCTCTACGTCACCGTCCACGTCACGCCGCACCCGCTCTTCGGGCGGCGCGGTGACAACCTGACGCTGACCGTCCCGGTCGCGTTCCACGAGGCCGCCCTCGGAGCGGACATCAAGGTGCCGACCCTCGACGGCGCCCCGGTCACCGTGAAGATCCCGCCGGGCACGCCGAACGGCCGCACGTTCCGCGTGCGCGGCAAGGGCGCGCCGCGCAAGGACGGCCATCGCGGCGACCTGCTCGTCACCGTCGACGTACAGGTGCCGGCTCACCTCGACGAGGCGGGCCGGGCCGCCGTCGAGGCCTACCGCGACGCGACCAGCGGCAGCGACCTGCGCAGCAAGCTCTTCGAGGGCGGTCCACGATGACTGCCCAGCGCTTCCAGGCGGCTGCCGGGCAGCCGGGCCCGGACGTCCCCGTCTACGTCATCAGCGTGGCCGCGGAGCTGACCGGTCTGCACCCGCAGACGCTGCGCAGCTACGACCGGCTCGGCCTGGTCCGTCCCGGGCGGACGCTGGGCGGCGGCCGCCGCTACTCCTGGCGCGACATCGAGGTGCTCCGCGAGGTCGCCCAGCTGACCGCGAGCGGCATCGGGCTCGAGGGAGTGCGCCGGATCCTCGATCTCGAGCACCAAGCCGAGGCGCTGCGCCAGCGCGTGGCCGAGCTCGAGCACGAGCTCGACGCCGCGCACCGAGCGCTGCGCGTCACCCGGACCGACCGCTCCGCACCCAACCTGCCCGCGGTCCGAACCGTCCCCGGCCAGTCCGTCACCGTCTGGCGCCGCAGCACCCGCTAGCCATGAACGATTCGTCTGCGGTCCGCCCGTGTGAATCACCCCATAGACCGCAGACGAATCGTTGTTGAAGGAGAACTCATGGACGCCTCGAAGTTCACCACCCGCAGCCAGGAAGCGATCAACACCGCGATCTCGACCGCCAACGCGGGCGGGCACCCTCAGGTGGAGGCCGTGCACCTGCTCGCTGCCCTGCTCTCGCAGCCCGACGGGATCGCCCGGCCGCTGTTCGAGGCGGCGGGCGTGCAGCCCACGGCGGTCGTCGCCGGTGTCGAGGCCGAGCTGAAGAAGCTCCCGGCCGCGTCGGGTGCCACGGTCGGCGCCCCGTCGTACTCCCGCGCGGCCCTGCAGATCCTCAGCACGGCGGGTGACATCGCGGCGGAGATGAAGGACGACTACATCTCCACCGAGCACCTGCTGATCGCCGCCGCCACCGTGGAGAGCCCGGTGCGCACCATGCTCGCCGAGGCCGGCGCGAGTGCCGAGGCGTTGCGCGGGGCACTGACCAGCGTGCGCGGGACGCAGCGAGTCACCACGCAGGATCCGGAGTCGACGTACCAGGCGCTGGAGAAGTACGCCGTCGACCTGACCGCAGCCGCCAAGGAGGGCAAGCTCGACCCGGTGATTGGCCGCGACGCCGAGATCCGCCGGGTCATCCAGGTGCTGTCGCGGCGCACCAAGAACAACCCCGTACTGATCGGCGAGCCCGGCGTCGGCAAGACCGCGGTCGTCGAAGGGCTCGCCCAGCGGGTCGTCGACGGCGATGTGCCCGACTCGCTCAAGAACCGTCGGGTGCTCTCGCTCGACTTGGCCGCGATGGTCGCCGGCGCGAAGTACCGCGGCGAGTTCGAGGAGCGGCTCAAGGCGGTGCTCGAGGAGATCAAGGCCGCCGAGGGCCAGGTGATCACGTTCATCGACGAGCTGCACACCGTCGTGGGCGCCGGCGCGGGCGGCGACTCGGCCATGGACGCCGGCAACATGCTCAAGCCGATGCTCGCCCGCGGTGAGCTCCGGATGATCGGCGCCACCACGCTCGACGAGTACCGCGAGCGGATCGAGAAGGACCCCGCCCTGGAGCGTCGCTTCCAGCAGGTGTTCGTGGGCGAGCCGTCGGTGGAGGACACCGTCGCGATCCTGCGCGGCCTGCAGGAGAAGTACGAAGCACACCACGGGGTGAAGATCACCGACCAGGCGCTGGTGGCGGCGGCGATGCTCTCCGACCGCTACATCTCCGGCCGGCAGCTGCCCGACAAGGCGATCGACCTGGTCGACGAGGCGGCCTCGCGGCTGCGAATGGAGATCGAGTCCTCGCCGGAGGAGATCGACCAGCTCCGCCGGGTCGTGAACCGGATGCGGATGGAGGAGCTCGCCCTCGACCGGGAGACCGACGAGGCCTCCCGCGAACGCCTGGGCAGGCTGCGCGCCGACCTCGCCGACCGCGAGGAGGAGCTGCGCGGGCTGGAGGCCCGGTGGGACCGCGAGAAGGCCGCCCTCGAGGGGTCCGGCGAGCTGCGCAAGCAGATCGACCAGCTGCGCTCGGAGGCGGAGCGGTTCCAGCGCGACGGTGAACTGGCCAAGGCCAGCGAGATCCTCTACGGACGGATCCCGGCTCTTGAGAAGCAGCTCGAGGCGGCCGCCGAGGCCGAGCAGGCCGTCGCCGGTGAGGAGCCGATGGTCCGTGAGGAGGTCGGTGCGGAAGAGATCGCCGACGTCGTCGAGGCCTGGACCGGCATCCCGACCGGCCGGCTGCTCGAGGGCGAGACCGCCAAGCTGCTCCGGATGGAGGAGGTCATCGGCGAGCGGCTGATCGGCCAGAAGCCGGCCGTCGCCGCGGTGTCCGACGCGGTACGCCGCTCGCGGGCCGGCATCTCCGACCCCGACCGTCCGACCGGCACCTTCCTGTTCCTCGGCCCGACCGGCGTCGGCAAGACCGAGCTCGCCAAGTCGCTCGCAGACTTCCTTTTCGACGACGAGCGGGCGATCATCCGCATCGACATGAGCGAGTACTCCGAGAAGCACAGCGTCGCCCGGCTGGTCGGTGCGCCTCCCGGCTACGTCGGCTACGAGGAGGGCGGCCAGCTCACCGAGGCGGTGCGCCGCCGGCCCTACAGCGTGGTGCTGCTCGACGAGGTCGAGAAGGCGCATCCCGAGGTCTTCGACATCCTGCTGCAGGTGCTCGACGACGGCCGGCTCACCGACGGGCAGGGCCGCACCGTCGACTTCCGCAACACGGTGCTGATCCTGACGTCCAACCTGGGCTCCATGTACCTCGTCGACCCCACCCTCGACGACGAGCAGAAGCGCGAGTCGGTGATGGGCGTCGTGCGACAGTCGTTCAAGCCGGAGTTCCTCAACCGGCTCGACGAGGTGGTCATGTTCGACGCGCTGACCCGCGACGAGCTCTCGCACATCGTGGATCTCCAGGTGGCCGAGCTCGGCCGCCGGCTGGCCGTGCGGCGGATCACCGTCGACGTCACCAAGGAGGCGCACGAGTGGCTGTCGCGCACCGGCTACGACCCGGCGTACGGCGCCCGTCCGCTACGTCGCCTGGTGCAGACCGCCATCGGCGACCCGCTCGCCCGCATGCTGCTCGCCGGCGAGGTGAAGGACGGCTCGTCCGTGACCGTGGATGTGTCGGAGGCCGGCGACTCGCTCACGCTCACGCCCGCGTGACCGCGGCGTCGCCCGGTTGGGCGTGCATGGTGCAATTGCCGCATGAGTGAGTCGACGACGCTGCCGCGTCCGCGTCAGGTGACGACCGCGGCGATCATCGGCGGGATCGGGAGCCTGCTGCTCGTCGTCTCGCTCTTCGACCTGATGAGCGGGCTGCACAGCATCGAGGCGCGCGAGCAGATCGCCGACAATCTCGCCTCGCCCGCCTACGAGGGGCTCGGCGTCGACGCGGCGTTCGTCACCGAGGCGCTGCGCACCCTGCTGCTCGTCACCGGCGCGCTCGCCGCAGCCGGGGTCGTGCTCGCGTTCTTCGTGTTCCAGCGGCACCGCGGCGCCCGCCTCGGCTTCGGCATCGCGGCCGCGCTGCTCTTCGTGAGCACCTTCGTGCTCGCCGACTGGATCCCGGGGGTGCCGTTCGGGATCACGGTGGTGATGGCGTTCGCGGCCTCGCTGCTCTGGAGCCCGCCGGTGCGGGACTGGTACGCCGGTCGCGCACCCGCACCCGCCCGCGAGGACACCACCCGGTCCGCCCGCCCCGGGCCGACCACCGCCGCCTGGGCCCCGCCGACGACGCAGTCCCAGCCGCCAGAGGGACAGCCCTCGCGCCCCGAGGACCCCGCCGACGCCCCGCCCCGACCGCCTGCCGACGAGCATGCGCAGCCCGCGCCGGCGGCGTACCCCTACGGCGGGCAGCGGCCCGCCGGCACACCCTCCTCCTGGGCGCCTCCGCCGTCCGGAGCCCGACCGGTCGACCCGCACCGCCGCCCCGGCCAGGTGACCGCGGCGGTCGTGCTCACCTGGATCGTGACCCCGGTCGTGGCGTTCGCGTTCTTCCTGGTCGTGATGATGCTCATGGTCGCCCGCGACACCCTGCTGGAGGCGATCCGGGAGGCCCCCGAGCTGGAGTCGTCGGGCTTCACGACCGGGGAGCTGATGGCCGCGCTGTGGGCGGCCAGCGCGATCCTGCTGTTCTGGTGCCTGGTGGCGTGCGTGCTGGCCTTCCTGGCTTTCCGTCGGCAGGGCTGGGCGCGCGGCGTGCTGGTCGGGTCGGCCGTGATGGCCACGCTGGTCTCGCTGGTCGCGTTCCCGCTCGGCCTCCTGGTGGCGCTGCCGGCGGCCGCGTCAGCCGGACTGCTGCTCAGCGGTCCGGCGCGGGCCTGGTACGCCGCGCCGCCCGGCTCGACCGCGGGCCCGCGTCCGCCGTCGTCGTACCCGCAGCAGCCGATGCCGCCGCCCCCGCCGCCGAGGCAGGGCAAGCCGCCGGTCTGGTGAGCGCCGAGCCCGTCGAGACCCTCAGGCGTGCAGGTCGGCCGAGGTGAGCCGGCGGATCCCCTCCTCGATGACGGCCGCCTCCTTGCAGAACGCCCACCGCACCATGTGCCGGCCCTCGTCCTGGTCGTCGTAGAACGCCTGCGACGGGATCGCGACCACCCCGGCCCGCTCCGGGAGCGCCAGGCAGAACGCCTTGGCGTCGGGGTAGCCGTAACGGCGCACGTCGGTCGAGACGAAGTAGGTCGCCTCCGGCACGAAGACGTCCAGGTCGAGACGGGAGAGCCCGTCGCAGAGCAGGTCGCGCTTGGCCTGGAGGTCCTTGGCCAGCAGGTCGTAGAAGCCGGCCTCCTGGTCGAGCGCGTGCGCGATCGCGGGCTGCAGCGGCGCGGCGTTGCTGAAGGTGAGCCACTGCTTCGCGGAGTACACGGTCGCCACCAGGTCGGCCGGACCGGTCGCCCAGCCGACCTTCCAGCCGGTGAACGAGAACGTCTTGCCGGCACTGGAGATAGACACGGTGCGGTCCCACATGCCGGGCAGCGTGCAGATCGGCACGTGCTCGCGGCCGTCGTAGCGCAGGTGCTCGTAGACCTCGTCGGTCACCACCAACGTGTCGTGCTCGACGGCCAGCCGCGCCACCTCCGTGAGCTCGTCGCGGGTGAGCACGGCGCCGGTCGGGTTGTGTGGCGAGTTCAGCAGGATCAGCTTGGTGCGGTCGGTGACGGCGGCGCGGAGTTCGTCGAGGTCGATGCGGAAGCCCGGCGCGCGCAGGGTGACGGGTCGTCGTACGCCGCCGGCCATCTCGATGCACGCGACGTAGGAGTCGTAGAACGGCTCGAGGACCACCACCTCGTCGCCGGGGTCCACGAGCGCCAGCAGGGCGGCCGCGATCGCCTCGGTGGCGCCGGCGGTGACGACCACCTGCGTGTCGGGGTCCAGGTCGATGCCGTAGTGCCGGGCCTGGTGGGCGGCGACCGCCGCCCGCAGCTCCGGCACGCCGGGGCCAGGGGCGTACTGGTTGCGGCCTGCCCGCAGCGCCTCGACCGCCGCCTCGACCACCGCCGGCGGCCCGTCCACGTCGGGGAACCCCTGGCCGAGGTTGAGCGCACCGGTCCGGACGGCCAGAGCGGACATCTCCGCGAAGATCGTCGGCGGCACGTTCTGCAGGCGGCGGGCGGTCCGGGGGCTGGGTGTGGCCATCTGCCCAATCTAGACACCGCCGGTGAGGGATGATCGGGGGATGGGTGGGCAGCCGCGCGGGCGGCGCCGGGTGACGTTCTGGCTGGGGACCGGTCTGGTCGCGGCCGGGTTGGCGCTGCTCGGGTACGTCGGCTGGCAGTTCTTCGGCACCAACATCGTCTCCGAGCGCCGGCAGCGCGAGACCGTCGCGGAGCTGCAGCGGCAGTGGCGCGAGCCCGCGACCGTCGTGGAGGGCGACGACAGGTCCGGTGCGCGCGCGGAGCCGGCCGCCGTACCTCTGGGCCGGGCGTCCGCGCTGGTCCGGATCCCGCGGTTCGGTGACGACTACGTGATGCCGGTGCTCGAGGGGGTCGGCGACGACGTACTCGCACGCGGGTTCGGCCACTTCGAGGACTCGGCGGCCGCGGGCGGCCGCGGCAACTACGCGCTGGCGGCGCACCGGGTCACGCACGGCGAGCCGTTGCGCGACATGCCGTCGCTGCGTCCCGGTGACGAGGTCCTGGTGGAGACCCGCGACACCGTCTACACCTACGTGCTCGACACCGACCCGTTCGTGGTGACCTTCCGGGATGTCTGGGTGGTGGCCAAGGAGCCCGAGAACCCCGACCTGGCCGGGGTGAACCCCATCGACGACCCGCGGCTGCTCACGCTCACCACCTGTGCCGAGATCTTCCACACCGACGACCGGATGATCGCGTTCGGCCACCTCGTCTCCGCGGAGGACAAGCCGCCTGCATAGGGTGAGGCCCGTGACCGAGAACAGCCTGGCTCGCGACATCGACTCCACCTGCCGGCTCACCGGCGACTTCCTGCTGCGTTCCGGGCAGCGGGCCACCGAGTACTTCGACAAGTACCTCTTCGAGGCCGACCCCGCGCTACTCGCCCGGGTGGTCGAGGACATGGCTCGGCTGGTGCCGGAGGGCACCGAGGTCCTCGGCGGTCTCGAGCTCGGCGGCGTGCCGATCGCGACCGTGCTGAGCCAGCGCACCGGGCTGCCGAGCGTGTTCGTGCGCAAGAAGGCCAAGGAGTACGGCACCTGCAAGCTCGCCGAGGGCACCGACGTCCGCGGCCGGCGGGTGACCTTGGTCGAGGACGTGATCACGACCGGCGGGGCGGTGCGGGACGCGACCCGTGAGCTCCGCGCCGCCGGGGCCACCGTCGAGGTGGTCCTCTGCGCGATCGACCGCTCGCCGGAGGGTGAGAACCCGCTGGCCGACCTCGGGCTGGTGGTTCGCTCGGTGCTCACGAAGGCCGAGCTGGACGCGGTGTCGGTCGGCTGACGTTTGGGGGGGTGGGGCGGGGGCCAATTACCACGGGACCGTGGTAATCCACCGCTCCCCGCGGGGAGTTCGCCCCGGGAAGGGGACGTTTACCACGGGACCGTGGTAATCCACCCGCCCCGAGCTCAGTCCTCGGTGAGCTCGCCGAGCTTGCGGGCAGCGCGCTCACGCAGCATCTCGATCGCGATCGGTACGACGGCGATCGCCACGAACGCCAGGACCATCACCTCGACGTTGTCGCGGACGAAGGGGATCGAGCCGAGGTAGTAGCCGAGCGCGGTGACGCCGGCGGCCCACGCCAGCCCCCCGATGGCGGAGTAGATGATGAACTTCCGGAAGCTCATCGTCCCGACGCCCGCCATCACCGTGATGAACGTGCGCACCACCGGCACGAAGCGGGCCAAGACGATCGCACGGCTGCCGTACCGATCGAAGAAGTCGCGTGTCTTCTCGACGTACTCCTTCTTGAACAGCCGCGAGCCCTCCCGCCCGAACACGCTCGGCCCGAACTTGTCGCCGATGACGTACCCGCACACGTTGCCGAGCATCGACGCCGCGAACAGCACCAGGCAGCACAGCCACAGCGGGTACGACACCTTGTCCTGCGCGACGAGCAGCCCGACGGTGAAGAGCAGCGAGTCGCCCGGCAGGAAGAACCCGATCAGCAGCCCGCACTCCGCGAACACGATCGCGGCGGCTCCCCACAGTGCGTAGTCGCCGAACCGGTCCAGCATCGTCGCCGGGTCGAGCCAGTCGATGCCGAGCAGGAGGGGTGCGATCACCGCAGGAGCCTAGTGGGCGGCGAGCTTCACCCGGGGGCGGGTGGGCGCCGGCCGATTACCACGGTCCCGTGGTGATCTCCCCCTTCCCGGGGCGAGCTCCCCACGAGAAGCGGGAGATTCACTGGGGACCGTGGTAATCAGCCACTCGGCGGCGGCAGCGCATCCGTCGACTCGATCACGCCCATCCCGGTGATCCGGAGCAGGTCGGCGACGATCGAGCGGGCCTGGGCCAGGATCACCTCCGACGACAGATCGTGCGTGCGCTCCACCTGCGCGGTGGTCAAGGCGACGGCGACCAGGGCGGGCTGGGCGGCTGACGGCATCCGGTCGTTCTCCAGCTCCTCGGCGACCCGGTCGGCGGCGTCCGCCAGCTCGCCGCACAGCACCGTCAGCCCGCGCGGCACCGGTTCGCCTCGGTGCGCCGCGACGGCCGCTCGGCGTACGACGACGCGGGTGTTGCGCAGCGCCAGGTCCAGGGGCTCGACGAGCTCGGCCATCCGGCGCAGCGGCTCCCGGTGCCGCAGCCGGAACGGCGACGACGCGACCACGGACAGCCCCTCGTCCGAGGCGTCCTGCAGCTCGCGGATCAGCACGTCGGTCGCGCGGGCGTCCGACAGCAGCTCGAGCGCGGGCTCGACCTCCCCGTCGCGCATCACCTCGGACGCGCCGCGGAGCAGCTCCGCGATCTTCCGTACGACGACGGCCGCCTGCAGGCGGGGACGGCGCAACGGCGCCCGCGGCACCGCCGTCGCGGCCACCACCGCCACCGCGCCGCCGATCAGGGCGTCGGTCCATCGGGTCAGCGCCGCGTTCGGGTCCGGCAGCAACGTGGTGACCACGATCGACTGCACCGCCGCCTGGGTCACGAACAGCCGGCTGGCGTCCAGCAGGAACGCGACCGACATCGAGGCGGCGACCACCACCGCAAGCTGCCAGGCGCCGGAGCCGAACTGCACCACGAACAGGTCCGCGACGAAGACGCCGATCGCCACCCCGAGGGTGACCTCGACGACCCGGCGCAGCCGCTGCCCGTAGGAGGTGCCGAGGCAGAGCACCGCGGCGATCGGCGCGAAGAACGGGATGTCGTGCCCGAGCAGGTCCGCGGCGACGAACCATGCGACCCCGGCCGCGACGGCACACTGCCCGATGTGCCAGGCGTTGGTGCGCAGCCGGTGCATCCGCTGCTCGACCGACGTACGGCCGCGCTGCAGCGCTCGGTCCAGGGTCTGCTGGGCGTCCACGGGCTCAGGCTGCCAGACCGGCCCGGCGCACCGGCACGGCCGGGCCGGTCAGGCGTCGGTGTCCGCGGTGGCGGCCTTCCGGTGCCGCCAGAACTCCACCGCCATCGGCAGCACGGAGACGAACACGATCACCAGCACCGCGGCCTCGATGTTGTGCTGGAGGAACTCGATGCCGCCGAGGAAGTAGCCGAGCAGGGTCAGACCGGTCGCCCAGAGCACCGCCCCGACGAACGACCAGACGAAGAAGTGCCGGCGGTCCATCTTGCCGATCCCGGCGACCACGGTGATGAAGGTGCGCACGATGGGCACGAAGCGGCCGAGCACCAGGGCCCGGGCGCCGTACTTCTCGAAGAACTCGTGGGTCTGGTCGAAGTACTTCTTCTTGATGAACCGGCCCGTGTGCTCCTGCAGCGGCTCGCCGATGGCGCGGCCGATCTCGTAGCCGACCACGTTGCCCAGGAACGCCGCGAGGCTGAGGATCACGCACGCGGTGACGATGCCGATGTCGATGCCCGCCTCGCCGGCCTGCGAGCGGTGCACGAACAGGCCGACGCTGAACAGCAGCGAGTCGCCCGGCAGGATCGGGAACAGCAGCCCGCACTCGATGAACACGATCGCCACGCTGACCCAGAACATCTGGTCCCCGAACCGGTCGAGCAGCCACTCGGGGTCCATCCAGTCGATCCCGAGCAGCATCGGGACGGCCAGCAGCGTGTCGATCACCCGTGAACCCTAACCGCACCACGCCGGGCGCCTGGTTCGCCTCCTACGATCTCCGGGTGGACGACGTGCAGCCCGAGCAGCCCCGCGCGCCGTACGACCCGATGCCGCACGGCCCACCCGAGGTGGGCGTCGGTCCGTGGCCCGGTCCGTGGCCCGAGGGCGAGCAGTACGACGCCCGGCTGCTCGCCGAGGGCGACCGGCGCAACGTCGTGGACCGCTACCGGTACTGGACGATGGAGGCCATCGTCGCGGACCTCGACCGACGCCGGCACGGGTTCCACGTCGCGATCGAGAACTGGCAGCACGACTTCAACATCGGCACCATCGTGCGCACCGCCAACGCGTTCCTCGCCGCGGAGGTGCACATCATCGGCAACCGGCGGTGGAACCGACGCGGCGCGATGGTCACCGACCGCTACCAGCACGTGCGGCACCATCCGTCCGTCTCCGAGCTCGCCGACGACCTGCACGCGCGCGGCGTGACATTGCTCGGCATCGACAACCTGCCCGGTTCGGAGCCGATCGAGACGCTCGCCCTGCCGCGCGACGTCTGCCTGCTGTTCGGCCAGGAGGGCCCGGGCCTGTCCGAGGCGGCCCGCCTGGCGTGCGACGGGACGTTCTCGATCACCCAGTTCGGGTCGACCCGGTCGATCAACGCCTCGGCGGCGGCCGCGATCGCGATGCACACCTGGATCCGCCAGCACGCCGACCTGGACGGCGAGCACTCCTGGCTCGGGGGCCCCGGGGCGACGTCCTGAGGGCCGAGGAAGCCCTGGTCGAGGGTATTGAGCGTCGCCGAGCCGTGGGTGTGAAGCCTCCCCCTCGGTCAGCCACCCCCACCCATCTGGACGGGCGCGGCCCAGTCGCCAGGCCCCGAACCCTGGCTGGGGTGGTCCTTTCCGCAGCGGAGGCAGCGCCGGTAGCGGGCGCCGTCCTCGGTGGTCTCGGTGTGCCACTGGTGGTGGACGTGGAGGCGGCAGAGCAGCGGGGTGCGGGGCACGGCATCGTGGATCATGGTGTTCTCCTCGGTTAGGGCACGGCGCAGGGCCCAGGCGCGCGACAGGATGCCGACCGAGAAGCGGAGCTGGGAGGCGGACCTTTCGATGAAGCTGAGTTCTGCCAGGAACTCCTGTCGATAGCGGGTGCGGGACGACCCGCGTGGGAGGACCAGCGTGGCGGTGACCACTGCGCACCGCGCCGCGATCGCGGGCCGGTTGGCCGCGTCTGGTGTGGTCGTGCCAGGGGTGTTCATCACTGGCCGGGGAGCGGGTGTGGTGCCAGGCCGGCCCGCCGTGGACGGGAGGCGCGCAGCAGGGCGGCCGGTGCGCGGTTCGCGCCGGCGGCGGTGAGCCGGTAGTAGCGCCTGGCGGGGCGGCCGGCCTGGCTCGGGTCGACGTCCTCCCAACGAGACTCCACCCAGCCCACGCCCTCCAGCCGGGCGAGGATCGGGTGCACTGTGCCGCTGGGCAAACCGGCAGCGGAGCCGATCTGCCCGCCGTACAGCTCGACCTCCGCATCCGCGAGGAGCACCTGCAGCACGAGCTGGGTGGGGATCGTCATGCGGGGTCCCCGCTCGCCGTCGAACATGCATGTACTCTACCTAGGGGCTAGGTAGAGTACAACCATGACTTTGGGCCGGTGCTGTGGTCGAGCCGGGTCAGCAGTCGATCTCGAACAGCGGGCCGGCGGCTGTGACCTCGGTGCCGGGGGCGCCGAGCGCACGCGCCTCGAACGGACAGTCGAGTACGACGACGGCGCAGATCGACGAGTGCCCGGCGGCCTCGACGTACTCGGGGTCCCAGGTGACCACCTCGTCGCCGGCGCTGACCCGGTCCTGCTCCTCGAGCAGGGCGGTGAAGCCGTCGCCGTTGAGGTGCACGGTGTCCATCCCGAGGTGTACCAGCACCCCCGGGCCGCGGTCGCTGACCACCACGAAGGCATGCGGGTGCAGCTTCGCGAGCACGCCGTCGATCGGGGCGACGGCGGTCTGGGTGCCGGCCTTGGGACGGATGGCTGCACCGGGGCCGACCAGGCCGGCGGCGAACACGGGGTCGGGGAGGTCGCTGACATCCTCACGTAGGCCCGCGACCGGGGAGAGCACCTCGACCATCACCGCTCGCCCCGCCGGGCCGCCGCAGCCAGGTGCGTGCGCATCAGAGCAGCGCTTCGATCTGGGACGCGATCGTGTCGGCGTCCGGGCCGACCACGACCTGCACGACCGAGCCGGCCCGCATGATCCCGTGCGCCCCGGCGTCCTGGAGCGCGGTCTCGTCGACCAGCGCGGTGTCGGCAAGGGCGGTGCGGAGGCGCGTGATGCAGGCCTCGATCTCGACGATGTTGGTGCTGCCGCCCAGGCCGGCGACGATCTGCTCGGCTTGGCTCATGGGTGCATTGAACCACCCGGCAAACGGGTACACGTGCGGGGAGCCCGGTCTCGATCTCGGGAGGAGGACGATGGACGCCGACAGCCGGGCGGGTGCCGAAGCCCGCCCGTCGACGCCCCCTGCCGAGACCGCCCACCGGATCGGGCTCGGGGCCTTGCAGCGACTCGGTCGCAGCCTGATGCTCCCGATCGCCGCGCTTCCGGTCGCCGCGATCCTGCTCCGCCTGGGCCAGCCCGACATGCTGGGCGCGGGCGACTCCGGGCTCGCGCTGGCGTCCCGGTGGCCGTCCCTCGAGCCGGTCGCCGACGTCCTCGCGGCGGCGGGTGGCACGTTGTTCAGCCACCTGGGGCTGCTCTTCGCCGTGGGCGTCGCGGTCGGGTTCGCCCGCAAGTCCGACGGCTCGACCGCCCTGGCCGCCGTGGTGGGCTACCTCGTGTTCGACGAGGTGACCACCGCCATGTCGCCGTACGTCCTCGAACCAGCCACCGGCACGTCCTCGCAGGTCATCGACTACGGCGTCTTCGGCGGCATCCTCATCGGCATCGTCTCGGCCCTGCTGTGGCAGCGCTTCTACCGGATCAAGCTGCCGACCTACCTTGCCTTCTTCGGCGGCCGCCGGTTCGTCCCGATCATCACCGCCAACGCCGCGCTGCTCCTCGGGGTGGCGTTGTCGTTCGCCTACCCGGTCTTCGACCACGGCCTCACCGCGCTCGGCGAGTGGCTGGTCGGCAACGACATCATCGGCGCCTTCGTGTACGGCGTGGTCAACCGGCTGATGATCCCGTTCGGCCTGCACCACATCATCAACTCGGTGCCGTGGTTCGTCGTCGGCGAGTTCCAGACGCCGAGCGGCGAGGTGGTCCGCGGTGACATCGCCCGCTTCCTGAGCGGCGACCCGACCGCCGGGGCGTTCATGACCGGCTTCTTCCCGATCATGATGTTCGCGCTGCCGGCGGCGGCACTGGCGATCTACCACGAGGCGAGCCCCGGCCGCCGCAAGGTCATCGGCGGCGTGATGCTCTCGGGCGCACTGACCTCCTTCGTCACCGGCGTCACCGAACCGCTGGAGTTCGCCTTCATGTTCGTGGCCTGGCCGCTGTTCCTGATCCACGCGGTGCTGACCGGGACGTCGCTGGCGCTCGTGAACGCGCTCGGGATCAAGCACGGGTTCGCCTTCTCAGCCGGCGCCATCGACTACACCCTGAACTTCACCCCGGCCACGCAGCCGCTGCTGCTGGTGCCGATCGGGTTCGCCTACGCCGCCCTCTACTACGTGCTGTTCCGGGTGGTGATCCGGCGCTTCGACCTGGGCACGCCCGGTCGCGATCGCCACGAGCCGGAACGCGAGGGGCGGACCACCGACTGATCGCCTTGCTTCGTCGTACGACGTCGGCCGTAGGGTGTTGGCACCGGCCGACCCAAGCCCGACACAGGAGACGAACATGCCCATCGCCACTCCCGAGGTGTACGCGGAGATGCTCGACAAGGCGAAGCGCGAGTCCTTCGCCTACCCGGCCATCAACGTCAGCTCCTCGCAGACGCTCAACGCCGCCCTCAAGGGTTTCGCCGACGCCGGCAGTGACGGGATCATCCAGGTGTCCACCGGCGGTGCGGAGTACCTCTCCGGGCCGACCGTGAAGAACATGGTCACCGGGTCCGTGGCCTTCGCCAGCTTCGCCGCCGAGGTCGCGAAGAACTACCCGGTCAACATCGCACTGCACACCGACCACTGCCCCAAGGACAAGCTCGACGGCTTCGTCCGGCCGCTGCTCGACATCTCCGTCGAGCGGGTCAAGAACGGCCAGGAGCCGCTGTTCCAGTCGCACATGTGGGACGGCTCGGCCGTGCCGCTCGACGAGAACCTCGCGATCGCCCAGGAGCTGCTGGAGAAGGCCGACGCCGCCAACATCGTGCTGGAGATCGAGGTCGGCGTGGTCGGCGGCGAGGAGGACGGCGTCGTGGGCGGCTCCGGCGACAAGCTCTACAGCACCACCGACGACGCGCTGGCGACGGTCGCGGCGCTCGGCACCGGCGAGAAGGGCCGTTACATGACGGCACTGACCTTCGGCAACGTGCACGGCGTCTACAAGCCCGGCAACGTGAAGCTGCGGCCGGAGATCCTCAAGCAGGCCCAGGACGCCGTGGTCGAGAAGCTCGGCCTCGAGGCCGGCTCGAAGCCGTTCGACCTGGTCTTCCACGGCGGCTCCGGCTCGCTGGCGGAGGAGATCGCCGCCGCCGTCGACTACGGGGTGGTCAAGATGAACGTCGACACCGACACCCAGTACGCCTTCACCCGCCCCGTAGCCGGGCACATGTTCAGCAACTACGACGGCGTGCTGAAGGTCGACGGCGAGGTCGGCAGCAAGAAGGCCTACGACCCGCGGGCGTGGGGCAAGGCCGCCGAGGCGGGCATGGCCGCGCGCGTCGTGGAGGCCTGCGAGCACCTGCGGTCCACGGGAACATCCGTCTCTGCGTGACAGCCGCTCCCGTGCCACGGAGCCCGCGTGACCCCAGCCACAGCGGCATGAGATCCGCCTGGGGTCTCACTCGCCGAGCCGGGCCCACACCGTCACGTCGGTCGGCACCCGCCCGTCGAGCAAGACCTCGCTCGTCAGCAGCACCTCGGCACCATCCGGCAGCGCGACGGGGTCCGGCCCGAAGTTGGTGAGCACGAGGTAGGACCCGCTCGGCGTGCTCCGCACGAGCGCGAGCACGTCGGCGCCGTACGCCTCCGACACCGCCACCTCGCCGGTTCCCAGCCCCAGCTCCTTGCGCAGGGCGAGCAGCGACCGGTACAGCTCCAGGGTCGAGGCCGGGTCGCCTGCCTGGGCGTCGACGGCGTACCGCGCGAACGACGCCGGCTGCGGCAGCCAGCTCTTGCCGGTCTCGCTGAAGCCGTACGCCGGGGCGTCGGCACGCCACGGGATCGGGACCCGGCAGCCGTCGCGGCCGACCACCTCACCGCCGTGCCGGAACCAGGTCGGGTCCTGGCGGTGCTCGTCGGCGAGCATGCTGTGCTCGGGCAGGCCGAGCTCCTCGCCCTGGTAGAGGTACGCCGAACCAGGCAGCGCCAGCATCAGCGCCGACGCCGCGCGGGCCCGCCGCAGCCCGAGCTCGGCGTCCGGTTGCGGGTCGCGGGGCCCCAGCCCGCGGTGGTCGTGCTTGCCGGGTTTGGCCAGACCGAGCCGGCTGGCGTGCCGCACCACGTCGTGGTTGCTCAGCACCCACGTGGTCGGCGCCCCGACCAGGGCGTTGGCCTGCAGCGACGTCTCGATCGCCTCGCGGACATCGTCGGCCGCCCACAGCGAGCCCAGGTAGTGGAAGTTGAAGGCCTGGTGCATCTCGTCGGGGCGCACGTAGAGCGCGAGCCGCGAGGCGGGCTCGACCCAGGCCTCGGCGACCATCATCCGGTCCCCTGGCCGCCCGTACTCGTCGAGCACCTCCCGCCACTCGCGGTAGATCGCGTGCACGCCGTCCTGGTCCCACATCGGCGGCCGCTCGCCGTCGGAGTTCTCGCCCTCGAGCAGCTCCTGCTCGTGGTCCCAGTGGGGCAGGCCCTCTGCCTTGACCATCCCGTGCGCGACATCGACCCGGAAGCCGTCGATGCCGCGATCGAGCCAGAACCGCAGGACGTCGCGGAACTCCGCGTGCACCTCGTCGTTCTGCCAGTTCAGGTCGGGCTGCTTGACGTCGAACATGTGCAGGTACCACTGGCCGGGCGTCCCGTCCGGCTCGGTCACGCGGCTCCAGGCAGGGCCGCCGAAGACGCTGCGCCAGTCGTTCGGCGGCTCCGAGCCGTCGGTCCCGGTGCCGTCGCGGAACAGGTAGCGGTCCCGCTCGGGCGAGCCAGGGCCGGCGGCGAGCGCGGCCCGGAACCAGGCGTGCTCGTCGGAGGTGTGGTTGGGGACCAGGTCGGCGATCACCTTCAGGCCGAGAGCATGCGCCTCCGCGATCAGCGTCTCGGCGTCCCCCAGCGAGCCGAACAGCGGGTCGACGTCGCGGTAGTCCGCCACGTCGTACCCGCCGTCGGCCATCGGCGAGACGTAGTACGGCGAGATCCAGATCGCGTCCACGCCGAGGTCGGCGAGGTACGGCAGCCGGGCCGTGATGCCGGGCAGGTCGCCGACCCCGTCACCGTTCCCGTCGGCGAACGAGCGCGGGTAGACCTGGTAGACGACCGCGTGCTGCCACCAGCGCGCGGTCTCGTCGGCCGGCGCCGGGCTGCTCGGCAGCGGCGTGAGTGCTGGGGTCGAAGTCACCGGACCATGGTGAGTCATCGCGGCGGCGGCGCTCGCGGCACCCCGGTCGTTCCGGCGGCCGGCCAGTGGGGTGGTCGGCACCCCGGGCACAATGAGGCCATGACCTTCCAGGACCTGATGGCCGGCCCGCCCCCGACGCACCTCCCGGAGGACCCCGCCGCTGGGCTGCTCGACGGTTCCGTCGATCCGGCCGCCGTCGTGCGCGACCACCCGGAGTCGCCGCTGGCCTGGGCCACCCTCGCCGAGCGGGCGCTCGCGGACTCGGCGGTGGACGACGTGACGGCGTACGCCTACGCCCGGGTCGGCTACCACCGCAGCCTGGACCTGCTCCGCCGCAACGGCTGGAAGGGCCACGGGCCGGTGCCGTGGGAGCACGAGCCGAACCGCGGTTTCCTCCGCGCGCTGGCCGCCCTCTCCATCGCCGCCACCCGGATCGGGGAGACCCCCGAGGCCGAACGCTGCGCCGAGTTCCTGCGCGACTCCAGCCCCACCGGCTACGACAGGCTGCTCCCAGGCACCTGACCCCAGGCGGTTCGGATCGCGTCCACACGACATGGGGGCACAGGCGAAGCGCCGGAATCGTCCCCTGCTGCGATTCCGGCGCTTCGACTGGTTGTCGGGCCGACCCGGGGTTTCCCGAATCCCCCGATTTGGAAATCCCGGTCGGCCTCAGGGAGAAGATTGGCAGTCGCACGTCACGGTTTGCCTGTCCACTCGATGCCAATGGCACTAAACTGCCAGCGTGGCCGAGCAGGACGAGCATCCCTCACCCCTGTCGGTGCTCGGGTTGTCCGCTGCGGAGGAGTCGCTCTACCGCGCGCTGCTGCGCACCCCCAGGCTCACGGAGGAGAGCGCGGCCAGCGTGGTCGGCGCCGACCGGCGGTCCACCGCCGAGCTGGTCGACCGTCTCGTGGGGGCGGGACTGGTGCTGCGAGACGATGACGCGCTGGTCGCCGCGCCCCCGGAGCAGGCGCTCGAACGGCTCATCAACGACGAGCAGCAGCGGCTGCAGGCGGTGCGCGAACAGCTCACCGGCGTCCGCGGCCTGGTGCCCGCCCTCACGGCCGACTACCGGGCCACCCGCGGTCCTCTCGGCGAACCGGTCCAGGTCGAGTCGCTGCCGATCCGCGAGGCGCTGCCGGTGCTGCGCAGCCTGGCGGTCGAGACCGACGGCGACCTGCTCTGGATGCGCCACGACCAGTGGCGGCTGCCGGTCGGCCGCGCCGTCGACGAGTGGGTGCGCGACCAGCTGCGGCAGGGGCGGCGCTCGCGGGTGCTCTACCCCGCGCGCGTGCTGGAGGAGGCGCCGGAGGCGGTACGACGCCGCGCCGACCTCGGCGAGCACGTGCGCATCCTCGGCGAGCTGCCCGGCCGGCTCGCCGTGATCGGCACCGCCGCCGCGCTCCTCCCGCAACGCTTCGACGTCGCCGACGACGTGCTGCTCGTCCTCCGCCAGCAGTCGTTGGTCACCGCGATGACCCTGCTGTTCGACGCGCTGTGGGAGCGCGCCCTGATCGTGCCGGGCATCGGCGGTGACGGGGAGGCCGAGAGCGAGAGCGCCCGGCGGCTGATCCTCGACCAGATGGCCCGCGGCGCCAAGGACGAGCAGATCGCCCGCACACTCGGCCTCTCGCTGCGGACGGTGCGCCGCCGCGTAGCCGATCTCATGGACGAGCTCGAGGCGGGTTCCCGCTTCCAGGCCGGCGTCGAGGCGGTACGACGAGGGTGGCTCTGAGACGGGCGCTACACCGGCACGACGGGGTCGCGCGGCGGAAGCGGCATCGAGAACGCGCCCGGCTCGATGCGCCAGGTGCGGGTGCGCTCGGGGCCGGAGAGCTCGCCGTCGGCGCTGCACCAGAACGCCTGACCGGCCACCGAGACGGTCTTGCCGCGCACGTAGATCACGTCATCGCGCTCGGGGTGCCGGCCGAGCTTGAGCTGGAAGGCGTACCCGAACCGGGACAGCGGCCCCACCGCGAACGACACCATCACGTCCAGCTGGCCGTCACCGGTGTCGGCGTGCGGGGTCAGGTCCGTTCCGCCGCCGACGGTCGTGCCGTTGCCGATGGCCACCTGGACGACGTGCCGGTCCATGTCGGCGACCACCTCGCCGTCGACCTCGACCCGGAACCGGTAGAACGGCGGCCGGATCGACGCCTGCGCCGCGCCGACGACGTACCCCAGCCGGCCCAGCGCCTTCTTCCACGACCGGGCCTTGTGGCTGGCCTGCGCACCGACCCCGACATGCACGTTGTTGACGACCACCTCGCCGACGCAGTCGACGATGAGGTCGACCGGGCGGACCTCGCCGGTGACGATCAGCTCCGCGGCCGCGCGCGGGTCGAGCGGGATGTCGTTGCCGCGGGCGAAGTCGTTGCCGGTGCCGAGGGGGAGCAGGCCGACCACCGTGTCGGCCAGCTCGTTGCGACGGTGCAGGGCGGCCACCACTGCGTGCAGGCTGCCGTCCCCGCCGGCCACCACGACCCGACGGCCGCCGCGCCGGTGCAGGACGCCGTCGAGCTCCCCGGGGTTGCCGGTCGTGGCCACCTCGACGTCAGCGTCCCGGCGCAGCACGTCGAGGGCCTCATCGAGGCGCTCACGGTCGGCGCTCCCGGCTTCGGCGTTGGCGATCAGCAGCAGTGGATCCACGGACCGAGACAGTACCCCCGGGCCCCGGCGAGAAACCGAGGACCAGACCGCCGCCCGCCCGGCGTCCCGCGCTCCGAGGCCGCGGCTCGGGCGCCCGGGAGCGGCGGGGGCCCGCTTTGTTAGCCTTGGTTCGCAAGAGCCCCGGTGCTGTTTGCACCCGGGCCTTTTTGTTGGCAGCTGTTGTCGGCGGCAGAGAGGTGCCCATGCCCGCGATCGTGGTGCTCGGAGCGCAGTGGGGCGACGAAGGAAAGGGCAAGGCGACCGACCAGCTCGGGTCCTCGATCGATTATTGCGTGCGAACGTCCGGCGGAAACAATGCAGGGCACACCATCGTCGTCAACGGCGAGAAGTTCGACACCCACCTGCTGCCGTCCGCCGTCCTGATCCCCGACGTCGTCCCGGTGATCGCCAACGGCGTCGTGGTCGACCCGGCCGCGCTGTTCGACGAGATCGACGGCTTCCGGGCCCGCGGCGTCGAGGTCGCGAACCTGGTCGTCTCCGCCAACGCCCACCTGATCACCAGCTACCACACCACCCTCGACAAGGTCACCGAGCGCTTCCTCGGCAAGAACCTCATCGGCACCACCGGCCGGGGGATCGGCCCGACGTACGCCGACAAGATCAGCCGCACCGGCATCCGGGTCGCTGACCTCTTCGACGAGAGCATCCTGCGGCAGAAGGTCGAGGGCGCCCTCGACCTCAAGAACCAGGTGCTCGCCAAGGTCTACAACCGGCGCGCGATCGAGCCCGAGCAGGTGGTCGAGGAGCTGCTGTCGTACGCCGACCGGCTGCGCCCGATGGTCGCGGACACGAGCCTGTTGCTCAACCTGGCGCTCGACGAGGACAAGACGGTGCTGTTCGAGGGCGCCCAGGCGACCATGCTCGACGTCGACCACGGCACCTATCCGTTCGTGACGTCGTCCAACCCGGTCAGCGGTGGGGTGTGCACCGGCGCCGGGGTCGGGCCGACCCGGATCAACCGGGTGATCGGCGTGATCAAGGCCTATACCACCCGCGTCGGGTCCGGGCCGTTCCCGACCGAGCTGCACGACGACGACGGCGACAAGCTGCGCTCGGTGGGTGGCGAGTTCGGCGTGACGACCGGCCGGCCGCGGCGCTGCGGATGGTACGACGCCGTGATCGCCCGCTACGCCGCCCGGGTCAACGGGCTCACGGAGTTCTGTCTCACCAAGCTCGACGTGCTCGGCGCCTGGGAGCGGATCCCGGTGTGCGTCGGCTACCAGGTGGACGGCGAGCGCATCGACGAGATGCCGATGACCCAGTCGGACTTCCACCACGCCGAACCGGTCTACGAGTTCTTCGACGGCTGGAACTCCGACATCTCGGACTGCCGCTCCTTCGAGGACCTCCCCAAGAACGCCCAGATCTACGTACGGGCGCTCGAGGAGATGTCCGGGGCCCCGTTCTGGGCGGTCGGCGTTGGCCCGAGCCGCGAGCAGACGGTCGTTCTCCGATGAAGGTCCTGGTGGTCGGGTCCGGGGGCCGCGAGCACGCCCTGGCACTTGCGCTGTTCCGCGACCCCGAGGTCAGCCAGGTGTACGCCGCGCCGGGCAACCCGGGGATGGCCGCGGTTGCCGAGCTGCACCCGGTGGACGCCGTCGACGGGGCGGCCGTGGCGGCGCTGGCGACGGAGCTGGACGTCGACCTCGTCGTGGTCGGCCCGGAGGCCCCGCTCGTCGCGGGCGTCGCCGACGCGGTCCGCGCAGCCGGGATCTCCTGCTTCGGCCCGTCCGCCGAGGCGGCCGTCCTCGAGGGCTCGAAGGCGTTCGCCAAGGACGTGATGGCCGCGGCCGACGTACCCACCGCGCTCGCCCACGTCTGCGGCACGCCCGACGAGGCGGCCGCCGCGCTCGACGCGTTCGGTGCGCCGTACGTCGTGAAGGACGACGGCCTCGCGGCCGGCAAGGGTGTGGTCGTGACCGACGACCGCGACGTGGCGGCCGGCCACGCTGCCGCCTGCGGACGGGTGGTCATCGAGGAGTACCTCGACGGTCCCGAGGTCTCCGTGTTCGCGATCACCGACGGTGAGACCGTGCTACCGATGCTGCCCGCCCAGGACTTCAAGCGGGTCCACGACGGCGGCGAGGGCCCCAACACCGGCGGCATGGGCGCCTACACGCCGTTGCCGTGGGCGCCCGAGGGTCTCGTCGACGAGGTCACCGAGCGGGTGCTCCGACCGACGGTCCGGGAGATGGCCCGCCGCGGCACCCCGTTCACCGGGCTGCTGTACGCCGGGCTGGCGCTCACCGGGCGCGGGGTCCGGGTGGTGGAGTTCAACGCCCGCTTCGGCGACCCCGAGACCCAGCCGCTGCTCGCCCTGCTCGAGTCCCCGCTCGGCGTGGTGCTCAAGGCGGCGGCCGACGGCCGGCTGCACGAGGTGGGGCCGCTGAAGTGGCGCGACGGAGCCGCGGTCGCGGTCGTCGTCGCGGCGCACAACTATCCCGGCACCCCGCGCACCGGTGACCCGATCACCGGGGTCGACGCGGCCGAGGCGCTCGACGGGGTCGACGTGATCCACGCCGGCACCGCGGTGCGCGACGGCGCCCTGGTCACGTCCGGCGGCCGGGTGCTCGCCGTGACCGCGGTGGGTGCCGACGTCGCGGAGGCGCGGCAGCGGGCGTACGCCGGCGTCGCCTGTGTCGACATCGACGGCTGCCACCACCGCACCGACATCGCGGCCCTCCCGGTCGAGGCCGAGGAGACCCGGTGACCGTCCCCAACGTCCTCGCCACCCGGTACGCCGGCGCCGACCTGGCCGCGATCTGGTCGCCCGAGCACAAGATCGTGCTCGAACGGCAGCTGTGGGTCGCGGTGCTCAAGGCCCAGCGCGACCTCGGCATCGACGTACCCGCCGGTGTCGTCGAGGCCTACGAGGCGGTCGTGGACAAGGTCGACCTCGACTCGATCGCGGCGCGCGAGCGCGTCACCCGGCACGACGTGAAGGCGCGGATCGAGGAGTTCTGCGCGCTCGCCGGCCACGAGCACATCCACAAGGGGATGACCTCCCGCGACCTCACCGAGAACGTCGAGCAGCTGCAGGTGCGCTCCTCGCTGCTGCTGGTCCGCGACCGCGTCGTGGCCGCCCTGGCCCGGCTGGGGCGGCTCGCGGCCGAGCACCGGAGCCTGGTGATGGCCGGCCGCTCCCACAACGTGGCGGCGCAGGCCACCACCCTGGGCAAGCGGTTCGCCAGCATCGCCGACGAGATGCTGGTCGCGCTCGACCGGCTCGAGGACCTGCTGGCGCGGTACCCGCTGCGCGGCATCAAGGGCCCGGTCGGCACCGCCCAGGACATGCTCGACCTGCTCGACGGCGACGCCGACAAGCTCGGCGAGCTCGAGCGACGGGTCGCCGCCCACCTCGGCTTCGAGCGGGTGCTGACCAGCGTCGGGCAGGTCTACCCGCGCTCGCTGGACTTCGACGTGCTGTCCGCGCTGGTGCAGGTCGTCGCCGGACCGTCCAACCTCGCCACCACGATTCGGCTGATGGCCGGCGTCGAGCTGGTCACCGAGGGCTTCAAGGAGGGCCAGGTCGGCTCCTCGGCGATGCCGCACAAGATGAACACCCGATCGTGCGAGCGCGTGAACGGTCTCGCCGTAGTCCTGCGCGGCTACCTCTCCATGGTCGGGGAGCTCGCCGGCGACCAGTGGAACGAGGGGGACGTCTCCTGCTCCGTCGTACGCCGGGTGGCGCTGCCCGACGCGTTCTTCGCGACCGACGGGCTGTTCCAGACGTTCCTGACCGTGCTCGACGAGTTCGGCGCCTTCCCGGCCGTGGTGCAGCGCGAGCTCGACCGGTACCTCCCGTTCCTGGCCACCACCAAGGTGCTGATGGCCGCGGTCCGCAACGGGGTGGGCCGTGAGACCGCGCACGAGGCGATCAAGGAGGCGGCCGTCGGCGTCGCCCTGGCGATGCGGCAGGGGCAGACCGACAACGACGTCTTCGCCCGGCTCGCCGCCGACGAGCGGCTCGGGCTCACCGAGCAGCAGCTCGAGACCCTCGTGGCGGACCCGATCACCTTCACCGGCGCGGCCGTCGCGCAGGTGGACACCGTCGTCCGCCGGGTCGAGCAGGTCGCGGCGTCGTACCCCGACGCCGCGACCTACACCCCCGGTTCGATCCTGTGAACCGCCACCGATATCGGTAGCCGTCGCGTGACCCAGGGGTCACGGTCGGGCTACCGACATCGGTGGGTTGGGGGTCAGCGGACGATGCCGGGATCCTGCGCGAGCGTGATGGCCGTGTGCGCCACCGCGTCGCTCATGATGTCCAGCGACTCCCGGCTGACGTTGTCGATGTCGTCGGCGGGCGTGTGGTAGTTCGGGTCGTAGTGGATGCCCGCGGTGCCGCCGTACATCCCCACCTGCGCGGGCGTCTTGGTCCCGTCACCACCGGAGAACAGGCCGCCGGCCGCGACCCCGTTGTTGATGAACGCCTGGTAGTCCGACCGGCCGCTGAACGCGGTGTCGTTCCACGGCTGGTCGACGGAGTCGAAGTATTCGGTGAAGACGGACTCGGTCTCGATCGAGCCCGGCGGGATGACGACGCCGTCGGGGTTCGGGTTCCCGGCGTTGTTGGAGTTGTTGGCGTCGTACACGCCGATCTGGAAGTTCGGCGAGCCGAGCATGTCGAAGTTGAGGTACGTCGCGATGTCCTGCAGCGCACCTGGCTTTTCCTTGAGCTGGTTGACGTAGAACGTCGAACCGACCAGGCCGGTCTCCTCGGCGCCCCACCAGGCGAAGCGGACCTTGCCGTCCAGCTTGTACTTGGGGTTCGCGATCTCCTCCGCGACGGTGAGGACCGTCGACGTGCCGGACGCGTTGTCGTTGATCCCGGGACCGCCGACGACGCTGTCGAGGTGGCTGCCCAGCATGATCACGTCGTCCGCGTCGCCGCGCTTGGTCTCGGCGATCACGTTGAAGGTCTGGCGCTGCTCCACGAGGGTGCGGAGGTCGACGGTCAGGTTCACGGCGCCCGCCGCCATTTCGGCGATGAGGGCCTGGCCGTCGGCCTGGGTGATGCCGGTGGTCGGTGCGACGCCCTGCGGGTTGTCACCGAGCGTGCCGTTGAGCTCGCCGTCGGCGTTGTTGTAGATGATCACCGCGGCGGCGCCGGCGGTGTTGGCGGCCTGGCTCTTCTGGGCGAAGGGGCAGGTGCCGCGGCTGACCAACGCGATCTGCCCGGCCACCGCCGTGCCGTCCCAGTCGGTCGCCTCGCAGCCCAACGGGTCCGCGGGGTCCGCCGGGGTGACCAGGTTCGCCGTCACGCCGCCCGGCGGCGTGCTCGGGCTCGCGGTCATCACGTGGTTGTCGATGGTGCGCTGGTTGGCGCCGTTGACCCGCACGTTCTCCGCGAGGATCTCGGTGTAGGTGAACGGGAAGTACTGCCGCTTGGTCTTGTACCCCGCCTTCTTCAGGCGCTTCTCGACGTACCGGCCGCTGGCTTCGTAGCCCGGCGTGCCCGACGCCCGGGTTCCGCCGTTCTCGTCGGCGATCTCCTGGAACTCGTCGAGATGCTTCATGATCTTGCTGACGCTGACTTCCTTGCGCAGCTTCTTGCTGGCGTCGCTGTTCCCACCGGGGTCGGCGGCCGCGGTGACGGCCCCGAACGTGAGTCCGGTGGTGGCGAGTGACGCGACCGCCGCGGTGATGGTGGCCGCGCGCAAGCGTGAGTTCTTCTTCACCCAGAGGCTCCTTGTGCAGGGGGAGGACGCTGTTCGTCCGACCCGAGATGGGTCAGACACAACCAAACCGGACGGCTCTGGTAAAGACCCCTCACCAATTCGTGACCAGGTGGACCCTCCGAGCGGGCTCCAGATGACACGCGCGGCGTGGCACCCTGGGCGGATGGCCGAGCAGCAGGTGAGCGCCGTCGACGTGGTGGTCCGCGGCCAGGTGCAGGGGGTCGGGTTCCGCTTCCACTGCCTGCACGAGGCCCAGCGCCTCGGCGTCAACGGGTGGGTGCGAAACGAGCCCGACGGCACGGTCGCCGGGCACTTCGAGGGGACGCCGGACGCGGTGCACGCCCTGGTCGACTGGTGTCGCTCCGGACCGGCCTACGCCGACGTGACCTCCGTCGAGGACCGACCGGCGGCACCGACGGGGGCCCGGACGTTCAGCGCGGGCTGACCCGGGACGCGTGCCGGAGGTCGCGCACGGCCACCACGAGCGCGAGCACGATCAGGACCAGCGCCGTGCCGAGCGCGACCCGCAGGGCCGTCGCCGTGGAGCCGGATGCGGTCACCGTCACCTGGTAGACCGACATCACCAGCGCCGTGCCGAGCGCCGAGCCGATCCGCTGGCCGGTCTGGAGGGCCCCGCCGGCGGCGCCGCCCATCCGCGGCGGCACCTCCTCGAGCGTGAGCGTGAAGTTGGGGGAGACCACGCCGCCGCCGCCGAGCCCGGCCAGCAGCAGCGGCACCACCAGCAGCGGCCACAGCCCGTCGCCGTCGTGGCCGGGCACGAGCAGCATCACGCTCACCAACCCGACGATCACCACCAGCAGCGCCAGCACCGTCACCCGCCGGCCGACCCGGGACACGAAGTGCCCGGCCACCGGCGCGGTCACCGCCGACCCGATCGCGAACGGCGTAAGCATCAGCCCGGTGGCCAGCGGGGACAGGTCGAGCCGCTCCTGGAGGTGGACCGACAGCACCAGGAAGACACCGGTGAAGCCGGTGAAGTACAGGCTGCCGAGCAGGATCCCGGACGCGTAACCGGGCGCGGCCCGGAGCAGGCTGACGTCGAGCAGCGGTGCCCGGCCGGTGGCGACGAGGCGGCGCTCCCACCGGGCGAACACCCAGAACAGCACGGGTGCGCCGACGAGCACGAGCAGGACCGGGGAGACGCCGGCCATCACCGCGACCAGCGGGTACAGCACGCACAGCACGCCGGCACCCAGCAGCGCGGCCCCGACCAGGTCGATCCGGTCGGCGGCGCCGCCGGGGGACCCGTCCCGCCCCGGAACCAGCCTCGCCACGAACACCAGTGCCACCAGGCCGATCGGCACGTTGACCAGGAAGATCGCCCGCCAGCCGTTCTCCTCGCCGAACGCCGCGATGATCAGGCCGCCGAGGACCGGGCCGAGCGCGGCGGAGACCGAGACCGTCAGCCCGAACAGGCCGAAGGCGCGCCCCCGCTCGGGTCCGCGGAACAGCTGCTGGATGAGACCCGAGTTCTGCGGGGTGAGCAGTCCGGCGGCCGCACCCTGCGCGAGCCGGGCGACCACCACCCACAGCTCGTCGGGGGCGAGGCCGACCGCGGCGCTGGAGACCAGGAACCCCGACAGCCCGATCACCATCATCCGGCGCCGCCCGAGCGCGTCGCCGAGCCGGCCGCCCGCGACCAGGGTCAGCCCGAACGTGAGCGCGTAGCCGGAGATGATCCACTGCACCCCGGCCGCGGACGCGCCCAGTCCGGAGCGGATCGAGGGCAGCGCGACATTCACGATCGTGACGTCCAGCAGCGCCATGAAGCCGATCACGAGGGTGACCGCGAGGATCCGCCAGCGCCGAGGGTCGGGCTCGAAGTCGGCGTCCGCGGCGGCCGCGTCGTACCCGGTCTCCGTCACGCCCTCCAGGGTGCCCCCGGCCGTCAAGCCGGAAACGGTCCCGCCGACGCCCGGCTGTTGGCACGGCGGGTCAGACCAGGCACTCCCCGTCGTGCAGCGCGAGCCGGTCCGCGACGTGCTTGATGTCGGCGCGCCAGACCTCCTTGGGCGGCGGCGGGAGCATCTCGTTCCACTCCACGGCCATCGAGCCCAGGATGTGCGGCAGCCGTTCGTAGCGGGCCAGGAACCACACGTGCATGTGGCTGCCGCCGTCGCCCCACCGGCACACGTGCACGCGCCCGATGTGCGGCAGCCGGGACATGATCCGGTGCAGCCAGATGCTGATCCGGCCGTACTCCGCGGCCAGCTCGTCGTCGAGGTCGCCGAGGTCGAGGTGCTCGCGCGGGTGCAGGAACAGGATCAGCGGCAGGCCGCCCGGCTGATCCATCGACGAGACCGCCCAGCGCTCGTTGCACCAGACCGCGTTCTGCGGCAGCCAGTCGGGATCCGTCTGGCTGGTGGTCGCCGACACCCCGCAGTCGCAGGTCCGGTCGCCCTCGCCCCACCGCGGCCCCTCCTGCGCGAGCGGCGGCTCGACCACCTTCGGCTGCCACGTGTCGCCGACCTGCTCCCAGGGGAAGATGTCCCACTCGGCGACCGGCGGCATCGGCAGCCGCCCGCCCTCCCCGACCTGTTCGACGACACGTGCGTAGACCTCTTCTGGTGACAACGGCATGCGTCCACCCCATCACGGCCGGTGACAACGATTCGTCTGCGGGTCGCCCGCGTGGATCACCCCATAGACCACAGACGAATCGTTGTTAGGGTCCCCGCGTGACCACCTCCGACCTCGGCATCCCGCCCGCCCCGCGGATCGAGGGCGCCGAGCACCTGCACTCCGGCAAGGTGCGCGACCTGTACCGGCTCACCGAGGGCCCGCACGCCGGCCGGCTGCTGATGGTGGCCAGTGACCGGATCTCGGCCTTCGACTTCGTCCTCGACACCACCATCCCAGACAAAGGGGCGATCCTGACCCGGATGTCGCTGTGGTGGTTCGAGCGGCTCGCGGACGTGGTGCCACACCACATCGTGTCCAACGACGTGCCCGCGTCGGTCGCGGGCCGGGCGGTGGTGTGCGAGGGCCTCGACATGTACGCCGTCGAGTGCGTCGCCCGCGGCTACCTCACCGGCTCGGGACTGCTGGACTACCGCGCGACGGGCGAGGTGTGCGGCATCCCGCTGCCCGCCGGGCTGGAGGACGGCGGGCGGCTCCCGGAGCCGATCTTCACGCCCGCCGCGAAGGCCGCCGTGGGCGACCACGACGAGAACGTGTCGTACGACGCCGTGGTCGGCGTGGTGGGACCGGATGTCGCGGCCCGGCTGCGCGACGTGACGCTGGCGGTGTACGCGCGGGCGGAGGGCATCGCGCGGGAGCGCGGCATCATCCTCGCGGACACCAAGCTCGAGTTCGGCTCCCGGCCCGCATCCGGGGAGCCCGGGGAGCCCGGGGAGCCCGGGGAGCCCGGTGGGGTCGCGACGATCGTGCTGGCGGACGAGGTGCTCACCCCGGACTCCTCCCGGTTCTGGCCGGCCGACGAGTGGGTGCCGGGCCGCCAGCAGCCGTCGTACGACAAGCAGATCGTGCGCAACTGGCTGCTGTCCGCCGAGAGCGGGTGGGACAGGTCGTCCGGCGAGAAGCCGCCGCCGTTGCCCGACGCCGTCGTGGAGCGGACGCGGGCGCGGTACGTCGAGGCGTTCGAGCGGCTGACCGGCCAGACGTTCTGAGAGCCACCGATATCGGTATGCCGGGAGTGGTCCCCACGTCACGCTCCGACTACCGATATCGGTTGGGTGACGAGCGCCGCACCGCTGAGTAGGTTGAGGCCATGTCGAACCTCGCAGCCCTCCTCGAAGGATCCGCCGAGCGCTACCCGGAGCGGGAGGCGATCGTCTTCGCGGACACCCGGCTCAGCTACGCGCAGGTCAACGGCGCCGCCAACCAGGTCGCGAACCTCCTCGTCGAGCGCGGCATCGAGCCCGGCGACAAGGTCGCGCTGAGCTGTCCGAACCTGCCGTACTTCACGATCGTGTACTTCGGCATCCTCAAGGCCGGCGCCACCGTCGTACCGCTGAACGTCCTGCTCAAGGGCCGCGAGGTCGCCTACCACCTCGCCGACTCCGACGCGAAGGCGTACTTCTGCTTCCAGGGCACGCCGGAGCTGCCCATCGGCGCGGAGGGCAAGGCAGGGTTCGACAAGACCGAGGCCTGCGAGCACTTCTTCGTGATCACCGCCGACCCCGCGGCCGAGTCGCCGATCGAGGGTGCCGAGACGATGGGCCGGGCGATGGCCGGACGGCCGCCGACGTTCGACACCGTTGCGACCGACGACGACGACACCGCGGTGATCCTCTACACATCGGGTACGACGGGGCAGCCCAAGGGCGCGGAGCTGCGGCACCGCAACATGCGCGACAACGCGCTATGCGGCAAGGAGCTCTTCGACGCGGACGCCGGTCGGCCCGACACCTACCTGTGCGTGCTGCCGCTGTTCCACTCCTTCGGACAGACCGTGATCCAGAACGGCGCGTTCGCCTTCGGCGGCACCGTCGTGATGCTGCCCCGGTTCGAGGCCGCCCCGGCTCTGGCCGCGCTGCAGAAGGAGAACGTCACGTTCTTCGCCGGCGTACCCACGATGTACTGGGGCCTTCTGGGCGCGCTCGACGACACCGTCGACGTCGAGGGCATCGCCCGCAACCTGCGCATCGCGGTCGCCGGCGGGTCGGCCCTGCCGGTCGAGGTGCACAAGGACTTCGAGAAGAAGTTCGGGGTCACGATCCTCGAGGGCTACGGGCTGTCGGAGACCTCGCCGGTCGCGAGCTTCTCTGAGCACGGCGCACCGGCTCGGCCGGGCTCGATCGGCATCCCGATCCCGGGCGTGGAGATGAAGCTCCTCAAGCCGGAGAGCTGGGACGAGGTCGACTGGACGCCCGACGCGATCGGCGAGATCGCGATCAAGGGGCACAACATCATGAAGGGCTACTACGCCCGGCCGGAGGCGACCGAGGAGGCGATCCGCGACGGGTGGTTCCGGTCCGGCGACCTCGCCAGGCGCGACGAGGACGGCTGGTACTACATCGTCGACCGTTCGAAGGACATGATCCTGCGCGGCGGCTACAACGTGTACCCGCGCGAGATCGAGGAGGTGCTGATGACCCACGAGGACGTGTCGCTCGCCGCGGTCGTCGGCGTGCCCCACGAGAGCCACGGCGAGGAGATCAAGGCCTACGTGATCCTCAACGACGGCGCGTCCGCGACCAGCGACGACCTGGTGGCGTGGGGCAAGGAGCACATGGCCGCGTACAAGTACCCGCGCATCGTCCAGGTGGTCGACTCGCTGCCGATGACCGCCACCGGGAAGATCCTGAAGCGCGAACTCGCCTGACCCTGCGGGGCCGATTACCACGGTCCCGTGGTGAACGGCCGCTTCCCGTGGGGAGTTCACCCCGGGGAGCGGGGGATTACCACGGGACCGTGGTAATCCACCCCTCCCTCCCGAGCACCGACGGCCCCGCGTCCTAGACTCGCTACCGAACCTCGTCGCCCTCCCAAGGAGACCCCCGTGGCCCGTGTCGTCGTCGACGTCATGCTCAAGCCCGAGATCCTCGACCCGCAGGGCAAGGCCGTGCACGGCGCACTGCCCCGGCTCGGGTTCGAGGGGGTGACCGGCGTCCGGCAGGGCAAGCGGTTCGAGCTCGAGCTGGACGGCGAGCTGACCTCGGCCCGGCTCGCCGAGGTCCACGAGATCGCGGAGAAGCTGCTGTCCAACCCCGTGATCGAGGACTTCGAGGTCCACGTCGAGGAGCACGAGGGGTCCCCCGCGTGAGGATCGGTGTCGTCACGTTCCCCGGCTCGCTCGACGACGTCGACGCACGCCGCGCCGTCACGATCGCCGGCCACGAGGCGGTGGCGCTGTGGCACGGCGACCACGACCTCAAGGGTGTCGACGCCGTCGTGCTGCCCGGCGGCTTCTCCTACGGCGACTACCTGCGTTGCGGTGCGATCTCCCGGTTCTCCCCGCTGATGACCGACGTCGTCGAGGGCGCGAAGAGCGGGCTGCCCGTGCTCGGCATCTGCAACGGCTTCCAGATCCTCTGCGAGTCCCACCTGCTGCCCGGCGCGCTGATCCGCAACGACCACCAGAAGTTCGTCTGCCGCGACCAGCGACTCCGCGTCGAGAACGCACACACCGCCTGGACCTCGTCGTACGACGAGGGGCAGGAGATCACCGTCGTGCTCAAGAACGGCGAGGGCTCCTACGTCGCCGACGCCGCCACCCTCGACCGGCTGGAGGGGGAGGGCCGGGTCGTCGCGCGCTACCTCGACGTCAACCCCAACGGCTCGCTGCGCGACATCGCCGGCATCACCAACGAGCGCGGCAACGTCGTCGGCCTGATGCCGCACCCGGAGCACGCGGTCGAGGACCTCACCGGGCCCGGCACCGACGGGCTCGGCTTCTTCACGTCGCTGCTGGCCGCGGCGGCCGTCTGACCCATCGGGGAGCCGCACGTGCCCGTCACCGTCGAGGACGTCCGCCGGCTCGCGCTCACGCTTCCCCGCACCACCGAGCACCTGATCCGCGACCGGGTGAAATTCCGGGTCAAGCAGATCGTCTACGTGTCGTTCTCCCGCGACGAGACCCTGATGGGCTTCGCCTTCCCGCGCGAGCAGCGCGCCGCGCTCGTCGAGAGCGAGCCCGACAAGTTCCAGCTGCCGTCGGCCGGCGACATGCGCTACCAGTGGGTGGTCGCCCGGATGGAAGCTCTCGACCTCGACGAAATGACCGAGCTCGTCACCGACGCCTGGACGATGGTGGTGCCCAAGTACGTCGCCAGGGAGTACTTCGACGGACTCCCCTAGCGCCGAGCCGGTTCCGCACCCGCCACCGCGAGCCGGGCGGCGCGGGACATGTCCGCGGTCACCCGTTCCAACGGGCCGCTCCGGTCCGCGAGCCGGAACAGGGCGCCGATCACCAGCACCACCACCACGTGCAGGGTGAACGTCGGCACGTCGTCGTCCGGCCAGAACGTCGGCGTGCGCAGCACCACGTGCAGGGAGTACAACGTCAGCGTCATCGCGCCGGCGCCGAACACGACCGCCCAGACCGCTGGCACGAACCGCGTCACCAGCAGGCACAGCCCGATCAGGGCGAGCGCGGTGCCGGTCGTGTGAGCGAGGTCGAAGGGCGTGGCGGTGTGCGGTGCGCTGGTCGCCAGCCACCACCAGCTGCCGGTCGGGGTGGTGCCGAAGAGACCGTGCTCCAAGGTGTTCTCGAGACCGCCCTCCGGGCGGGAGCCGGTCAGGGTCCGGGCCAGCGTCGACCGCACGCCGGGCTGGTCGACGAGGTACGCCGACGCGGCCTTCGCCAGTACCGCCGTCACTACCCCGACCACCAGCACCCAGGCCGCGGTCGTGGGCCGACGGAGGTCCAGGCGGCCGATGGCCATGCCGGCCAGGAGGTAGGTCAGCCACGACCACGCCGGGTAGTAGCCGGAGAACGTCAGCTCGCTGACGAGCTCCACGGGGAACACGAGGTGGTCGAACGTGGGGCTGGCCAGCGTCGGTCGTGGCAGGTCCGGGCGCAGCAGGTGCGACACCACCGGCGCGAGCGCGCACCAGCCCACGGCCAGCGCGGCCAGGGCGCGCGCACCCAGCAGGGTGAACGGGATGCCCAGCGCGAACAGCACCCCGTAGTAGGTCAGGATGATCGCGATCGTGGTGTCGAGCGCCCCCAGGATCAGGCCGATGAACGCGATCACCAGAGCCCGCACCGCGAGGCCGGCGGCGGCTGCCCACCACGCCCGCCCGCGCAGCGGCGTACGTCGTCCCGACATCAGGCTGAGGCTCACGCCCGCGAGGACCGCGAACAGGGCGGCCGACCGGCCACCGGCGATCGACTGCACCACCGTCGTACCGCCGTCCGGCGTGGACGTCACCAGCGCGTGCGTCGAGATCATCCCGATCAGCGCGATGCAGCGCGCGACGTCGAGCCCGACCACCCGTCCGGGACGGACCAGTGCCGCGGCTACCAAGGGTCGCCCGCTGCGCGCCGAGGCACTGCCGTCCTCAGCCGCGCTCGATGCGGATCACCCGGTCACCCGTGCCGTTGCTCGTGGTGATCCACAGCGTCCGGTCCGGCGCCGGCTCCACGGTGCGGATCCGGCCGAAGTCGTTCTGGAAGAAGCGGCGGATCCGGCCGCGGCCGCCGCCGCGCAGGTCGACGCGGTAGAGCGACTGACCGGCCAGCGCTCCCACCCAGGCGTACCCACCGGCGACCGCGAGTCCGGACGGGGAGCAGGTGGACGTGGGGGACCAGGTGACCAGCGGGTCGTGGAAGCTGCCACCCCCGCCGTCGCCGCCCTCGACGACCGGCCAGCCGTAGTTGTGGCCCTTGACGATCCGGTTCAGCTCGTCGCGGGTGTTCTGGCCGAACTCGGTCGCCCAGAGCCGGCCGCGCTTGTCGAACGACAGCCCCTGGACGTTGCGGTGCCCGAAGGACCAGACCGGGCTGCCGCGGAACGGGTTGCCGGCCGGCACCTCGCCGTCCGGGGTGACCCGCAGGATCTTGCCGCCCAGCGAGTCGACGTCCTGGGCGTTGCTGGTGTCGCCGGCGTCGCCGGTCGAGACGAACAGGTGGCCGGCGGGGCCGAAGCGCAGCCGTCCGCCGTTGTGGTTGCCGGCCTTGGGGAACCCGGCCAGCACCGTCTCCTGGCTGCCGAGCCGGCCGTCGACGTACCGCATCCGGACCACCCGGTTGTCGTCGGCCGCGGTGATGTAGGCGTACAGCCAGCGGGTCTCCGCGAAGTTGGGGTGGCAGGCCAGCCCCAGCAGGCCGCCCTCGCCGAAGGACACGACCCCCTCGACCTCGCCGACGACCTTGCTGCCGCCGCGGCGCGAGACCTTGTGCACCAGCGCGGAGTCCCGCTCGGCCACCAGGGCGTTTCCGGTGGGCAGGAACGCCAGCCCCCAGGGGATCGACAGGCCGCGCGCCAGCGTCCGCCGCTTGGTGGGCGGCGCGGCCGACGAGGCGGGCGGGCCGAGGGCGGTGCCGGCGAGCAGCCCACCGGTGCCCGCGGCCCCGGCCTTGAACAGCGTGCGTCGGTCCAGCAGCGTCATGATGGCTCCTCCCAGTGCGGCCGACATGGCGTCGGGGTAGGGCACGTTGGTAGACCCCGTGGCCTGCTGCGCGCCGTCCGGCACGCACGCTGGCGGCGTTGCCGTCACTCGACGGGCCGCCGGCCCGCCCTCGCTCCGTCGCCTTGCCATCGCACGCACCGGACGTCGCTCGCGACGGCCGAGGGTTTACCAACGCACCCTAGGCCACCGTCACACTCCGGGCGACCACATTCAAGAGGCGACCGGCTGTGTAGATTGAGGCCGCCACCCCTCCGTTCCGGCTGGAGACCTGACACCCGGTGACCGACCAGCGCACGCACCTCGACACCGTCGAGGTCGCCACCAGCAACCCCGACCGCGAGCAGCCGTGGGCCGACCTCGGTCTCAAGCCCGACGAGTACGCCGAGATCCGGGAGATCCTCGGCCGCCGGCCCACCTCCTCCGAGCTCGCGATGTACTCGGTGATGTGGAGCGAGCACTGCTCCTACAAGTCCTCCAAGGTCCACCTCCGCCAGTTCGGCGAGAAGATGACCGACGAGATGCGCGCCCACCTGATGGTCGGGATCGGCGAGAACGCCGGCGTCGTCGACATCGGTGACGGGTACGCCGTCACGTTCAAGGTCGAGTCGCACAACCACCCGTCGTACGTCGAGCCCTACCAAGGCGCCGCCACCGGCGTCGGCGGCATCGTCCGCGACATCCTCGCGATGGGGGCGCGACCGGTGGCCGTCATGGACCCGCTCCGCTTCGGGCCGCTCGACGCGCCCGACACGCACCGCGTGCTGCCCGGGATCGTCGCGGGCGTCGGGGGCTACGGCAACTGCCTCGGTCTCCCCAACATCGGCGGCGAGGCGGTCTTCGACCCGACGTACGCCGGCAACCCGCTGGTCAACGCGCTCTGCGTCGGAGTGATGCGGCACGAGCAGCTGCACCTGGCAAAGGCTTCGGGCGCGGGCAACCAGGTCATCCTGTACGGCGCACGCACCGGCGGCGACGGCATCGGCGGCGTCTCGGTGCTCGCCAGCGAGACGTTCGAGGACACCGGCCCCACCAAGCGGCCGGCGGTCCAGGTCGGCGACCCGTTCATGGAGAAGCTGTTGATCGAGTGCACCCTGGAGATCTTCGCCGAGGACCTCGTCGTCGGGATCCAGGACCTCGGCGGTGCGGGACTGTCGTGCGCGACCTCCGAGCTGGCCAGCGCCGGCGACGGTGGCATGCACGTGTGGCTCGACCGGGTCCCGCTGCGCGACTCCTCGCTCGCCCCCGAGGAGATCCTGATGAGCGAGTCGCAGGAACGGATGATGGCCGTCGTCGAGCCCGGCAACGTCGATCGGTTCCTGGAGATCTGCGCCAAGTGGGACGTCGACGCCACCGTCGTCGGCGAGGTCAACGACTCGGGTCGGCTCACCATCGAGTGGCACGGCGAGACCGTCGTCGACGTGCCGCCGCGCTCCGTCGCGCACGACGGTCCGACGTACCAGCGCCCCTACGCCCGGCCGGACACGCAGGACGCGTTGCAGGCCGACGCCGCAGAGACGCTCGACCGGCCCAAGACTGGCGAGGAGCTGCGCGAGACGCTGCTCCGGCTGGTGGCGAGCCCGAACCTCTGCGACAAGTCGTGGATCACCGACCAGTACGACCGCTACGTCCAGGGCAACACCGTGCTGGCGCAGCCGGAGGACTCCGGCATGGTGCGCGTCGACGAGGAGTCCGACCTCGGGGTCGCGGTGTCCACCGACTGCAACGGCCGGTTCGCGCGGCTCGACCCGTACACGGGAGCGCAGCTCGCGCTCGCCGAGTCCTACCGCAACGTCGCGACCACCGGCGCACGGCCGCTCGCGGTCAGTGACTGCCTCAACTTCGGGTCCCCCGAGGATCCCGGGGTGATGTGGCAGTTCGCCGAGGCCACCCGTGGCCTGGCCGACGGCTGCCGCACGCTCGGTGTACCGGTCACCGGCGGCAACGTCAGTCTCTACAACCAGACGGGTGAGACCGCGATCCTGCCGACGCCGGTCGTGGCGGTGCTCGGCGTGATCGACGACGTCACCCGGCGTACGCCGTCCGGCTTCGTCGCCGAGGGTCAGCAGATCTACCTGCTCGGCACGACGCGCGAGGAGCTCTCGGGCTCGGAGTGGGCGCACGTCGTGCACGGCCACCTCGGCGGGATGCCGCCGCAGGTCGACCTGGCCGCGGAGAAGGAGCTCGCCGACATCCTCGTCAACGCGTCCCGCGACGGGCTGGTCGACGCCGCGCACGACGTGTCCGACGGCGGTCTGGCGCAGGCCCTCGTCGAGGCGTGCCTGCTCGGTGCCGGTCGCCGCGGCGTCGGTGCGCGGGTGTGGCTGCCCGACGAGCTCGAGCCGTTCGTCGCGCTGTTCGGGGAGTCCGCCGGCCGCGCGATCGTCGCGGTGCCGCGCTCGGAGGAGGTGCGCTTCACCGACATGTGCAGCGCTCGCGGCTTCCCGCACCTGCGCATCGGCGTGACCGACGGCTTGGGCGACGACGCGGTGCTCGACGTGCAAGGCCAGTTCAGCGTCCCGCTCGCCGAGCTCCGGGCCGCCTGGACCGGCACCCTGCCCGCCGCCTTCGCCTGACAACGATTCGTCTGTGGTCTATGGGGTGATTCCCGTGGGCGGATCGCAGACGAATCGTTGTCGGTTGGCTACTTCTTGCCGGCGCGGAGCATCGTCCAGAGGTCGTCGGTGACCACGCCGGTGCGGGCCATGCCGTGGTCGGCCTGGTAGGCACGGACCGCGGCGGTGGTGCTGGCCTCGAAGACGCCGCTGACCTGCAGGCCGGCCTTGTCCGCCGCGTTGAGGGCGCGCTGCAGCCGCCGTACGGCGTGGCTGGCGGCGCCGTACTTCATCAGCGGGTGGTGGCCGCGGGCCAGGATCGACGTCCACACCGCCTTCGACATCGAGCCGCCCGCGGGCAGCCCGACCTTGGTGCGGTACGCCGCGGCGGCCGCGGCGGTCGCGCGGTCGTAGCTGCCGGTGATCGGGCCGGAGTACTGCTTCTTCTGACGCAGCAGGCACTGCGCGGCCTTGACCAGGTCACCCTGGCTGCCGACCCGCAGCTTCGGGTACGCCGGGTGGTCGATGTCGACGCCGCCGCAGAACACCTTGGCCGTGCGCGCCGTCGACCCGTCGCCGAGGTCGACGTAGTTGCTGTCGATGTTGATCGTGACGCCGCCGTGGGTCTCGTTGTGGCCCCCGCGGTACTGGTGCACGCGCTTGTGCGGGGTCCAGCTGGTGTCGCGGAGGTACGGCGTACGGCCGGGCTCGTTGATCCGGCCGGGCACACCGCTCCACCGGGCGACCCAGAGCTGGTCGGGCATCTTGTAGGTGCCCGGACGCAGCGTCGCCGCGTCGTCGAGCATCTTCACTCCGGTGCCGGCGCTCGAGTAGAAGCCGGAGAGGTAGCCGAGCTTGTGCAGCTTCTTGGTCCAGGCCGACAGGAAGCTGAGCGCGGACTCGCGGCAGTCGGTCATGTCGGAGCGGAAGTCGCCCTCGAGGTCGTACCACATGGTGCTGCCCGGGGCGATGCCCAGCGCGGTGGCGCGGCTGACCGTCTTCTGCGCCTCGGCCCGGCCCTGCGCCCGTGCCTTCCGGTAGCGGCTCGTCGGATCGGGGTTGATCCGCACCTGCTGCTTGTAGCGGTCCCGGGAGGTGCACCAGGCCTGCGGCCCGAGCGTGATCGGCAGCAGCCGCCAGCCGTTGGCGAGCTGCGTGCTCACCCAGGTGGGGGTGAGGTTCGGCTGCACCGGGCAGGCCCGGGAGTCGCCGGAGATGTAGATGCCGACCGCCCAGAACGGAGAGTTGTACAGCCAGGCGTCCATCGCCTTCTGGCTCGGCGCCAGGCACTGGTCGAAGCCGTAGCCGGTGAAGTTGCCCGGCGTCGCGACGTTGCTGGCCTGGGCCGGGGCGGCGACCGCGACCAGGCCGGAGCCGATCGTGACCAGGCCGACCAGGACGCCGACCAGGCTGCGCACCCGTGTGGAGACGGTGGACCGGGGGCGCGGGCGGAGACTGACGAGCGGCATGAGGACTCCCAGAGGTCAATGAGCAGGAGTCACTCTAGTCACAAAATCCTCAACCGTATCCAGGGTTCAACGAGAAATCCGCGAATGACACGCGTGTAATTCGCGCGTTCCTTCAGCGGCGACCCTGCTGGAGCTGGTCCCACACGACGACGGTGACCACGCCGGTGCGCGGCAGGTCGCGTCCCTTCTGGTAACGCTTCACCATCCGCTGCGTGCGCCGGTCGAACACCCCGGTGACGTCGATCCGGGCGCCTTCCGCGGCGTTGAGGGAGCGCTGCAGCCGGCGTACCGAGCTCGCCCGCGAGCCGTACTTCAGCAGCGGGTCCGAACCCCTGGCGAGCAGCGCGGTCCAGGTCTTCCGGTTGGCCTTGCCGGTGATGCTCAGCGTGTCGGTACGACGCTGCAGCCGCTTGACCGCCTTGACGGTGCCCTGGTGGTACCTGCCGTGCAAGCGGCCGTTGTAGAAGTCGCCCTTGCGCAGGAAGCACTGCAGCGCCTTCACCTTGTCGCCGCGGTCGCCCCGGCGCAGACCCGGGTAGCGCGGGAAGTCGACGTCGGTGTGGCACATCCTGGTCCGGCCCTTGGGCTCGGATCCCTTGCCGAAGTCCATGTAGTTGCTGTCGATGCTGATCGGCACTCCGCCGTACGTCTCCGTGTGCGTGCCGCAGAACTGCCGCATCCGGTTGCGCTGCCAGCCCTCGTCCGAGATGAACTCCGTGCTGGTGGTGCCCCACCTGAGCCTGCACGAGTCGCGGCTGACGTAGTGGGCGATCCAGATCTGGTCCGGCAGCACCCAGTGGTCGGTGGTGTCCACGCGGGCGTCGTCGAGCATCTTGATGCCGGACGCGGCGCTGGAGTAGTAGCCGCTCCTGTAGCCGGCGGCGTGCAGCCGGTCCGTCCAGGCGGACACCAGCGCGAGGGCCGAGTCGCGGCACTCGGTCTGGCTGATGCTGAACGCCTCGAGGTCGTACCAGAGCGTGCTGCCGGCGCCGATGCCGTAGGCCCGCGCGGCCGCGACCGCCTCGTCGGCCTCGACGGTGCCCTGGGCGCGCGCGGCGGCGTAGTCGCCGGCAGGGTTCGGGTCGATCCGCTCCCAGTCTCGTCTCGGGTCGCTGCAGGAGGCCTGCAGGCCGACATGGATCGGGATCAGCCGCCAGCCGCGGCTGTTCTGGGTGGCTACCCACTCCGGCGAGAGCTCGACCTGCACGTCGCAGAAGCGGTTGCGGCCCGACGTGTAGATGCCGACGCCCCAGTACGGCGAGCTCTGCCACCACGCGTCCATCGCGGCCTGGGACGGCGCCTGGCAGGCGTCGAACGCGTAGCCGGTCATCGCGCCCGGCATCCGACGCGTGGCGGCGTCGGCGGGACGCAGCAGCGCCATCCCGGCCAGCGCAACGGCCAGCGCCAGGACGATGGTCAGCGAGCGACGTACAGACGGCACAGCGGGTCCCCCCGAGATCGATGGTGAGCGGTCACCTTATCGGTCGCTGCGCAGCATCGTCGTGCACACTTCGGGCATGCCCGTCCGTCTGCGTCCCGCCGATCCGGCGGAGGTGGGTCCCGCGCTGGACCGGTTCCGCGCCGGCGGCCGCGACGCCGCGGACCTGCGGCTGCTGACCAAGCACCTGCTGGCCCTGCTGATCGCGCGGGCACCCGGTGCCGCGGTCGAGGTCCGGGTGCCGCCGTACGCCGCTGTGCAGTGCGTCGGCGGCACCCGGCACACGCGGGGCACCCCGCCCGCCGTCGTGGAGACCGACCCGGCGACCTGGATCGCCCTGGCCGTCGGCGACGAGGACTGGGCCCAGGCGGTGGACCAGGGCCGGGTCGTCGCGTCGGGGGAGCGAAGCGACCTGTCCGGCCTGCTGCCTGTCGCCTGACGGTCAGACGGTCGGTCCGTCCGGACCGCCCGAGCGTAGTGCCTTCGGGTCAGTCGTCCCGACGATCGGGTCGTTCTGTCCGGATTGCCGGGATCCCACGTCACGCCGGACTGTCGAACTCGTCCTCCCCATGCCGGACCGCCCCGGTCCGCATCGCACCCGAGGACACGTCATGACGCTGCTGGCACCCGAGCCGACCAGTCGCTCCGAGCACCCACGACGGCCGCTGCGCCGACCCGTTGGGCCGGGCGCGCCGGACATCCGGCCGCTGCCGCTTGCCGCCTGGGCCGACGGGCTGGCCGGTCCCATGTCCGAGACGCGGCGGTCCCGGAACCTGGCCCGTTTCGGCGGTCTGGTCGCCGTGCTGTCCCTCCTCGGCTACATCGCCTGGCGGCTGCTGGCCACGGTGCCTCCGACGGGACCCTGGCGGTGGGCGGCCTGGCTGCTGATCGCGTTCGAGGCGGTCCCGATCGTCGGAGCCGTCGTCAAGCTCGTCGGCACCTGGACGACCGACGCGCCGTCAGTGCCCCCGCTGCCCGCGGGCGCCGGAGCCCCGGGCGGCATGCGCGTGGCGGTGCTGATCCCGACGTACGACGAGCCGGCCGAGATCGTCGGGCCGACCATCGCCGCGGCCTGCCGGCTCGAGCCCGCTCACGAGACCTGGGTTCTCGACGACGGGGACCGGCCGTGGCTCGAGGAGCTCTGCCGCGACCTCGGTGCCCGCTACCTGACGCGCCCGGAGCACGAGCACGCAAAGGCGGGCAACCTCAACCACGCCCTCGACCTGATGCAGAGGGAGGAGGCGGCCGGTGCCCTGCCCATCGACCTGATCGCCGTGCTGGACTGCGACCACGTGCCACTGCCCGCGTTCCTCACCGCGACGCTGGGCTACTTCGAGGACGACGACATCGCCCTGGTCCAGGCGCCGCAGACCTTCTTCAACGGCGGGGCCTTCGACGACGACGGCTACACCGGCGAGCAGGGCCTGTTCTTCAACGTGCAGCTCGCGGCCCGTGCGCACGGCGGCGCCGGCACGTTCTGGTGCGGCTCCACGTCGGTGCTGCGGGTCGCTGCGCTGCGCCAGGTCGGCGGAGTCGCGCAGGAGACCGTCACCGAGGACATGCACACCACGCTGAAGCTGCAGCGACTCGGCTGGCGCACGGCGTACCACCACCAGAACCTGGCCCTCGGCCTCGCACCGGCGACGCCCGAGCAGTACCTCGTCCAGCGCCGCCGCTGGGGCATGGGCGCCATGCAGGTGCTCGTGCACGAGAAGCTGTGGCGCCGGCACCGTTGGATGTCGCTGCGCACCCAGTTCGAGTACCTCACCGGCGCGCTGTGGTGGCTGGAGGGGCTGGTGACCCTGCTGGCCCTCGCCATCCCGGCGACGCTGCTGCTCACCGGTGTCCCGACGTCCACGGCCTCGGCGCAGGCCTTCGTGACGGTGTTCGTCGGCGCGTTCGCACTGCGGATGTGGGGCTACAAGCTGCTGCTGCGTCGGCAGATCCGCTGGCGGACGGCGTTCGCCCTGCGCGTGCTGCGCGTGCCGGTGGGTCTGGCCGCCCTGTGGTGGCTCATCACCCAGCAGGCGTTGCAGTTCAAGGTGACCCCGAAGGGGGCCGCCGCCAAGCGTCGGCGTGGTCGCGTGCCCGTTGTCGTGCTCGTGCTGACGGCCGCGGCCGTCGGGTTGTCGGGGTACGCCGTCGCGGGGATCGCGGGCTGGGTGCCGTGGCGCACGGACGCGTCCTCGACGGTCGCCTCCGGCATCTGGCTGCTGGTCGCCGTGGGTGTCCTCGCGCACGCCATGGTGCGGATCCGCGCCGAGCAGTACTCCACGTCCCGTCGGGTCGCGCACCGCTTCGAGGTCCCTCTGGACGTGTGCCTCGATGGCCGGCCGGCCCGCCTGGTCGACGTGTCGGTGCGCGGCGCGGCGGTGCGGATGCCCGCCGGGAAACGGCCTCCCGAGGGCGACGTCCACCTGGAGCTCCCCGGCGCTCCGGCGGTCCGGCTCAGGGTCAGGGCGGTCGCCGGCGACCTGGTCAAGCTCAGCTCGGTCGAGGGGGACTGGGTCGCGCTGCGAGACCTCTCGTTGTGGCTCTTCCACACCCCGCACGGTGCGGTCCCGGCGCTCCCCGCCGGGGTGCCGGTGGTGGCCGTCCAGGCGTCCTGACCCCGCCTCGGCGGCGTCTCAACGCTAGGGGCGCTTCGGTCCGTGTCGCTTCGGCGGGACCACCGGGCGGCCGTGCTGGAGCGCCAGCCAGGTGCGGTGCGCCGCGACGCCGGTGACCCGCAGCCGGGCCCGGCGCTGGTAGCGCTGCACCGCCGCGGAGGTGGCCGGGCCGAAGTGTCCGTGCACGCTGACCGCACCCGGCAGCGCGGCCGTCAGACTTCGTTGGAGGCGGCGCACCGCGGGTCCCTCCGAGCCGCGTTTGAGGACCGGCCGGGATCCGCCGGCGAGCAACGCGGTCCAGGTGCGCTCGTCGAGGCGACCGGTCCTCCGCAGTCCGGCGGACCTCTGGAGCTGCCGGACCGCGGCGCGGGTGCGCCCGTCGAAGTGGCCGTCCGGGCGACCGTGGAGGTGCCCGGCGCTTCGCAGCAGACACTCGGCGGTGCTCACGACCTCGCCCCGGTTGCCGCGACGGAGCGTCCGGTAGTGCCGGCGGTCGGCGTCCCGCCCGCAGGCGGCGGGGGTCCGACGCAGGGTGGGTGACGACCCGAGCTCGACGTAGTTGCGGTCGATCGCCAGCCGCACGCCGCCGTACGACGCCCGCACGTCCAGCGCGTACTGGTGCACGCGGCCGTTCGTCTTCCAGCGCGGCGCGCGCAGCCAGTCACGCCCCAGCCAGGTGTCGCGCCGGCCGTTGGCCCACGCGAACCAGATCGCGTCGGGGTGCGGGTAGGACCGCCGGCCGCGCACCTTGCCCACCGCCTTGATGCCGGCACTCACGCTCGAGTAGACCCCGGAGCGGTAGCCGCTTCGGTGCAGGGTGCGGGTCCACGCGCCCAGGAACCGCAGCACCGTGCTCCGGCACCGGCCGCGGCCGGGCGGGAACCACTCGAGGTCGTACCAGAGCGTGCTGCCCGGCGTGATCCCCAGGGAGAGCGCGGCCGCCCGGGCTCCGCGGGCGGCCCGCACGCCCTGGCGGTGGGCGAGCGCCGGGCGCGTCGAGATCCGTCTCCCGTAGCCCGTGCAGCTCGCCTGCGGGCCGACCCAGATCGGCAGCGTCCGCCAGCCGCGCCGGGTCTGCCGTGCGACCCACCGGCGGGTGAGGTGCTTCTGCTGGCAGGCGCGCAGCGGGCCGCCTATGTAGATGCCGACCCCCCGAAAGGGGGAGGCGACCCGCCAGCGGTCCATCGCCCGCGACGACGGTGCCCGACACGCGTCGAACGCGTAGCCGCTCCACGAATGGAGAGCTCGTGCCTGGGCCGGCTGCACCGCGCCCCGCTCGGCGCCGCGGCCAGGTGCGCGGTCCCGGTCCCGTTCCCGCTGGTCCAGTCCGGAGGGCTTCTCGCGGAGCGGTGCCGACGCCTCCGCCGGTCCCGGGCGATCCACGGGCCGGGCGTCCGCGGCCTGTACGGACAGGACGACGGCGAGCGCGACGACTGCCGCCAGCACGGGGCGGGGAAGGCTGCGGATCAGGCTGCGAAGGGGCGGGCGGACGGGGTCCGAAGCGCGGTTGCGGGCGCGACGGTGCCGGGGGTGGGGCATGCAGGGGCTCTTCTCGGTGAATCGTCAGGGAGGGCCTCCCGAGCAAGGCCCCGGTACTGTAGGTCGAAGGTTCGCGGCCCGCTGCATTTCGGACATTTCTGTCCCTCGTAGGGTGTCCGCCATGACCTCGACCCAGCAGATCCGCGCCGCCGTGCGCGACGTGATGCCTTCCGTCCGTGCCGACCTCGAGGCGCTCGTGCGCATCCCGTCGGTCAGCGCCGACCCGGCGCGCGCGGACGACGTACGACGGTCCGCCGAGGCCACCGCGGACTTGTTCCGGGCCGAGGGCTTCGACGACGTGCAGATCCTCACCGCCGCGGGTGGTGCGCCGGCCGTGGTCGCGCGCAGGCCCGCCCCGGAGGGCGCCCCGACCGTCTTGCTGTACGCCCACCACGACGTGCAGCCCACCGGCAGCCTCGATGACTGGGACAGCGACCCGTTCGAGCCGACCGAACGCGGCGCTCGCCTCTACGGCCGCGGTGCCGCCGACGACAAGGCAGGCATCGCCGCCCACCTGGCCGCCATCCGCGCGTTCGGCGACGAACTGCCGGTCGGCGTGACGCTGCTGATCGAGGGCGAGGAGGAGGTCGGGTCGCCGACGCTGGAGGCGTTCCTGGGTGAGCACCGGGACCTGCTGGCCGCCGACGTGATCGTGATCGCCGACTCCGGCAACTGGGACATCGGCGAACCGGCGCTCACCACCAGCCTGCGCGGTCTGGTCGACTGCCACGTCGAGGTGCGCACCCTCGAGCACGCCGTGCACTCCGGCATGTGGGGCGGTGCCGTCCCGGACGCCATGACGGCGACGATCCGCCTGCTCGCGACCCTGCACGACGCTAACGGCGACGTCGCCGTCGAGGGCCTGGTCAGCGGCCCGGCCGCCGACGTCGACTACCCCCTCGACCGGGTCCGCGCCGAGTCGGGCCTCGCCGAGGGTGTCGAGCTGATCGGCACCGGCTCGGTCGTCGAGCGGCTCTGGACGAAGCCCGCCCTCGCCGTCATCGGTATGGACATCACCCGCACGGCCGACGCGAGCAACACGCTGATCCCGTCGGTGAAAACGAAGATCTCCGTCCGGCTGGCCCCCGGCGACGACTGCAAGCGCGCGATGCGGCACCTCGAGGATCACCTGCGCAAGCACGTTCCGTTCGGCGCGCAGCTGACCTTCACCCCCGGCGAGCTCGGCGAACCGACGCAGATCGACGCCACCGGTCCGGCGTACGACGCCGCCCGGGCCGCGTTCAAGGAGGCCTGGGACGGCGTCGACCCCGTCGACATGGGCGTCGGCGGCTCCATCCCGTTCATCGCCGCCTTCCGCGACGCCTACCCCGACGCCTCCGTCCTGGTCACCGGCGTCGAGGACCCCGACACCCGCGCCCACGGCGCCAACGAAGGCCTCCACCTCGCCGAGTTCGAGAAGGTCTGCCTCGCCGAAGCGCTCCTCCTCCACAACCTCGCAAGCGGCAGCTAGGCGAGGCTGCAGCCCGCGCGTAGGCGCGGATCACGGCGGGTCGTCCGAGGGAACGGGCGGACGACGAGGGCGCCGGACCGTGGCGGGCCTGGCGGGAGGCCGAGCGAAGCGAGGCCGGATGGTAGGTCCGGCGCCCTCGTCGGGAGCCCGGGCCCTCGGCCGGGACAAGCCGACCCAACCGCAACACAGCGGACCGGAACCACCGCCGCGGGGCGCGATCCGCGCGACGTCACCTCCACGTACCATGAACCACGTGCCAAGCTCACGCGGTGACGGCCGCCTGACCCACGAGCTCGACCCCCACGACACCGGACCCCAGGACGCCTGCGGCGTGTTCGGCGTCTGGGCACCAGGTGAGGACGTCGCCAAGCTCACCTACTACGGCCTCTACGCGCTCCAGCACCGCGGCCAGGAGTCGGCCGGTATCGCGGTCGGCAACGGCCGGCAGATCCTCGTCTACAAGGACATGGGCCTGGTGTCCCAGGTCTTCGACGAGTCCACGCTCGCCTCGCTCCAGGGCCACCTCGCCGTCGGCCACTGCCGCTACTCGACGACCGGCGCCAGCACCTGGCACAACGCCCAGCCGACGTTCCGCCCCACCGAGACCGGCTCGATCGCGCTGGCCCACAACGGCAACCTCACCAACACCCACGAGCTCGCCGCCCGGGTCGCCGAGCTCGGGTCCACCGACGCCCTCGACCTCTCGATGAAGAACGCGCCGGCGTCGACCAACGACACCAGCCTGGTCACCGCGCTGCTCGCCCACCACCCCGACCGGAGCCTCGAGGAGAACGCCGCCGAGCTGCTGCCCACCATCAAGGGCGCGTTCTCCTTCGTCTGGATGGATGACCACACGCTGTACGCCGCCCGCGACCCGCAGGGCATCCGGCCCCTCGTACTCGGCCGTCTGGACCGCGGCTGGGTGGTCGCCTCGGAGACCGCGGCTCTCGACATCGTGGGTGCTTCGTTCATCCGGGAGGTCGAGCCCGGTGAGATGGTCGCGGTCGACGAGGACGGTCTGCGCAGCCGGCACTTCGCGACCGCGGTGCCGAAGCACTGCCTCTTCGAGTTCGTCTACCTCGCCCGCCCGGACACCCTGATGAACGACCGGCGCGTGCACAGCGTGCGCGTCGAGATCGGCCGCCGCCTCGCCCGCGAGTTCCCTGCCGACGCCGACCTGGTGATGCCGGTGCCGGAGTCCGGCACCCCCGCCGCGATCGGGTACGCCGAGGAGAGCGGCATCCCCTACGGCACCGGTCTGGTCAAGAACTCCTACGTCGGACGCACGTTCATCCAGCCCTCCCAGACGATCCGCCAGCTCGGCATCCGGCTCAAGCTGAACCCGCTCCGCGACGTCATCGAGGGCAAGCGCCTGGTCGTGGTCGACGACTCGATCGTCCGCGGCAACACCCAGCGGGCCCTGGTCCGGATGCTCCGCGAGGCCGGCGCCCGCGAGGTGCACGTGCGGATCTCCAGCCCGCCGGTGAAGTGGCCGTGCTTCTACGGCATCGACTTCGCCACCCGCGCCGAGCTGATCGCCAACGGGCTCACTTCCGACGAGATCTGCCGCTCCATCGACGCCGACTCCCTGGCCTACATCTCGCTCGAGGAGCTGGTCGAGGCGACGACGGTCCCGAAGCAGCAGCTGTGCCGGGCCTGCTTCGACGGTGTCTACCCGGTCGAGCTCCCCGACCCCGAGCGGCTCGGCAAGCACCTGCTCGAGCTCGACCCCGTACTCCCGCTCGACTCCGTCGACGTACCCCGGGTGTCGCTCACCCCGGGCGGTGGCGCGGGCGACGCGCTGGACCGTCCCTGACCGCAGTCCCGCCACCACCCCGCTCGCTCGGCAACGAACCGAAGGACCAGCGATGACCCAGCCCCCTGCCCGTGACCAGCGGTCCGGCGCCACCTACGAGGCGGCCGGCGTCTCGATCGACGCGGGCGACAAGGCCGTCGAACTGATGAAGGTGTGGGTCGACAAGGCCCGCCGTCCGGAGATGGTCGGCGGCATCGGCGGCTTCGCCGGGCTGTTCGACGCCAGTGCGCTGAAATCGTTCGACCACCCGCTGCTCGCCACCTCGGCCGACGGAGTCGGCACCAAGGTCGCGATCGCGCAGGCGATGGACGTGCACCACACGATCGGCTTCGACCTGGTCGGCATGCTTGTCGACGACCTGGTGGTGTGCGGTGCCGAGCCGCTGTTCCTCACCGACTACATCGCCACCGGCCGCGTCGTACCCGAGCGCATCGCCGCCATCGTGCAGGGCATCGCCGAGGCGTGCGTCCAGGCCGGGTGCGCCCTCGCCGGCGGCGAGACGGCCGAGCACCCCGGACTGCTGGGGCCCGACGAGTACGACGTCGCGGGCTCCACCACCGGCGTGGTGGAGGCGGCCGACCTGCTCGGCCCGGGTCGCGTGCGGACCGGGGACGTGGTGATCGCGATGGCGGCGAGCGGGCTGCACAGCAACGGGTACTCCCTGGTCCGGCACGTGCTCCTCTCCGAGACTGCCGGCGCCGGGTGGTCCCTCGACCGGCACGTCGACGAGCTGGGCCGCACGCTCGGCGAGGAGCTCCTGGAGCCGACCCGGATCTACGCCAAGGCCTGCCTGGACCTGGCGCGCTCCACCGCCACGCACGCGATGTCGCACGTCACCGGCGGCGGGCTGGCCGCCAACCTGGAGCGGGTGCTCCCCGACGACAAGGTCGTGACCATCGACCGGGGCACCTGGACCCCGGCCCCGGTGTTCGACCTGGTCCGCCGGGTCGGCGACGTCGCCCAGCCGGCCCTGGAGCAGACCCTCAACTGCGGGGTCGGGATGGTCGCGCTGACCGACCCCGACGACGCCGACCGGGCGGTCGCGCTGCTCGCCGGCCACGGAGTCGACGCCTGGGTGTGCGGCGAGGTGGCCGCGGCGACCGGTGCCACCGGGACCGCCGCGGGCGGCACGGTCACCCTCCGGGGGCAGCACCCCGGCTGGTGACCCCTCGCACCACCGATATCGGTATGCCCGGAGTGACCCATGGGTCACGGCGGACATACCGACATCGGTGTCAGCCGTGAGCGAAAACTCGTGCCGATTGACGAGCCGGGTGTGCGGGATTGTTGCCCGGGCAGGTACGGTTGGACCACGAGAAACCATCAGGACAGACCGGACGCTCGTCCGTCACTGGCCCTCGCGGTCCTTGCCGACCGTTGAAGGTCGGGTGGGCGTGACTCCGGCCAAGTGTGCGAGGGGGTCGACCCTATGGGGCGCGGCCGTGCGAAGGCCAAGCAGACCAAGGTCGCCCGCGACCTGAAGTACCGCTCCCACGAGACGGACTTCGGCGCGTTGGCGCGAGAGCTGCATGGCGACAACGACAACTCCGACGGGTCCGGTGACGCAGGTGGCGGCACCGACCTCGACGAACTCGACGAGTGGTCGGACTACTCCGACTCTCGTTCCTCGCGAGACTGACGCCAGGACGCGAAACCCCTCACCGGTCCGCGGGCCGGTGAGGGGTTCACTCGCGTCCTGACCCCGGTTGGCGAGCCCTACCCGAGCCAGACGCCCCGCAGGCGTCCGACCTCGCGCATCCGGCGCTCCGCGATCCGGTCGGCCGCGACAGCCGGCGGGACGCCCTCGTCCTCGGCCAGCGCGAAGACCTTCTTGGTGGTGTCGTAGATCTTCTCGGCGCGCGCCTTGGCGCGGTCGAAGGAGAAGCCCTCGAGCTCGTCGGCCACCTGGATCAGGCCGCCGGAGTTCACCATGTAGTCGGGCGCGTAGAGCACGCCGCGGTCCTGCAGCTGCTTCTCGATGCCGTCGTGCGCGAGCTGGTTGTTGGCGGCGCCGCAGACGATCTTGGCGCTCATGACCTCGACGACCTCGTCGCTCAGCGCACCGCCCAGGGCGCAGGGCGCGTAGACGTCGAGCTCGGTGCCGACCAGCGTGTCCGCGTCGGCGACGGCCAGAACCTCGGGGTGCTCGGCCTGCACGCGCGCGATCGCCTCGGGGTTGACGTCGGTGACGGTCACGGAGGCGCCGTCCTCGACCAGGTGGCGGACCAGGTGATGACCGACCTTGCCGACGCCGGCGACCCCGACGGTGCGTCCGTGCAGCGTAGGCGCGCCCCAGGTCGCCTCGGCCGCGGCGCGCATCCCCTGGAAGACGCCGTACGCCGTCAGCACCGAGGAGTCGCCCGCGCCGCCGTGCGCGGCGGTGCGACCGGTGACGAACGAGCACTCCCGGGCGATGTGGTCCATGTCCTCCGAGAAGGTGCCGACGTCGCAGGCGGTGTAGTAGCGGCCGTTGAGCGACTGCACGAAGCGCCCGTAGGCGCGCAGCAGGGCCTCGGTCTTGAGCGTCGTCGGGTCACCGATGCTCACGGCCTTGCCGCCACCGAGGTCGAGCCCGGCCAGGGCGGCCTTGTAGGACATGCCCCGGGAGAGGTTCAGGACGTCGGCGAGCGCGTCGGCCTCGGACGCGTAGGGGTAGAACCGGGTCCCGCCGAGAGCGGGCCCGAGCGCAGTGGAGTGGATCGCGATGATCGCGCGGAGACCGGTCGGCTCGTCGTGGCAGTACACGACCTGCTCGTGTCCGGAGGCCTGGTCGAAAACACCTGGCGGGAGGCCCTGCGGGCCGGCGGGAGAGGTCCCGGTCACGGTGGTGACCCTTCTGTTCGGGCCCGCGGGGGTGGTGCGGGCGTTGGCACGGGGGGTGCGGGCGTCGGCCGCGGGGGTGGTGCGGCGACGTACCAAGACTACGGAACCGCGCGGGTCGGCGGCCAACCCGCGGCGTTTCCCCGCAGATTGGGGGGACATGGGTACCTCACGGTGAGGGACCGTGACTCATATGTGCCATTGTCCGGAATTTCCCCCGGACCTAGGCTCGACGGTGCAACACTGGAGCGGAGGGAAAGTCCGGGGCACCTTGCGGGAACTCCGGACGATGACAAGTGTGAGGGAGGCCCGCTATGGACACGCGGCCACCGGAGTCCGAGCCCCTGCTGACACCTGCTGAGGTGGCGGCGATGTTCCGCGTCGACCCGAAGACGGTCACGCGGTGGGCCAAGGCTGGCAAGCTGAGCTCGATCCGGACTCTCGGCGGACACCGCCGGTATCGGGAGTCTGAGGTCCGAGAGCTGTTGACGGGCATGGTGCCCGAGCAGCGGCGACCGGAAGAGTCGGCCTGACCGGAGCGCACGTTCCGCGCTCGCGAGCGCGGTTCCGAGCTTGATCGTGCCCCAGCATCCACGAGAGGTGCTGGGGCATGGTGCTGTCCGGACCTGTTCACCATGGGCTGCCGCCACCCGGGGCGATCCTCAGCGCAGGCCGAGCACGTAGGCGCGCACCTGGCGGGCCTCGCGGAGCCGACGTTCCCAGGTGACGCCGGTCGCGATCAGCACCGCCCCGGCCGCGCCGATGAGCACCCAGCGGGGCACGGTGTCGCCGATGTACGGCGCGGCCAGCCGGAGCACCAGCAGCCCGCCGACCACGGCACCGGACACCACCGGGGCGGTCCAGCGCAGCAGGACCCCGGCGAGCACCAGGACCAGGCAGCCCAGGCCGAGCAGCAGCACCCGGGGGCCCTGCGGGTCGGCCAGCGCCCAGAGCAGGCTCGGCACCAGCGCGAGTGACAGGGCCGGGCCCAGCGCCGTCATCGTGGTCGCCCCCGGGTGGGTGCGCAGGTGCCACAGCCCGACCGCGGCGAGGGCGGCGGCGCTCGGCAGCGTGTAGGCCTCCGGGGCCCGGACGCCGAGGTCCCACAGCCGGACCCAGCTGGCCGTGGCGAGCAGCGCCCCGCCGGGCCAGCCGAGCATCCGGCGGTCGGCGCGCAGCAGTGCGGTCGCCGCGACCGCGACCCCGGCCAGAGTCAGGTAGCCGGCGGCCCAGGACGGCTGGTCGACCGCCGGAGCCAGTGCGACGCCGAGCATGCCCAGGGGAACGGCGGCCGCCGCGGCACCGACCTCGAGCCCGGTCCTCGCGCCGACCGCCGACGGGCTCCGCCACCAGCCGGCGGGAGCGAGGAAGGTGGTGGTGCCGACCGCAGCGAGCAGGAGCAGCCCCACCAGCACCACCACCGACGGGTCGGCGTCGGCGAGTACGCCCACCGTCCAGGTGAGCCAGGCCAGGGTCGCCGCGACCACCGCCCCGGCGACCTGGGACACCGGGGTGCGCCGGGCCAGCAGGTGCACGTGCGCCGCGCAACCGAGCGCGCCGACCAGCGCGGCGGCCGTCAGCCATTCGTCGTACTGTGAGACCGTCACGGCGAGCCCGAGGAAGGCAGCGCCCACCGCGAGCGGGACGAGCGAGCCGCGGCGCAGCCACCAGACCTGGAAGGCCACCGCGGTGCCGAGCAGCAGCGCCACCAGCAGCCAGACGGGCGGCGCGTAGAGCGCGAGGGTCAGCACGACCGTTAGCGCGGCGACCGCCGCCAGCGCCCGCAGGTCGGCGACCAGCCCGACGACGGCGTCCACCTCGGGGCTGGCCTCGGCGGCGGCCAGGACAGTGCCGAGCAGGGCGACCACGCCGAGCAGCAGCAGCCACGGCGCGGGTGCGGTTGCGGGCAGCCCCGGGTCGAGGCTCCCCCCGGGTGAGCCGCCGACCGCTTCCGCGATGTCGGCCAGGGTGAGCGCGCCGTACGTCGCCAGCTCGACGACGACGGCACCGACGACCAGCGCACCGAGGACCTGTGGGAGCAGGGCGACGAGGCCCCACGGCCGCGGGGCGAACCAGGCGAGCAAGCCGAACGCCGCCAGGACACCGACGACCGCGAGCGTCGCCGGCGTGCGGCCCTCGTCGAGGGCGGGCATCACGGCAGCCAGGGCCAGGACGGCGGCGCCGACGCTCGCCGCTGAGACGCGCGCGGCGACCGGGAACCGTCGGACGAGCGCGAGCCCGCCGACCAAGGTCGCGGCCGCGAGGAGCGGCCAGACGTGCAGGTCGCCCCAGAGCTGCCGGAACGTCTCGTGGTCCGCGGCCCGGGCCACCGCGACCGCCAGCAGGGTGACCCAGCCGAGCCCGGCGACGACCGCGGCGACGACCGCCGCCACTCCGGTGCCTAACCGGCGGAAGCCCTCGGCGGCCAGCCCGGCCGCCACCACGGCGACGAGCAGGTCGGCGTCGGTGCGGCCGGCGTCGAGGTCGGCGAGCCCGAACCACGCCACCGCCACCCCGACGCCGGCGACCAGCTGGGTGCCGACGAGCATGCCCACCGGGGTACGCCGGGCCGCCAGGGACGCGCCGGTTCCGGCGACCACCAGCACCGTGCCGAGCAGCACGAGGAACGCCTCGCCGTCGAGGTCGCCGAGCCAGCCGGCGTTCTCGGCGCCGAACACGTCGAGGGTCAGCAGCCCGAGCGACACCAGGGCGAGCGACTCGGCCGCGCCGCGCAGGTCGCGCCGGGCCAGCCACCCCGCGAGCGCGCCGGTCGCGACGGTGAGCACGACCAACGTCGCGGTCCGGCCGCCCACCCCCATCACCGACCAGGTGACGGCGAGGAACACCAGCGCCGCGACCAGCACGCAGGCGGCGCCCAGGCCGAGCAGGATCTTCGGGACCGAGGCGGCGCTGAGCCGTCGGGGCGGGGGCGCGGCGGCCGGCAGCGGCGCCTGGGGGCGCGGTCCGGCGCCGAGCGAACCGGTGGGCGTATCGGCCGGGTAAGTCTGAGGCGAAGAGGCGACCGGCGCCAGCGACGAGGCACGCAGCTCGACCAGCAACCGGTCCGCGACGGTCAGGGTCTCGAACAGCCGCTGCGCGACGGCCCCGCGCAGGGACAGCCCGCAGCTCGAGCAGGCCGGCGCCTGGAAGACGATCGCGCTGCCGCAGTCCGGGCAGCGGGTCGGGTCCGCGTAACGGGTCATGGACTCATCAACCCACGCCACCACCCCCGGCGTACCCCGATCGCGCACTCATCCGTCTGAGTACGCCTACTCAGCCCACCGCCGAGGAGTCAGGAAATCGGGGTCCTGGGCGGCGTGTCGGTGCACCGGTGACCCCTCGGTGGCCGAGCCGGCTCAGCTGAGCGACATCCGGGGCTCGCCGTTGACGAGGCCGGTGCCCGCGATCCGGCAGCTGCCGCCGCGCGGTGCACCCCCGTTGTAGGCCTGCCGCACGCACGAACGGGTGGCCAGCTGAGCCCAGTAGTTCGGGTGCAGCGACTCCTGGACGTAGTACGGGCTGTTCGCACAGCACGTCGAGACGGTGCGGATCTGGTTGACCCACTCGGTCTGGTCGACGGCGCCCGGGGACGTCCAGCTCGCGATCCCCCGTTCCTCGTAGAGACCCACCGTGTTCTCGCAGAGGCGGCGCCCGTTGAACGCCGAGGAGAGGTCCAGCGTCCGGGAGTTCGTGATGCCGGCCTGGGCGATCGCGCCGGTCACCGCTCCGTTGATCGTGGGCAGCGCGGTGGCGTTGGCCCAGCTGGCGTCGGCGTTCCAGAAGCCGCAGCCGCCGGTGCTCTGCCGGGTGTAGCCGCTCTGCGAGTAGCGGAAGCCGTTGCCGTTCGGGATCGGCGACGGGTAGTTCTGCACGACCAGCGTCCAGGCGCCGTCGGCGTACCCGGCGTTGCGCATCGCCTGCCGGACGTTCTGGTACGCCGTCGCGATCCGCGCGCGTACGGTCGCCACGTTGCTCGACGTGAAGTTCGCCGTGACCGAGCTGTCATCGTGGCAGTAGTCCGGCCACCACGACGGCGAGGTCAGGAAGTCGGTCACGCAGGTCTGCACGATCGAGGCGAACTCGAAGTCGTTGCCGCCGATGGACACCACGACCATCTTCACGTTGTGGCTCGCCGCGAAGTTCTGCAGCATCAGCGCCTGGCCCTTCCGGCCCTCGCTGTCGTAGAAGTCCAGGCCGGGCTTGAAGCGGCCGTTCCCGTCGGTGTACGTCGAGGTGCGGGCGCCGGAGCAGGCGAGGTTCAGCCCGTTCACGCCGGCACCGATGTAGGCCTCGGACGACCGGCTGCGGTGACAGCGGGCGATCTGCTCGGCGGTGCCGCCGACGTTGTCGTGGTAGGCGGTCGGCCCCAGCGCGTCGGCACGGGAGCTGGAGGCGTTGGAGCTGCCGGCCCAGCGGCCCGCCTCTCCCGAGATGTAGGAGTCGCCCAGCGTGACCACCCACGGTGAACCGACGCCGGGCCCGTCCGCGGACGCGGCGGGAGCGGTCACGGCCAGACCGAAGGTGGTGAGGAGGAGGGCGAAGGCGACGGACAGCGTCCGCCGTCCAGAGGGCAGCGACACGGGGGCTCCTTCGACGGCTCAGCCCCCCGGCAGTCGATGTGGTGAACCTAGCGACATTTCGGGCAGGTGGGAAGAAGTCGCCCGCGGGGAGTCGAGTTCGGGAGCGCGGCGCGGTCCGTCCCGGTGGCTAGCCGTCCTGCGTGGGTGGGTGCTGGCCACCGACGCGGGCGCCGTCGAGAGTCGCGGCGCGGCTGTCCCGAGGCACCACGACGTGCAGGGCGTTGCGCGCGACCTCGATGAGCGAGGGGGTGGCGGTCTCCACCTCCCCGTCGAGGTTCACCGGCAGCGGCTCGTCGGTGACGACGCGCACGGCCTGGGTGGTCACGTGGTGCACCCGGTCGTGGTGGACGAACGAGCCGTCCCTGAGCAGCCGGGCGATGCTGACGTGCTCGCGCAGCCGGCCGCGGACGATGGCGTACACGTCGAGCGTGTGGTCGTCGATCCCCGCGTTCGGCGCGACCGTGTTGCCGCCGCCGTAGTGCCGACCGTTGCCAACCGCGACCTGCATCAGGTCGTCGAGCTCGAGCGTCCCGTGGTCGCCGTGCGGGAACTCCAGCCGGGCGCTGAACGGCCGGTGCCGCCGGTAGGCCCGGAGCGTCGCGACCGGGTAGGCGAGCGGGCCGAGCCGGCGCTTGAGCCCGGCTGTCAGGGCCTCGGCGACGCCGACCGAGAGGCCGACGGAGGCCACGTTGAGGAAGGTCCGCCCGTCGACCCGGCCGAGGTCGACGTCGACGACCTCGCCGTGCGCGAGCGCGGCGCACGCACCGGCCACGTCGGCGGGCAGCTCCAGGGTCCGCGCGAAGTCGTTGGCGGTGCCCAGCGGGAGTACGCCGAGCGTGGCTGGTGTGCCGGCGACGAGGCCGGCCGCGCAGCCGATGGTGCCGTCGCCGCCGCCGACGATCACCAGGTCGTGCCCGTCGGACACGGCCAGACCTACCGCGGCCGGTAGTTCGCTCCCGTGCGACACCGCCTGCGCCGAGCGGACCGGGACCCCCTCGGACGCGAGTCTTGCCAGCACCTCGTCGTACGCCGCGGCCCCTCGACGGGACCCGGTGTTGACCACGACCGCGGCGCTGCGGGCGTCCTCGGCGTACCTCATCCGGGCCACGGTATGCGCGGCGGCTGAGGGGGTGATGAGACGAGGCTGTGTGTTGGCGCCATCTCCGACGCCCGTTCGATACCATCCGGGGAGGTCTGGACCAGTTGCGCCCGGGGTGACCGGAGGCGCACAGTGGTCCGGGGTTGAGCGTCGAGCCTCTCGGCGCCTGGGGGTGGTAGACGTGGCAGTCGTTACGCAGCCGGACGAAGGAGTCGTCGAGTTCCGGCACGAGGTGGCCTTCTACGAAGGCCTCGCCGGGCTGCCCTCCGCGCTGCTCCCGTTCCTGCTCGAAGGCGTCGCCAACGGCGAAGCGATGCTCGTGGTGATGCTCCCCGACCGGCTCCGCGTGCTGCGCGACGCGATGGGTCCACTGGCCGACCGGGTCGAGTGGGTCGACATGACCACGGTGGGCGCCAACCCGGCATGCATCATCCCGGCCTGGCGCGACTTCCTCGACCAGCACGGCGGCGAAGGCCCGGTGCGCGGCATCGGCGAGCCCGTCTGGCTGGGCCGCCGCGGCGCCGAGATGGCCGAGGCCGAGCTCCACGAGGCCCTGCTCAACGTCGCCTTCGACCACGGCCCGGCGTGGCGACTGCTCTGTCCCTACGACGTCACGGCGCTGCCCGGCGACGTGCTCGAGGAGGCCCTGCGCAACCACCCGGTCCGCGACCTGGCCCAGCCCATCGCGCCCTACGCCGGGCACGAGCACGCGGCCCGCACGTTCTCCCGTGAGCTGCCCGCGGCCCCGACGGACGCGACCCTCCTGGCGTTCGGTCCGGGCGACCTGGGCACCGTCCGCGCCGTGGTGCGCCGAGCCTGCGAGACGGTCAGACTGCACCCGTCGACCGTCGACGACGTCGTGCTCGCCGCTCACGAGCTGGCCGCGAACAGCGTGAAGCACGCCGACAACGGTGGGTGGCTGCTGCTCTGGGACGAGCCGGGCGCGCTCGTCCTCGAGGTGCGCGACCGGGGCCACATCGACGACCCGCTCGTCGGCCGCAACTCGCTCGACCTCACCTCTGAGAACGGTCGCGGCATCTGGATGGCCAACCAGCTCTGCGACCTGGTGCAGGTGCGCTCCGGCGCACACGGGACCCAGGTCCGGCTCTACGCCTGGCTCTGACCCGCCGCCCCCATCGGTTCGCGGTGCGAAGATGCGGGCCGTGACGGAGCGCGCGTTGACCTGGGCCGCCGAGCAGTGGGGCCGGGAGGTACGCCGCGCCGACCTGCTGCACGGCGGCTGGACCTCGACGATGCTCCGGCTCACCGACGCCGACGGGGAGCGCGCCGTGCTGCGGCTCATGACCCGGGAACCGTGGCGCCGGCACGCCCGGGAGCTGCTGGGACGTGAGGCGGCGGTCCAGGCGCTGCTCGCGGGGTCGGCCGTGCCCGCGCCGACGAGCCTCGCGCTCGACCTCGACGGCCGCGCGGGGGACCCGGCGCACCTGATGTCGTGGCTGCCCGGCCGGCTGGAGCTGGCCCGCTGCGACGAGGACCTGCTGGCCCGCCTCGCCGCGCTCCTCGGCCGGATCCACGACTTCGATCCCGGGGACCGCCGGCCCCGGCGCTACCAGAGCTGGGCGCCGCCGGCGAAGCGCACGATGCCGGACTGGGCGCGGCGGCCGGCGACGTGGAGGGCGGCGTTCGACGTGCTCGCCGCCCCACCGCCGTCGTACGACGGGAGGTTCCTGCACCGAGACTTCCACCTCGGCAACGTGCTCTGGTCGGACGGTGAGGTCACCGGTGTCGTTGACTGGGTGGAGACGTCGTGGGGGCCGGCGGCGCTCGACGTGGCGCACGCCGCGACGTACCTCGCGATGATGCACGGCCCGGAGCCGGCCGCGCTCTTCGAGTCTCTGTGTGGTCCGGTCGACGAGGGCGACAGGTACTGGCGGGTGATGGACGTCGTCGGCTACCTGCCCGACCCGGTCAAGGTGGCGCAGCCCTGGCGCGACCAGGGCATCGACATCACCGACGCGACGGTGCGCGACCGGCTCGAGCGACGACTGGACGCCGTGCTCACCTCGTAGCCTGTGCGCGTGACGGACTCTCGCAGCGACCCGGTCGCGCTCCGCTTCCGCGACCTCGACGCGTTCGGGCACGTCTACCACGCCGAGTACCTCACGCTGCTCGACGAGCTCCGCACCGCCTGGTTCGGCAGCGTCCTCGGCCTCGACCACCCGCAGTCCTACGTCGTGGTGCGGGTCGAGATCGACTACGTCAGCTCGCTGACCGGCGACGACGGGTCCGTGCACGGGGAGTTCGCCGTCGAGGCAGCCGGTACGACGAGTCTCACGCTGCGGGAGTCGCTGCGCGCCGGTGACGGGCGCGAGGTGGCCCGCAGCCGCGTCGTGGTGGTGCTGCGGGACCCGCGGACCGGTTCGTCCCGGTCGTTGTCCGACCGCGAGCGGGCGAGCTGCGTACGGTACGCCGAGCGGCGCGGGCACGCCATGAAGCGGATCGGCCTGCTCGGCGGGATGAGCTGGGAGAGCAGTGCCCACTACTACCGGCTGGTCAACGAGCTGGTCCGGGACCGGCTGGGCGGGCTGCACTCCGCGGAGTGCCTGATGTTCTCCGTCGACTTCGCCGAGGTGGAGGCGATGCAGGAGTCGGGCCGCTGGGACGACGCCGCCCGTCTGCTCACGGCCGCCGCCCGGGTGCTCGAGGGAGGTGGCGCGGACTTCGTCGTGCTGTGCACCAACACCATGCACAAGGTCGCCGACGCGATCTCCGCCGGCGTCTCCGTGCCGCTGCTCCACCTCGGCGACACCACCGCCGAAGCGGTCCTCGCGACCGGCGTCCGTCGAGTGGGACTCCTCGGCACCGGGTTCACGATGGAGCAGTCGTTCTACAAGGACCGGCTCGCCGGCCACGGCCTCGACGTCGTCGTCCCGGAGGCGGACGACCGCGCCCTGGTCCACCGGGTGATCTACGACGAGCTGTGCCGTGGCGTGGTGAGCGAGCGGTCGCGCGTCGCCTACCAGGCGGTCATCGGCCGCCTGGTCGAAGAGGGGGTCGAGGGAGTCGTCCTCGGCTGCACCGAGATCGAGCTACTCATCGGACCCGAGCACAGCCCGGTGCCGGTGTTCCCGACGACGCGGCTGCACGCCGAGGCAGCGGTCCGGCTCGCGCTCGGCTGAGCGGCCCGCCTAGGTGTACCTAGGGCGGGGCGGTGCCGGTCGCGCCCGGCTCCGCCGGGACGTGCGGCTGCCGGAGACTCGGGACCAGTACGCCGAAGACCAGCGCCACTCCGACACCGAGCAGCGTCTCGAGGACGCGTTCGCCGAACCGGCTCGGACCCGTTCCGGGCGAGGTCAGGGCCAGCAGCAGGATCACGAGGAAAGTGGTGAAGCCGCCCGTGACGTACCACCGGCTGGCGCGCGTGCCGGCCAACCCGGTGAGGGCGGCGCAGATCGCCACCGCGACCACCGCGGGAGGCGGGTCGGTGGCGGCGAGCAACATGGCGGCCAGGGCGCCCACGGTGACCGCGCCCGCACGCCCGGCCCCGCGCAGTCGGGTCAGCTCCGGCGTCGGTCGCATGACGAGCAGGCAGGCCGCGGTCGCCCAGCCCTTGTGGTCAAGGTCGAGTGCGAAACCGACACCGGCGCAGACGGCGCCGGCGAGGCCGAGCCGGACGCCGTAGCCGAGCAGCACCTCGGACGGCTGCGGACGCGGTCGAACCGGCTCGGGTCCGTCGTGCGCCGGCCAGGCCAGGGCGACAAGCCAGCCGTACGCCGAACCGAGGACCAGGACCCCGGCGACCTCCACGGCGGTGCCTACGTCCGAGAAGCTGAGACCGGCACCGACCATCGGCACGGCCAGCACCATCAGGAGCCGGCCGACGGCGAGGCGCCCGGCGAGGACCGCCGCGCCCAGGCAGAGCAGGAAGATGGTCACGACGGCCGCGACGGCGTGGGTCGCTAGCGCCGCGCCGAGCACCAGGCCGGCCCCGATGGCCGCTCCCACGACGAGGCAGGCGGAGCGGTCGCGCCGGCGTGGCAGGACCCCGGTCGCGGCCGCAGGCAGCACTCCGACCGCGAGCGCCACTCCCAGCGTCGGGTCGGAGAACGCGACGATCACGGCGGGGACGGAGCAGAGCCCGCCCAGCAGCGCCCACGACCCGTTCCAGGCGACCGCCGGCGCCGGCACTGCTCGATTGGCACTCGCGGGTCCCACGCCCATGGCGTCAGGGTAGCGACGGTGCGGTCCGCCAGAACGAAAGCCGCAGACCAGAGTGGCTCTGGCCTGCGGCTCCCTCGCTCGTGGGCAGGGGCGGGGTCGAACCGCCGACCTTCCACTTTTCAGGCGGACGCTCGTACCAACTGAGCTACCTGCCCGAGCGCGGGAAACTCTACAACAGCCGCGTGGGCATCGAGGAATCGCCGTGGCCCCCGAATCCGATCCGCGCGGACCCCGTGAAACGACGAAGCGCCCCGGACCAGATGGTCCGGGGCGCTGCGCTCGTGGCGACCCCGACGGGACTCGAACCCGCGGCCTCCGCCGTGACAGGGCGGCGCGCTAACCAACTGCGCTACGGGGCCAGGTTGATGCTCAACTTCAAGCGGCGCAATGCTAACGCACTGTGTCGCGTTCTCCCGAATCGAGACCCTGCCGGGTCTGATCTGGGCACCCCCAACGGGATTCGAACCCGTGCTACCGCCGTGAAAGGGCGGGGTCCTAGGCCGCTAGACGATGGGGGCAACTGCCCTTCGAGCGGCCGTCGGGCACGACTGCCGTCCGGGGACCGGACAACTATAGGGGCGCCGATGCGGGCCCACAAATCGAGGGCGGGTCCGGGCCGGTACGACGCCGCGGGGGAGGATGGCACCGTGATCGAGATGACCCGGGAGCGGTTCGAGGAGCTGGTGGCGGAGGCCCTCGACGGCCTGCCGCCGGAGCTCTCGGCGCTCATCGACAACGTCGTGGTGCTCGTCGAGGACGAGCCGCCGGCCGACGACCCGGACCTCCTCGGCTTCTACGACGGCACGCCGCTCACCCAGCGCGACTCGACGTACGCCGGTGTGCTGCCCGACCGGATCACCGTCTACCGGAACCCGACGCTCGACATGTGCGCCTCCGAGGAGGAGGTCGTCGACGAGGTCAACATCACCGTCGTCCACGAGATCGCGCACCACTTCGGCATCGACGACGACCGCCTCCACGAGCTCGGCTACGCCTGAACAACGATTCGTCTGCGGTTTATGGGGTGATTCACGGTGGCGGATCGCAGACGAATCGTTGTCATCCGGTGCCCAGCCGGAAGCCGAGAGCGCACAGGGCGATCGCCGGCACGAGCGTGACCAGGGCGACGGCGGAGCCGAGGCGCGGACCGCGGTCGTGGACGTGCACGGCGAGGGCGGAGTACGTGGTCAGCCCGCCGCAGAACCCGGTCCCGAGCAGTGCCAGCGGGTCACCCGAGACACCGCGGGCGACGAGCAGCCCCAAGAGGAACGAGCCAGCCCAGTTCACCAGCACCGTCCCCCACGGCCACCGCTCGTCGAGGAGGTGGCCGGCCACGTAGCGCGCCGGAGCGCCGACCGCCGCGCCGAGGGCGACCAGCAGCACGGTCACAGGTCGCCCTCCTCGGCGTCGAACTCGCGGCGTTGCGTGGCGGTGCTGAGCCGGTCGGCGGCCGCGACCGCCACCAGACACGCTGCCAGCGTGCCGACGACATAGAGGCCTGCCGTCGTCGCATGACCCGACGCAAGGAGGGCGCGGGTCTGCTCGGAGTACGTCGACAGGGTGGTGAAGCCGCCGAGCAGGCCGGTGCCGAGCAGGGGCGGCAGGATCGGGTGCCGGCGTATCGAGGCGACCGCGGGGAGCAGGGCGAGCACGAACGATCCGGCGACGTTGATCGCGAAGGTGGTCCAGGGAAACGCGGGGCCGGTGTCCGGGAAGGCGATCGTCAGCAGGTGCCGGGCGACAGCGCCCGCTGCGCCACCGACAGCCACCGCGACGACGAAGGAGAACCTCACCCCGTGGTGTGGTCCACGACGGTCGAGCCGGGCCAGGGGGTCGGCTCCTGCCCGGCACCCTGACGGGCGAACTGGTCGGAGTACCACCGCATCAGCTGGAGCTGCTGGGGTGTCGCCGCGACGGTCAGCAGGCTCTGGTCCCGGCAGAACCGGTCGGCGCGTTCGAGGACGTCGCGCATCCGGGCCATGGTCGTCGGCGCGGTCGCGGGTACGACGTACTCCAGGTCGACCGACTCCAGCCCTTCGGCGATCGCCTCGTTGAGGCGCTCGATGCCGCGGGCCAGCCGCCGCTCGTGCTCCACCTGCAGCATCAGCTCTCCGAGCTCGTCGGCGACCGGGTAGCGGTCGCCGTGGTCGAAGGAGAGCAGCCGGAGCTCGCGCCGGATCTCGGAGTACCAGCCTCGGAAGGACGCGAACACCTGCGCCGGCATGCCTAGCAGGCGGATGGTCACCATCTCCTCGACCGGCTCGGCGTCGGCCATCGCCTCCTCCACCGCCTCCGCGAGGTCGTAGACGTCACCCTCCTCGGCGACATCGACACCCGGGTCGCCGCTCGGGACGAACCACACGACCTTGCCGTCCTGCGACACGTCGGCACCCCAGCTCTGCGAGTAGAGCGCGACGATGCCCATGCCGCGGCCGATCGTGGTCATCAGGTGGTTCTCGTCGGTCATGTCCACACCGACGCGCGGGGGCCGAGCGGACTTGTCGTGCACCTCGACCCGGGGTTTGTCCTTCGACCCGCGCAGCCGCACGCTGATCGGCGGCTCGGCATGCAGGATCGCGTTGGTGACCAGCTCGGAGACGCCCAGCTCGGCCGCGTCCACGAGGTCGGGCCGGCCGAGTCGCTCGAGCTCGCCGCCGATCCAGACCCGGGCCCGTCGTACCGACTGGGGATCGGGGTCGAGCAGCAGCCGTGCGCTCATACCCTCCTCCGCTCGGCACGCAGGGACACCAACCGGGTGACGACCATGGCGATGTAGAAGATGCCCACCACCTGCTCAAGCATGACGACGCTCTGGCCGTGGCCGGTCGCGGGGCCGATGTCTGAGAGGCCGGTGCTCGACAACGTGGTGAACGACAGGTAGAGCAGGTCCATCCAGCCTCGTTCGCCCGCCCCGAACGCGCCGGGGCTCGCGGCCTGCACCACCACGAACAGGTAGGCGAACGCCCACGCGAACAGCGTGAACACGGCCGGGATGGCGAAGAGCTCGTCGGTGGTGACGTCGTCGTCCTTGAGCATGTAGGCGAGCATCGCGATCGCGGCGTAGAAGTACAGCGCCGACTCGAATCCGGACGACCACGGGACGAGCCGGTCGTCGCCGATGAAGACCGAGACCAGCAACAGGGCGGTGGCCGGCACGAAGACGAAGGCGCTGACCCACGTGAAGAGCGGAGTGGCACGCAGGGCGCGGATCGTGAGCACCAGCACCAGGAGCCCGAAGGCGGAGAGGATGGTGCGGCCGACGAAGCCCTGGTCGCCGCCGACGAACGGGTAGAGGACGACACCGCCGAGCTGCACGACGAGCAACGACAGGCAGGGGGTGTTGCGCACGAACCGGCCCCACTCCCGCATGGCCGGAATCCTAGTGGGTGCCGGTCCCTTCGCCCCGCACCGGCGACCGGAGCCGGAACAGCTCGAGCTCGGTGCCGTAGTAGCGGTCGGTGAGACCGTGCGGCTCCATGCCCAGCCGCGTGCAGACGGCGACCGATGCGGAGTTGCCCGGCCGTACGACGGCGATCGCCTCGTCCAGCCCCTCCGCGAACGCCCGGTCGAGCACGGCGCGGGCCGTCTCGGTGGCGAGGCCCTGGCCCCAGGAGTCGGGATGCAGGTGCCAGCCGACCTCGATCACCCCGTCGCCGTCGGGCACCGGGACCAGCAGGACCGTGCCGGCGACGACGCCGTCGTCCTTGCGCTCGATCGCCCACAGCCCTTGGCCGGTCCGTTCCTCGGCCCGCTCGGCCCAGCGCTCGATCCGGGCCACCGCCTCCTCGCGGGTGCGCAACCGGGTGGGCACGGCGCCGAGCCAGCGGGCGACCTCCCAGCGCGAGTAGATGTCCAGGAACCGGTCGGCCTCGTCGACCCGCCACGACCGGAGTCGTGCGCGCTCGGTCTCGAGGAATCCCGGACCCGCCTGCTCAGCGGTCAAGGTGGCGGGCCCACGCGAAGCAGAAGAGGCCGAAGCAGGCGATGCCGGCCGCGACGAGCGCGAGCAGCGCCGGTCCGAACGGCTGCTCGAGGAGCTGCAGCAGGGCCTGGTCGAGCCCACCGGACTTGTCCGGGTCGTGGGTCCATGCGGCGTACAGGAAGAGGCCTCCGACGACCGCGAAGGCGACGCCCTTGCTGATGTAGCCCGCCTTGCCGAACCAGCGGTAGGTCTGCCCGTCCTTGCCGGTGTGTCCGCTGCTGTCGAGCATGTCGAGGAACTTCTCCCGCCATCCGTTCCAGGCGAGCCCGATCGCGATGCCGACGATCACCGCGCCGACGAGCGCGACCAGGATCACGCCGAACGGCAGGCTCATCAGGCGCGCGGTGAGGGAGTCGGTGCTCTTGCCGCCGCCGCTCTGACCTCCCACGGCGATCCGGAGGGCTCCCCAGCCGAGTGCGCCGTAGATGACGGCCCTGCTCAGAGAGACGACGCGCTTGCCAGCGCGCTTCGCGCCTTCCTCGTCACGATGTCCGGCAGCGGCCTCGAACAGCTGCCACACGACGAGAGCCACGAAGCCGGCGCCCACGACGTAGAGCGAGATCCGGCCGAGCTCGGTGCCGGCCAGCTGACGCAGTGCGCCGCTGCCGGAGACATTGCCCTCCCGGTCGCCGAAGACGAGCTGGAGCGCGAGCCAGGCCATCAGCAGGTGCACGATCCCGTAGCTCACCAGCCCGACCCGCACGCCCACGTCGAGCGCGTCATCATGATCCATGGCCGGAACGTACCCCCTGGGGCTGTTGCCTAACGGGCGCTGCCGGTAGAACGCTCACATGACTTCTGACGCTCTCGTCCTCGGGCCGCTGCTGCGACACGTGGACGCGACGTCCGCGTCGGTCTGGGTGGAGACCGCCCGCGACGCGACCGTCACCGTCGAGCTGGATGGGCGGCGCTGGTCGCACCGCACGTTCGCCGTCCACGGTCACCACTACGCGATGATCGAGGTGACCGGGCTGGAGCCGGGCTCCAAGTCGCCGTACCGCGTGCTCGTCGACGACGAGGTGGTGTGGCCGGAGCCGGACTCCCCGTTCCCGCCGAGCGTCATCGCGACGCAGGTGCCAGACCAGCGGCTGCGCCTGATGTACGGGTCCTGCCGCACCAGCGTGGGCCACGACCTCAAGGGCAACCTCACCCACGGGGTCGACGCGCTGCGCGCACTGTCGCGGCGGATGGTCAAGGACGAGGGCGCGGTCTGGCCGGATCTCGTGCTGTTCCTCGGCGACCAGGTGTACGCCGACGAGACCACCGAGGAGATGCACGACTTCATCGAGTCGCGGCGCAGCATCAAGGAGCCGCCGGGCAAGGAGCTCAAGGACTACGAGGAGTACGCCCACCTCTACACGCTCGCCTGGACCGACCCGGCCAACCGCTGGCTGCTGTCCACCCTGCCGAGCGCGATGATCTTCGACGACCACGACGTCCGCGACGACTGGAACACCTCGCTGGCGTGGAAGCAGAAGATGGACGCCACCCAGTGGTGGCACGGCCGCATCGTGGCGGGCCTGTCCTCGTACTGGGTCTACCAGCACCTCGGCAACCTCTCCCCGCAGGAGCGCGAGGAGGACGTGCTCTGGCAGCGGATCGCGACGCACGACGGCGACGACGAGCTCGACATGACCGCCGCGGTCGAGGACCTGGCCGAGCGGGTGGACCGAGACCCGGAGGAGTACCGCTGGAGCTACTCCCGCGACCTCGCCGGCGTCCGGCTCATCGTGCTCGACTCGCGTGCAGCGCGCGTGCTCGACCCCGATCGGCGGGCGATGCTCGACCCCCAGGAGCTGGCCTGGCTCGACGAGCACATGCAGGGCGGCTTCCGGCACGTGCTGGTCGGCACCTCGTTGCCGTTCCTGCTCCCACCCGGTCTGCACCACCTGGAGGCCTGGAACGAAGCCGTCGCGGGCGGTGCGTGGGGACGGCGGCTCACCAGGTTCGGGGAGTGGGCGCGCCAGACCGTGGACCTGGAGCACTGGGGCGCCTGGCAACGCTCGTTCCAACAGGTGGCGGACCTGGCCACTGAGGTGGCGGACGGAAGGCGCGGGCCGGCTCCGCAGACGGTGACGTTCCTGTCGGGCGACGTGCACCACTCCTACGTCAGCGAGGTGCGGCGACGTCGCGGTGGCCGGATCGTCCAGGCCGTGTGCTCACCGATCCGCAACCCGCTGCCGAGGTTCTTCCGGTTCCTGACCGCGGTGCTCGCGTACGCCGTGGCCGGGCCGATCGGCCGTGCGGTCTCACGGTCCGCGCACGTGCCCCGGCCGCCGTTCAGGTGGCGCAAGCTCGCCGGCCCCTGGTTCGACAACGCGGTGGCCACGCTCGAGGACCGCGACGAAGGACTGCTGCTGCGTTGGGAGAAGGGCGTCGCCGGCGACGACCCGAAGGACTCCCGGCTGGAGCTGGTCGAGGAGCTGGTGATCCCGCCCCGCTGAGCCCGGACGACGGCCTACCCCTCCAGGGCGAGCAGGGCGTTCTCGACGACCTCGGTGAGAGCGGGGTGGATCCAGTACTGGCCCAGGGCGACGTCGTGAGCCGTCTGACCGAGGCTCATCGCCTGGATCAGCGGCTGGATCAACGTCGCCGCTTGTGGGCCGAGGATGTGCCCGCCGAGGAGCAGCCCGGTGTCCGGGTCGGCGAGCACCTTCACGAAGCTGTGCTCGTCCTCCATCGCCCAGCCGTAGGCGGTCCCGGCGTAGTCGTGCCGTCCGACCACGAAGCGGCGACCGGCCGCGCGCGCCTCCTCCTCCGTGATCCCGATGCTGGCGACCTGCGGCTGGCTGAACACGGCGCTCGGCACGTGCTCGTGGTCGGTCGTCACCAGGTCGTCGGGATGCTGGAGGTTGTGCCGGATGGTGCGCGCCTCGGCGTTGGAGACGTGCTTGAGCTGGAACGTGTTGCTCACGTCGCCGAGCGCCCAGACGTTGTCGGCGGTGGTGCGCTGGTGCTCGTCGACCAGCACGAGACCGCGCTCGCCGACCTCGACGCCGGTGCGGTCGACGTCGAGCAGGTCGGAGTTGGAGCGGCGGCCGGTCGCCACCAGCAGCAGGTCCGCCAGCACCGTCGTACCGTCGTCGAGGTGTGCGCGCACACCCTGGTCCGATCTTGACTCCACGAGTCCCCGCGCGGGTTCCAGCTTGGTGATGGTCGTGTCGAGGCGGACGTCCCAGCGGTCCTGCGCGAGCTCGGTGAACCGGGTCGCCACGTCACGGTCCTCCTCGCGCAGCAGCAGGTGCGACCGGTTGACCACGCTGACGTGCGCGCCGAACGCGGAGAAGACGTGCGCGAACTCCGCCGACACGAACCCGCCGCCCAGGATGAGCACACGAGTGGGCAGCTCGTCGATGCGCATCACCGTGTCGCTGGTGTGGAAAGGGACGTCGTCGAGGCCGGGTACGTCGGGGATCTGCGGGCGTGACCCGCTGGCGATGACGACGTGCTCGGCGGTGATGGTCTCGCCCGTGCCGGTGTCGAGGGTGCGCTCGTCGGTGAACCTGGCATGGCCCTCGAAGAGCCGCACGTTCGGACGCCCGGAGGCCCGCCACTCGCGACCCGAGGTCGAGATCGGGTCGATCCGGCCGAAGATCCGGTCGCGGATCTCGGGCCAGCGGGCCCGCTCGAAGGTCGTCTCGACACCCAGCCGGTCGGCGTGCGCGGCGGCGTACGCCAGGTCGGCGGGGTGGACGAACATCTTGGTGGGGATGCAGCCGACGTTGAGGCAGGTCCCGCCGAAGGTGCCCTTCTCGAGGATGGCGACCTTCCAGTCCGCGAAGGAGTCGTCCACGATCGTGTTGCCCGAGCCGGAGCCGATGACGGCGAGGTCGAAATGGGAAGGTGCGGTGCCTGACGAGGGGGTCACCCACCCATCCTGCCCCGCCCCCGGTGTGAGCGAACCCACGGCGGGAGGGGCATGACCCAGGACTCGGGATGCGTTGAACCGGGTAGGAGGCGAAGATGGCACCCGAGCAGCACGAAAGGCAGCAGATGACGAACCCGCAGGCGCAGACGGGCGGCCGCCACCAGGTCGTCGTGATCGGGTCCGGATTCGGAGGCCTGTTCGGCACGAAGGCGCTCAAGCGCGCAGACGCCGACGTCACGATGGTGGCCAGGACCACCCACCACCTCTTCCAGCCGTTGCTCTACCAGGTCGCGACCGGCATCCTCAGCGAGGGCGAGATCGCGCCGGCGACGCGTGAGGTGCTGTCCGGCCAGCAGAACGCCCGCGTCATCCTGGGCGACGTCACCGACATCGACCTCGAGAAGCGCACGGTCACCTCCAAGGTGCTGCACCGTGAGACCGTCACGCCGTACGACTCCCTCATCGTGGCAGCAGGCGCCGGGCAGTCCTACTTCGGCAATGACCACTTCTCGGAGTTCGCGCCGGGCATGAAGAGCATCGACGACGCGCTCGAGCTGCGCGGCCGGATCTTCGGTGCGTTCGAGCTGGCCGAGATCTCCGACGACGAGGACGAGATCGAGCGGCTGCTCACCTTCGTCGTCGTGGGGGCGGGCCCCACCGGTGTCGAGATGGCCGGGCAGATCGCCGAGCTCGCACACCGCACGCTCAAACGCGACTTCCGCCGGATCAACACCCGTGAGGCGCGGGTGATCCTGCTCGACGCCGCGCCCCAGGTGCTGCCGCCGTTCGGCAACAAGCTGGGCGCCCGCGCCCAGAAGGACCTCGAGGGGCTGGGCGTGGAGGTCAAGCTCGGCGCGATGGTGACCGACGTCGACGAGCGCGGCATCGAGCTGCAGAACAAGGACGGCAGCCGCGAGCGCATCGAGGCCGTCACCAAGGTCTGGGCCGCCGGCGTCGCCGCCAGCCCGCTGGGGCGGCTGCTCGCCGCACAGACCGGTGCGCCCCTCGACCGCGCCGGGCGGATCGGAGTGAACCCCGACCTCACCCTCCCCGGACACCCCGAGGTCTTCGTGGTCGGCGACATGATCGCGCTGGACAACCTCCCGGGCGTGGCCCAGGTCGCGATCCAGGGTGCGAAGTACGCCGCCAAGGAGATCCGTAACAGGATCGAGGGCAAGCCGCCCCAGGAGCCCTTCAAGTACTGGGACAAGGGGTCCATGGCCACCATCTCCCGGTTCAGCGCGGTGGCGATGGTGGGCAAGCTGCGGTTCACCGGCTTCATCGCCTGGCTCATGTGGCTCGGCCTGCACCTCATCTACATCACCGGCTTCAAGAGCCAGCTGACCGCGCTGCTGCACTGGGCGGTGAGCTTCGTCGGTCGCGGCCGTTCACAGCGCACCGCGACCGAGCAGCAGATCTTCGCCCGCGCGGCGCTGAAGCGGCTCAAGGGCGGCGCCGCCGACCTGGTCGCACCGCCGGGAGCCTACGAGGCCGCGCAGGACCTGATCGCCACCACCAGGGCCGAGCTCGAGGCGAAGGCCGCCGAGGAGGCCCGGCTCTCCGACGAGAACCGGCGGGGCGTCAAACAGGACGCCTGAACCGCCGAGGGGTCAGTTCTTCAGGGCCCTGGGCGGCGTGTCGCTGCATCCGTGACTCCTCGCCGCGGCGGTGGGTAGAGCCGGGCTCACTCCTCGTCGATGACGTGGACGGCGGCCTCCTCTGCGCTCGCACCGGCGCCGTCGATGCCGATGTCGTCGGCCACGAGGTCCTTCTCCTCGTCCTCGCCCAGACCCTCGTCCTCGGCGACCAGCCGACCCGCGCGTTCGTGGCCGACCTCGCCGCCGACGTGCTCGTCCTCGGCGGCCGCCGCCGCGTACGGGTCCGGCTCGGGCACCTCCTGCGCGAGCCGCTGGTCGAGGGACTCGCCGGCGAACTCCTCGGCCGGGGTGTTGCCGTAGCCCTCGGCGGGGGACCACCCGTCGGGCGGGGCATACCCCTCGTCGAGGGCGTCCTCCACGCCCCGGTCCAGCAGCGAATCCTCGGGCTGCAGCTGGTCCTCGTCGTCGACGCTGTAGGACCCGTAGGTCTCCGGGTCCGGCTCGATCGTGTTGTCGCTCATGCCTCCACCCCTACCCGTGGACAGCGAGTCGCAACCGGCCCTGACGCCATCGGAGCGGGCTTCCGTCGGCACCGGGCCGAGGCGACGTACGACGTGTCGGGGGCCGTTCAGTACGCTCGAGTTGTTCGTAGCAACCGACCTGAAGGGGCTCCCGGCCCGTCATGGACCCCGACTGTCCCGGTCGCCCCCGCGCCACCGGCGGTGAGGAGCGGTGACCGAGGTTCCGTACCTCCTCGTCTCGCTGGTGCTCATCGTCGCGTGCGGCATCTTCGTCGCCGCCGAGTTCGCGTTCGTCACCGTCGACCGTGCCTCGGTGGACCGGGCCGCCGAGGCCGGTGACCGCGGCGCGCGCGGCGTGCAGTCCGCGCTGAAGGGACTGTCCACCCAGCTGTCTGGCGCCCAGGTCGGCATCACCCTCACCAACCTGGTGATCGGCTACCTCGCCGAGCCCGCGATCGCGCAGCTGGTCGACGACCCGCTCGCCGCGGCCGGTCTGCCGGCCTCGTGGGTGCGGCCGGTCTCGGTCGGCATCGGGCTGGGGCTGGCCACCGTGCTCACCATGCTGTTCGGCGAGCTGGTCCCGAAGAACCTCGCGATCGCCCGGCCGCTCGGCACCGCCAAGGCCACGCAGGCGTTCCAGCGTGGCTTCACCGCCGCGATGAAGCTGCCGATCGCCGTGCTCAACGGATCGGCCAACGCGATCGTGCGGCGCCTGGGCATCGAGCCCCAGGAGGAGCTGCGCTCGGCCCGCAACTCCGACGAGCTCGCCTCGCTCGTACGCCGTTCGGCCTCGCAGGGCACGCTGGACGCCGGCACCGCCCGCCTCATGGAGCGATCGGTCACCTTCGCGGACCGGATGGCCGGCGAGATCATGACGCCCCGGGTGCGCATGGACAGCGTGCGCACCGACGCTCCCGTCGCCGCGGTCGTGGAGGCGGCCCGGCGTACCGGGCACTCACGCTTCCCCGTTGTCCTCGGCGGCGACGACGACGTGGTGGGTGCGGTGCACGTGAAGAACGCCGTCGCGGTCCCGGCCGACCGGCGCGGCACCGTCCCCGTCTCGTCGGTGATGGTCGAACCGACCGTGGTACCTGAGAGCCTGCGCCTCGACCCGCTGCTCGCCCTGCTCAAGGAGGAGGGCTTCCAGATGGCGGTCGTCGTCGACGAGTACGGCGGCACGGCGGGCGTCGTCACGCTCGAGGACGTCGTCGAGGAGATCGTCGGCGACATCGCCGACGAGCACGACCGGCTCGGCTCGTCCGCGCGGCGCCGGCGGGACGGCTCGGTGTCGGTCTCGGGGATGCTGCGGCCCGACGAGGTCGAGTCGGCCACCGGCGTCGAGCTGCCCGAGCACGAGGACTACGACACCGTGGCCGGGCTGATCATGCAGCGGCTCGGCCGGATGGCCGCACCCGGCGACGCCGTCGTCGTGCCCCTGCCGCGGCACGCCGACGACGAGGGTGACTCGCTCCCGCCGCAGGTGGCCGAGCTGCGCGTCGAGCGTCTCGACGGGCTGCGCATCGACCGCGTGTCCGTGCGGACCCGCGCCGCGACCGCCGGCGACCGGGCCGAGGGGGCGGGCCGATGAGCGGGTGGGCGGCCGTGCTGGTCGCGGTGCTGCTGCTGGCGGCCAACGCATTCTTCGTGGGCGCGGAGTTCGCGTTGATCTCCGCGCGCCGGACCCAGATCGAGCCGCGGGCCGCCGCCGGGTCGCGGGCGGCGCGCACCACCCTGCGCGCCATGGAGCAGGTGTCCCTCGTGATGGCCGGCGCCCAGCTCGGCATCACGATGGCCTCGCTCGGGCTGGGCGCCATCGGCGAGCCCGCGGTCGCGCACCTGCTGGAGCCGGCGCTGCACGCGGTCGGTGTGCCGGAGGCGCTGCTGCACCCGATCGCGTTCGCCGTGGCGCTGTCGGTCGTGGTGTACCTGCACGTGGTGCTCGGGGAGATGGTGCCGAAGAACATCGCGCTGGCCGGCCCGGACCGTGCCGCCCTCGTGCTCGGCCCGCCGATGATGCTCGTGGTGATGGTGCTCAAGCCCGTCGTCGTCGCCTTGAACGCGTTCGCCAACGGCATCCTCCGGCTGGTGCGCGTCGAGCCCCGCGACGAGGTCGCCTCGGCGTTCACGCGCGAGGAGGTCGCGTCGATGGTCGACGAGTCGCGCGGGGAGGGGACGATCGGCGAGGACGAGTACGACCGGCTCGCCGGCGCCCTCGGCTTCACCGAGCGCACCGTGACCGACGTGCTGCTGCCGACCGAGTCGCTGGTGACGGTGTCGCAGGGCGCGACCGGCGCCGAGGTCGAGGCGGTGTGTGCGGAGACCGGGTTCTCCCGCTTCCCGGTCGTCGCGGCGCACGGCGAGCTGCTCGGCTATCTGCACGTGAAGGACGTCCTCGAGACCGACCCCGACCGCAGGCTGCGGCCGGTGGACGACAAGTGGATCCGCTCGTTGGCCTCGGTCCGCCCGGGCGACGTACTCCATGACTGCCTGCGGACCCTCCAGTCCCGCGGGGCGCACATGGGCCGCGTGGTCGGCGACGACGGGGACGTCCTCGGTCTGGTCGCTCTCGAGGACGTGCTCGAGGAGCTCGTCGGGGAGATCCGGGACGCCGCCCACGCCGACGAGTGACGCTCAGTCGTCGAGCTCGGCCACCACGGAGTCGACGACGGCCATCAGATCCCCGTCGGTCTCGGCGAGCACGCGACGCTGGCGCTGGTACGACGCACCGACCTTGGGGATGTCGGCCACCGAGGAGAGCTCGTGCTCGCAGCCGAGCTCGCGGGACAGCGGGGTGAGCCGTTCCAGGAGGTCGTGCAGGTCGTCGGTGACCAGCCGTTCGTTGCCGGCCGCGTCGAGGATGACCTCGGCGTCGAGGCCGTAGCGGGCGGCCCGCCACTTGTTCTCCTGCACGTACCAGGGCGGCATCGTCGGCACCTCCTCGCCGGCCCGCAGCCGGCGGTCGAGGTCGACCACGAGGCACTGCGTCAGCGCGGTGAGCGCCGCCACCTCACGCAGGTTGGGGACGCCGTCGCAGATCCGCATCTCCACGGTGCCCAGCCCGGGTGAGGGCCGGATGTCCCAGCGGATGTCGTTGAGATGCTCGATGACCCCGGTGCGGAAGTGGTCGTCGACGAAGGCTTCATACTCGGCCCAGGTCGTGAACTGGAACGGCAGCCCGGCGGTCGGCAGCTGCTGGAACATCATCGCGCGGTTGCTCGCGTAACCGGTGTCGGTGCCGCTCCACAGCGGCGACGACGCGCTCAGCGCCTGCAGGTGCGGGAAGTGGTTGAGCAGCGAGGAGACGATCGGCAGCACGTGGGACCGCTCGGCGAGGCCGACGTGCACGTGCAGTCCCCAGATCAGCATCTGCCTGCCCCACCACTGGGTGCGGTTAATCAGCTCCTCATAGCGGTGGCCCGGCGTGAGCAGCTGCACCGACCACTCCGCGAACGGGTGGGTCCCGGCGGCGTACAGGTCGACGCCCATCGCCCGCGCCGTACGTCGGACCACCCGCATCGTGCCCGCGAGGTCCGCGACCGCCTCCGGGACGTCCTCGCACACGCCGGTGACCACCTCGACGGTGTTGCGCAGCAGCTCCTTGTGCAGCTTGGCCTCGTCGACGCCGGATCCTTCGCCCTGGTGAACGGCGTCGAACAGCTCCGAGGCGGAGTTGGACAGGTCGCGCGTGGTGCGGTCGACCAGCGCGAACTCCCACTCCACGCCGACGGTCGGGCGGGGGGAGGGCCGGAACTCGACGGGCACGCGTCCATCACACCATCCCGTGGGGGCGCGGCGGAATGCCGTCGGGGTCCGCGATCACCCTGTGCGGCGTACTGCCCCAGGAGAACTACCGGTTCCCGTGGGGAGTTCGCCCCGGGAAGCGGGCAATTACCACGGGACCGTGGTAATTGGGCCCCGCTACTCCGACGGGCCGCCGGGCTCGATCTGCTGGGCGAGGTACTGCTGCAGGCCGACCCGCTCGATCGCGTCGAGCTGGCTCTCGAACCAGTCGGCGTGCTTCTCCTCGTCGCGGACCATGTCCTCGAAGACGGCCGCGCTGCCGTGGTCGCCGAGGTCGTGGCACTCCGCGGCGCCGGCGTTGAACTGGGCGACGGCGGCCCGCTCGCTGTCGAGGGCCAGGCGCAGCATCTCCTCGGCGGTCTCCCCGACTGTGATGGAGCCGAGCCGCTGCACGTTGGGGTGGCCGTCGAAGAGCAGGATCCGGTTGATCAGGTCGTCGGCGTCGCGCATCTCGTCGATGGACAGGTCGTAGAAGACCTTGCCCAGCCGGGCGAAGCCCCAGTTGTCGAGCATCCGGGCGTGCAGGAAGTAGGTGTTCGTCACCGTGAGCTCGAAGGTGAGGGCTTCGTTGAACAGCTCGACGATGCGGGGACTAGCTGGCTGCAACTTCGACCTCCGGCGGCATGGCGGGCAACGGCCTCCCATGCTCGCACAGCAGCCTCTTGAGGGAGAAGACGCAGGCGCCGCAGTCCCGGCCGGCCCCGGTCGACCGGCAGATGCCGGCCAGCGTGCGCGCGCCGGACTCGATCGCGTTGGCGACCTTGCCGTCGCTGACGACCCGGCAGTGGCAGACGATCACGCGTCTCCACCTCCCTCACAGGTCGACTAGGTAAGCCTTACCTAACTAACGGTACACGACGGTGAGCCACCCTGTCTCCTCCGCCGCAGGACTGGACCGTTCCAGGGGACGCACACGACGAGGTCGTCGGTTCGCTGTACGACGCCGCATGGGGCTCGCGGGCTCGAGACGGCGGGACAGACGGTCCGCTCGCCAGTCGGACAGGGGGCCGCCTTGAGAGGTGAGAGCCTGCGGGTGACGCTCGGAGCCGCTAGCGTCACCACAGGACAAGCCTCAGGGCGCGAGAACGGGGAGAATCATGACCGAACCGCAGGATCCGACCCAGCCTCCGTCGTCAGGCCAGACCCCACCAGGCTCCGGGCCCTCGACTCCGCCACCGTCCGGGGGTGGCTACCCGCCGCCTCCGCCACCGCCCCCGCCCACCGAAGGTGGCTACGCACCACCGCCCGGCTACTACCCGCCCGCCGGCCCGGGTGCCGGCGGGTTCAGTGTCGGCGAGGCGTTCGGCTGGGGCTGGAAGAAGTTCCGCGAGAACCTCGGCCCACTGGTCGTCGTCGCGCTCGCCATCGTCGCGGTGCTGATCGTCCTCGGCATCATCCGGTACGCGCTCACCGCCGGAAGTGAAGCCGCGATCGACCCGGTCACCGGCCAGGTGGAGAACCCGGGCCTGTTCGGCACCGCGCTGGTGTCAAGCGTGCTGCTGGGCCTCGTCCAGTTCGTGGTCAGCGTCATCGTGTCGGCCGGCATCATCAAGGGCGCGCTCGACATAACCCAGGGCCGCCCGCTCGAGCTCGGCACGATGTTCAAGGGCTTCGACCTGCTGCAGCTCATCATCGCCTCGATCCTGACCTCGCTGCTGACGTTCGTCGGTCTGATCGCCTGCATCGTCGGCGCGGTCGTGGTGGCGTTCTTCCTGTCCTTCACCACCTACTTCATCGTCGACGAGGGACAGTCGGCCATCGACGCGATGAAGGCCAGCTTCCAGTTCACCAAGACCAACGCCGGCGAGCTGCTGCTGCTGTTCCTCGCCATCATCGGCGCGAACATCCTCGGTGCCTGCCTGTGCGGTGTCGGCCTGCTGGTCACCGTGCCGGTGACGATCCTCGCCCAGGCCTACGCCTACCGGTCGCTACGGCAGCAACCGATCGCCGCCTGACCGCTCCCGGCCCGATTCTCGGATCGGCTACGCCTTCTTTCCGCTCACGCCCCTCCTCGACCGGGCCGCCGCGTCCGCGCTTCACGTCCGGTCATCGCGGCCGCGCGCGTGGGGCGTCAAGCAGGCAATTCACCCGCGGGCGGCACCCGCAGGCGCCAGGTGTCAGCCAGGCGTCGCAGCGGCTCGTCGGTCGACGACGGGCGCCGCGGTGCGCGTGACGACCTCGTCGAGGGAGACCCCGGGGGCGAGCTCGACGAGGTGGAACTCGCCCTCGACCGCGTCGAGCACGCAGAGGTCGGTGACGACCCGTGAGACGACGCCCCGGCCGGTGAGCGGAAGCGTGCAGACCGAGACCAGCTTGGGCTCGCCCGCCCTGGTGAGATGGTCCATCAGCACGACCACTCGGCCGGCGCCGCTGACCAGGTCCATGGCGCCACCCATGCCCCTCACCATCGCGCCCGGCACCATCCAGTTGGCCAGGTCGCCGGTTGCCGACACCTGCATGCCGCCGAGCACGGCGACGTCGATGTGACCGCCGCGGATCATCGAGAAGCTCAGCGGGGAGTCGAAGTACGACGCACCGGGCAGCACCGTGACGGTCTGCTTGCCGGCGTTGATGAGGTCCGGGTCGACCTCGTCGTCGTAAGGAAACGGGCCGACTCCGAGAACGCCGTTCTCCGCGTGGAGCGTCACGGTCGACCCCTCCGGGAGGTGGCCGGGGATCATGGTCGGCAAGCCGATCCCGAGGTTGACGTACTCGCCCTCGTGCAGCTCGAGGGCCGCACGTGCCGCCATCTGGTCGCGGGTCCAGGCCACGTCAGCTCGTCCTCGCCCGGGTGGTCCGCTTCTCGACGTCCTTGCGGCTCGCCTGCTCGGGGGTCAGCTCGACCACCCGCTGGACGAAGACGCCCGGCAGGTGGACGTCGTCGGGTCCGAGCTCGCCGACCTCGACGACGCTCTCGGCCTCGACGATCGTGAGCCGGCCGGCCATGGCCGCGGCGGGGTTGAAGTTCCGCGCCGAGGCGTGGAAGACGCAGTTGCCCGCGCGGTCGACGACCGCCGCGCGCACCAGCGCCACGTCGGTGACGATGGACTCCTCGAGCACCATCTCCCGGCCGTGGAAGGTGCGCACCTCCTTCGGTGCCGAGGCGAGCGCCACCGAACCGTCCGGGTGGTAGCGCCACGGCAGGCCCCCTTCGGCGACCGGCGTGCCGACACCGGTCGGGGTGTAGAAGGCACCGATACCAGCGCCGCCGGCGCGCAGCCGCTCGGCGAGCGTGCCCTGGGGCGTGAGCTCGACGGTGAGCTCGCCGCCGAGGTACTGCCGCGCGAACTCCTTGTTCTCCCCGACGTACGACGCGATCACTCGGCTGATCCGGCCGCGCTCGAGCAGCAGGCCGAGGCCGGCGCCGTCGACGCCGCAGTTGTTGGACACCACTGTCAGGTCGTCGGCGCCCTGGTCGAGCAGCGCGTCGAGCAGGAACCACGGGATGCCGGCCAGCCCGAACCCGCCGACCGCGAGGACGGCTCCGGAGGGGATGTCGGCGACGGCGTCGGCCGCGGAGGCGACCACCTTGTCGAGGCTCATGCGTCGTCGGTCCGGGTCAACGGACCGCCTCGAACACCGCGGCCAGCCCCTGGCCGCCGCCGATGCACATCGTCTCCAGGCCGAAGCGGCTGCCGCGGCGCTGCATCTCGTGGGCCAGGGTGGCGAGGATCCGGCCGCCGGTGGCGCCGACCGGGTGGCCGAGCGAGATGCCCGAGCCGTTCGGGTTCAGCCGTTCGTCGGTCGCGTCGATCTTCCACTCGCGCAGGCAGGCGAGCACCTGCGCGGCGAACGCCTCGTTGAGCTCGATGAGGTCCAGGTCGTCGAGAGTCAGGCCGGCCCGGTCGAGGGCGGCCGCGGTGGCGGGGACCGGCCCGATGCCCATCACCTCGGGGCCGACCCCGGCGACCGCCCAGGAGCGCAGGGCCAGCAGCGGGCGCAGCCCTCGGCGCTCGGCCTCGTCACGCGTGGTGACCACGCTCATCGCCGCTCCGTCGTTCTGCCCGCTGGCGTTGCCGGCGGTGACGGTCGAGGCCTCGTCGATCTTGAGACGGACCGGTCGCAGCCGCGCCAGGTCCTCGAGCGTGGTCTCCGGGCGCGGGTGCTCGTCGCGGTCCACGACGAGGTCGGGCTTCCCGCGGCGGCCGGGCACGGTCACCGGCACCAGCTCGTGGGCGAAGCGGCCCTCGTCGTGCGCGGCGCCGGCGCGCTGCTGGGAGCGCACCGACAGCTCGTCCTGCTCCTCGCGGGAGATGGCGTACTCACGGCGGAGGTTCTCGGCCGTCTCCAGCATCCCGCCGGGCACCGGGTGGTGCTTGCCGCCGGCGGTCTCGCGGGCCCGGTCGAGGCGGTCCATCAGCTCGACGCCGCCCATCCGCACCCCGGTCCGCAGCCTGAGGGCGTAGTGCTCGACGTTGGACATCGACTCCACCCCGCCGGCCACGACGACCTTCGCCGCCCCGGTGGCGACCTGACCGGAGGCGTACAGGACGGCTTGGAGGCCGGAGCCGCACCGGCGGTCGATCTGGATGCCGGGGACACCGGTGCCGAGGCCCGCGTCGAGGGCGGCGATCCGTCCGATCGCCGGAGACTCGCCGTTGGCGTAGCCCTGACCGAGCACGACGTCGTCCACGTCGCCCTCCTGGAGCCCGGTCCGCCGGACCAGCTCGGTGAGCAGCTGCGAGGCGAGGTCGACGGCGCTGAGCGGGGCGAGCGCCCCACCGAAGCGGCCGACGGGGGTGCGGACTGGCTCACAGATGACGACGTCGCTCATCCCTTGACGTTAGGTCCTGCAGTTCCATATTGGGAAATACTCGTTTCGCGTTGATCCAGACTCTGAGAGTCTGAATTCATGGAACTCCGTCACCTGCGCTATTTCCAGGCCGTCGCCGAGGAGCGGCACTTCGGGCGCGCCGCCGACCGCCTGCACATGGCGCAGCCGCCACTGTCCCAGCAGATCCGCCGGCTCGAGGAGGAGCTGGGGGTGACGCTGCTGCGGCGCTCGACCCGCAAGGTCGAGCTGACCGCCGCCGGGGATGCCTATCTCGGCCGGGTCCGGGGAATCCTGGCCGCCGTCGACGAGGCGGGGGAGGAGGCACACCGCATCGACGCCGGCCTCGAGGGCAGGCTGGTGGTGGGCTGCGTCGGCTCGGCGACGTACAGCCTGCTGCCGGCGCTGGCCCGCGCTCTGCGTGAGGAGCTGCCGGGCGTCGACTTCGCGTTCCGCGGCGAGATGCTCGTGCCGGACCTGGCCGACGCGCTGCGCTCCGGCGTCATCGACCTGGCACTGCTGCGCCCGCCGCTCGACGACGCGGCCCTGTCCCTCCGGCTACTGCGCCGGGAGCGGCTCATCGTCGCGCTGCCCGAGGGACATCGGCTCGCGTCCCGCGAGCGCGTCCGGCTCGCCGACCTGGAGCAGGAGGAGCTGGTGGTGCACGCCGGGCGCGGTCGTTCGGTGATGTACGACGCGGTGGTCCAGCTGTGCCGGGGGGCCGGCTTCGAGCCGCGCGTGCGTCATGAGGTCGCGGAGACCTCCACGTTGGTCACCTTCGTGGCCGCCGGTCTCGGTGTGGCCCTCGTGCCGGAACCGGTGGCCGCGCTCGGCGTGGCCGGCGCGACGTACCGCCCGCTGGTCGGCCGGCACGCGCGGGTCGACCTCGCCGCCGCCACCCGGGCCGACGACGACGCCGCGGCGCTGGCCCGGACGCTCGAGGTCCTCGAGGCCCAGGTCGCGGCCGGAGCCCGCTAGCACCTCCCGAGCGTGCAACGCCCCGCGCCCCGCGCCCCGGCAGGGGTGGGGTGCTAGGACCATGGCCCACTGTGAATTCGGCACCGGTTGGTTCTACTGTCGGGGAGCACCCGAACACATCGAGCTCTCGGGGGCCGACCATGGCGACGGCGCGCGCCCAGTCATGGCCCCCGGCTCGTCACCTGCCCTGCCCGACCGAGCGGAGGGAGCCACGTTGACGGAGCGACGGCGGATCGTCCTGCTGCGCCACGGCCGGACCGCCTGGAACGTGGAACGCCGGTTCCAGGGCAGATCCGACCTGCCGCTGGACGACGTCGGCATCGCCCAGGCCGATGCCGCCGCGACGCATCTCGAGCGGGCCGAGCCGTCGATCCTGCTCAGCTCCGACGCGCTCCGCGCCCAGCAGACAGCGGAGGCGCTGGCGACGAGCATCGGCGTGGAGATCCGGCCCGACCCCCGGCTGCGGGAGGCCGACCTCGGATCCTGGGAGGGACTCACCCGCGACGAGGTCGAGCGACGGTTCCCCCGGGAGTACCTCGCGTGGCGGCACGGGATCGACATCCGGCGGGGCGGTGGGGAGACCTACGTCGAGGTCGCATTGCGGGCCCAGGCGGCCATCGACGATGCCCTCGCCGGCCTGGCGTCCGGTGAGACGATGGTCGTGGTGACCCATGGCGGCACGGCGAAGGCGGCGATCGGGCGGCTGATCGGCCTGGCGCCGGACGCGTGGCACCGGCTGAGCAGCCTGGCCCACGGCAGGTGGGCGGTGCTGGAGGAGGCCGTGTTCGGGTGGCGGCTGGACGAGCACAACGTCCGACCGCTCCGGCGCCGGCCACGTTCGACCTGACGGGCGCGCCTCAGCCGACCGAGCCGAACTCCAGCGCGACTGCCTCGCCGATCTCGCGGTGGCGGGTCAGGAACGCACGCTCGTCGTACCTCTTGCGGCGGAGCCAGCCGGTGACCTCGTCGTTGCACTTGCTGGCGTTGCACGCCCGGCACGCCGGCGCGACGTTGTCTAGGGTGTAGCGCCCGCCGCGGGAGATCGCCAACACGCAGTCGCGCTGCAGGGGCCCGTCGGTGGCGCCGCAGTAGGCGCATCCGCCCCACGCCGTCTTGAGGGCGGCCCACTGCGCGTCGCTCAGGTCGTGCTCGACGCGAGCCATCCGGAGGTTGCGGCGACGGGCGTAGCGAGACCTGCGACTCCGGTTCACCGCCATGCCCTCAGCGTAGGCAGCACCCTGTCCGTGCGGCCGATGCAACGCCGCATGCGGCCGGCCGGCTGCGGGCGCCGCTGATGGTTCCTCGAGGAGCTCTCGTGCGGTACGAGCCGGAGACATGAGACACCGGAATCCTGCTCCGCCTATGCTCCGGGCAATGGAGCGCGAAAGGAGCACCGGGGTATTGGCCAGCGTGCTGGACGCGGCAGAGTCGGCGTCCCCCGTGGAGGCTGTCGAGTCGGTGACTGCTGCCCTCGGGCGGGAGCTCGGTGCCAGCTCCGCCTCCTTCCTGGTGGCCGACCTCTCGGGTCGTGGGCTGGTCAGGCTGGCGCACGTCCCGCGCCAGGCGGCGCCCGACCGAAGCCGCGAGGTGCCGCTGTCCCAGGGTGAGCGTCGGCAGGTCGACGAGAGCGCGACCGTGCTGCCGTTCGACGGGGGACCGGCAGAACGGGTGGTACGGCGCCAGGAGGTGCAGGTCCTCGCTCCGGGCTCCGAGTTCGCGGAGCCGACCCATCCCGACGAGTGGCGGGTGCTCGCGCCGGTGACCGAGCGCGGCGAGGTGATCGGCGTTCTCGAGTTCATCCTCCCCGAACAGCCTGACGCCGAGGGGCTCGAGGAGGTGGCCCGGCTCGCGCACCTGCTGGCGTTCGTGGTGATCGCCAACCGCAGGCACACCGACCTGTACGAATGGGGTCAACGCACCCGCCCCCTGAGCCTGTCCGCGGAGATCCAGCACCGGCTGCTGCCCGGACCACAGACGTGTGAGGCCGGCGCCTTCACGCTCGCCGGATGGCTCGAGCCGGCAGCCGGCATAGCCGGGGACACGTTCGACTTCAGCCTCTCTCGCGACGTGCTGCACCTGTCCATGACCGACGCGATGGGCCACGGCGTCGCCGCCGCTCTCAGCGCGACGCTGTGCGTGGGGAGCCTCCGGAACACGCGCAGCGAGGGCGCGGCCCTGCTCGAGCAGGTCGCCTCCGCGAACCAGGCGTTGGTCGAACATGCTTCCGGTAGCGGTCTGGAGGACTTCGTGACGGGGTTGGTCGGCCGTCTCGACCTGAGCAGCGGATCCATCCAGCTGGTGAATGCCGGCCATGTGTCGCCCTACCTGGCCCGAGGCAACGACGTCTCGGTCGTCGAGCTGCCCGTGGACCTTCCGCTCGGGTTGTTCCCCGACACGACGTACCGCGGCACGGATCTCGTGCTGGAGCCCGGCGATCGGCTGGTCCTCGTGACGGACGGGATGCTCGAGCGCAACGCGGCCGACCTGGACCTGGCTCAAGCCATCGTCGACACCCGCATGCTCCACCCCCGCGAGGCCGTTCGGGCGCTCGCCGACCGCGTCCTCGGCGTGCTCGACGGCGTGCTCACCGACGACGCGACCGTTCTCTGCGTCGACTGGCACGGTGGCCACGGGCGAGATCGCGACACCGTCCACGGAGCGGATCGGCGATTCCCGGCGTACACCGAATGGACCGACTGACGCGGCGGCACGGCGCGGACACGGTCGTCGCCGACCCCACCCGATGAGCAACAAGGGCGGTCAGGCCGCGCCAAGGTAACGAAATGGTCACGATATTGGGAACGCTCCCAAAGGGCCATTGACGGCGGGATGCGGCCCTCACCACAGTGATTGAGAACCGGCATCCGACCGGTGAACTTGAAGGAGGCAAGGCATGGCGTATGGCAAAGTCCGGCGCGGTGCGGCCGCTGTGGCGTGTGGGTTGGCGGCGACGCTGGTGCTGGCCGCGTGCGGCGGCGACGACGAGCCCTCAGACGCCGACGGTGGCGAAGCCGGTGGTGGCGGTGGTGGCGGCAGCAGCGCCGACTGCGCCTTCGCCGAGTCGTACGGCGACCTCGACGGCACCCAGATCTCGGTTTACAGCACGATCGTGGCACCCGAGGACGAGCCCCTCGAAGCGTCGTTCGACCTGTTCGAGGAGTGCACGGGAGCGACGGTCGTCTACGAAGGCTCCGACGAGTTCGAGGCGCAGCTCCCGGTCCGGGTCCAGGGCGGCACGGCGCCCGACATCGCGATCATCCCCCAGCCGGGCCTGCTGGCCACGCTGGTCAACGACTTCGACGCCGTGATCGAGGTCCCCGAAGACACGCAGGCCAACGTCGAGGCCTCCTGGGATCCGTCGTGGGTCGGGTACGGCTCGGTCAACGACACCTACTACGGAACCCCGTGGGGTGCCAACGTCAAGTCGTTCGTCTGGTACTCGCCGACGGCCTTCGCCGAGGCTGGGTACGAGGTCCCCGAGACCTGGGACGACCTGATCGCGCTGTCGGACCAGATCGTCGCGGACGGCGGGAAGCCGTGGTGCGCGGGCGTGGGATCCGGCGACGCAACCGGCTGGCCGGCCACCGACTGGATCGAGGATGTCGTCCTGCGTACGGCCGGGCCCGAGGTCTACGACCAGTGGATCGCACACGAGATCCCGTTCAACGACCCGCAGATCGTCGAAGCGATGGACACCGTCGCCGAGGTCTTCCTCAACGAGGACTACATGAACGGCGGCCTGGGCGACGTCTCCAGCATCGCTACGACACGGTTCGAGGACGGCGGACTTCCGATCGCGCAGGACCAGTGCTGGATGCACCGGCAGGCGTCCTTCTACGCCGCTAACTGGCCGGAGGGCACCGACGTCAGCCCCGACGGCGAGATCTTCGCGTTCTACTTCCCGCCGATCAACCCGGAGCACGGCAGCCCAGTCCTGGGCGGCGGCGAGTTCGTCGCGGCGTTCGACGAGCGCCCGGAGGTCCAGGCGCTCCAGAACTACATGTCGAGCGACATCGGGCAGTCCGAGCGTGCCGAAGCCGGTGGCGCGTTCGTCTCGGCGAACCGGAACGTCCCGCTCGAGCTCTTCGACGACCCGGTGGACACCCTGTCGGCGGAGATCTTCCAGGACGAGGACGCCGTCTTCCGGTTCGACGCGTCGGACCTGATGCCGGCCGAGGTGGGCACCGTGGCGTTCTGGAACGGCATGGTCGACTGGATCACAGGCACCGACACCCAGGCGGTGGCCGACGGGATCGAGGACGCCTGGCCGCAGTGAGACGCCCGTCTCGAAGGTGAATGCCAGGACGGTCGGATGCTCGACGGGTCCGGGTGGACGTGACCGCAGGGTCAGGTCCGCCCCCGGTCAGCATCCGGCCGCCTGGCGCCGCGGCCGCGGGCCGCGACGAGGCGAAGCGAACGAGGCGAGGCGAGCAAGAAGGGTGAGCCATGGAGAGCTTCGAAAAGCTGGGTCAGATGGTGTTGGCGATCGCCCTCTTCGCCGGGGTGATGGGGCTGATCCTCCTGCTCGTCGGCCGGGTGAAGCGTAGGGCGGAGCTGGTGGAGTCGCTGGCGTTCGTCGTGCCGGCACTCGCCCTGCTGAGCGTGGGACTGGTCTACCCCGCGATCCGAACGACGTACCAGTCGTTCTTCGACCGGACGAGCGACACCTTCGTCGGGTTGGAGAACTACACCGAGGTGTTCACCAACCCGGCCATGCTCACGGTGCTGCAGAACACCGCGATCTGGGTCATCCTCACCCCGATCATGTCCACCGCGGTGGGCCTCGTCTACGCCGTGCTCGTCGACCGGTCGCGTTTCGAGGCGAGCGCGAAGGCGGTGATCTTCCTGCCGATGGCGATCTCGCTCGTGGGGGCGTCCATCATCTGGAAGTTCGTCTACGAGTACCGCCCGGACCAGCAGGGGATCCAGCAGATCGGACTGCTCAACCAGGTGCTGGTCTGGCTCGGCTTCGAGCCGCAGCAGTTCTTGCTCAACGCGCCGCTGAACACGGTCTTCCTCATCCTCGTGATGGTCTGGGTCCAGGCCGGCTTCGCCATGACGGTCCTGTCAGCAGCCATCAAAGCCATCCCGTCCGACATCACCGATGCGGCTCAGCTCGACGGACTGGGCGGGATCAAGATGTTCCGCTACATCACTGTCCCGAGCATCCGTCCGGCGCTCATCGTGGTGCTCACGACGATCGCCATCGGCACGCTGAAGGTGTTCGACATCGTGCGGACGATGACCGGCGGCCAGTTCGATACCAGCGTGGTGGCCAACGAGTTCTACACCCAGGGCTTCCGGATCCTGAACACCGGCATCGCCTCCGCGCTCGCGGTGCTGCTGTTCGTCCTGGTCGTGCCGCTCGTCGTCTACAACGTCCTACAGATGCGAAAGGCGGCGTAGAGATGAGCGTCGTGGTCACCACCGCCGAACCGGTCGAGGGCATCGAGCCCGTGACCGTGTCCGGCCGGGCCAAGAAGCGACTCAGCAGCCCCTGGGCGTCGCTTGCGGCGATCGTCCTGGCGCTGCTTTGGACGGTGCCCACGTTCGGGCTGCTGCTCACGTCGTTCCGTCCCCAGGCCTCCATCCAGTCCAGCGGGTGGTGGACCTGGTTCAGCAACCCCGAGTTCACGCTGGAGAACTACGAGGAGACCCTGTTCGGCGGGGCCGCCCTGTCGACGTACTTCATCAACTCGATCGTGATCACCATTCCGGCCGTGGTGATCCCCGTGACGGTCGCGAGCCTGGCCGCCTACGCCTTCGCATGGATGCGGTTCCCGTTCCGGGACCTGCTGTTCGTGGCGGTCTTCGCGCTGCAGATCGTGCCGCTGCAGATCGCGTTGATCCCGCTGCTGCGCATCTACGTGGACCTGGGTGTCAACGGCACGTTCTGGCCACTGTGGCTCTCGCACACGATCTTCGCGCTGCCGCTCGCCATCTTCCTGCTGCACAACTTCATGAAGGAGGTCCCGCGGGAGCTGATCGAGGCCGCGCGTGTCGACGGTGCCGACCACGTGGCGATCTTCACCCGCATCATGCTGCCGGTCGTTGCCCCGGCGCTCGCGGCGTTCGGCATCTTCCAGTTCCTCTGGGTCTGGAACGACCTCCTCGTGGCGCTGACGATGACCGGCGGTACGACGGACGTCGCGCCGTTGACAGCCCGGATCGCCGAGCTCTCCGGCAGCCGAGGCAGCGACTGGCACCTGCTGTCGGCAGGCGCCTTCGTGGCCATGGTGGTCCCCGTAGTGGTCTTCCTGTTCCTCCAGCGCTACTTCGTGCGCGGACTGCTCGCGGGCAGCGTGAAGGGATGACCTTCGCGGAGGACCGCGTGGACCGTCCCGCGGTCTCACCGGATGCGGCGGGCTTCCCCGCGGACTTCGTCTGGGGCGCCGCCACCGCGTCGTACCAGATCGAGGGCGCGGTGGCCGAGGACGGGCGGCTGCCATCCATCTGGGACACGTTCAGCGCCCAGCCGGGACGCGTCGTCGGCGGTGACACCGGCGCGGTGGCCGCGGACCACTACCACCGCTGGCGCGACGACGTGGCGCTGATGCGCAAGCTGGGCCTGCGCGCGTACCGGTTCTCGGTCGCCTGGCCGCGCATCCAGCCCACCGGGTCGGGTCCGGTGAATGCTTCCGGGCTCGCCTTCTACGACCGGCTGGTCGATGAGCTGTTGGCGCACGATCTCGACCCGTGGGTGACTCTGTACCACTGGGACCTGCCGCAGGCGCTCGAGGATCGTGGCGGCTGGCCGGAGCGCGAGACGGCCCTGCGATTCGCAGAGTTCAGCAGCCATGTCGCGGCGGCCCTGGGCGACCGTGTCCGTCATTGGATCACGCTGAACGAGCCCTGGTGCTCGGCGTTCCTCGGTTACGCCGCGGGCAGCCATGCCCCGGGTCGGTCCGAGCCGGCGGCGGCCGTGGCCGCCGCGCATCACCTCATGCTGGGGCACGGACTCGCCGTCGACGCGGTTCGTGCGGTCGCCGCGCAGGCCCTGATCGGGCCGACGGTCAACCTGTACCCCGTCCGCCCGAAGCCCGGCCACCCCGACGCGGCGGACGCGGTGCGCCGTATCGACGGTCTGCAGAACCGGTGGTTCCTGGACCCGCTGCTGCGGGGTGGCTACCCCGACGACGTACGCGCCGACCTGGAGCGCGTCACGGACTTCGGTTTCGAGCGTGACGGCGATGCCGCCGTACACAAGCGCCCCGTTGACTTCCTCGGCGTCAACTACTACAGCAGCCTGGTGGTCCGCCCCAGCGCGTTCCCCGGCAGCAACACCGTCGACTTCGTCGACTCCGGCCGACCGCACACCGCCATGGGATGGGGCGTCGACAAGGACGGACTGACGGAGACGCTGTGCCGCGTGCACGACGAGTACGGGCCGCTGCCGCTGTACGTGACCGAGAACGGCTCCGCGTTCGATGACGTGGTCACCCCGGACGACCGGATCGTCGACCTCGAGCGCCGCGACTACCTGGCCGCCCACCTGCATGCGTGCCAGCTGGCGATCGAGGCCGGCGTGCCGCTGGCGGGCTACTTCGTGTGGTCGCTGCTGGACAACTTCGAGTGGGCGGAGGGTTACCGGCGCCGGTTCGGCATCGTGCACGTGGACTACAAGACCCAGGAGCGCCGGGTCAAGGAGAGCGGCGCGTGGTACAGCGCGTTCATCGACCGACACCGCGGTGGAGGTTGACCGTGAGCGGGCCTTCGACCAGCCAGCCCACCCTCGAGCAGGTGGCGGCTCTCGCGGGTGTCGGACGCGGCACGGCGTCCCGGGTGATCAACGGGTCGGCGCATGTGTCCGAGCGAAGCCGACAGGCCGTGCTGACCGCCGTCGAGGAGCTCGGCTACGTCCCCAACCAGGCGGCGCGGTCGCTCGCACGGCGCCGGACCGACACGGTCGCACTGGTGATCTCCGAGTCCGAGGACCGGATCTTCGGCGAGCCGTACTTCGCCGGCGTCATCCGCGGAATCAGCGCCGCGGTGAGCGCGTCGCAGCGCCAGCTCGTGCTGGTCCTGAGCCAGGTCCACGACCCGTCCAGCCCGCTGGAGCGCTACCTCTCCCGGCAGCACGTCGACGGTGTGCTGCTGCTCTCGCTGCACGGCGAGGACCCACTGCCCGCACGTCTCGTCGCGCGAAGGCTCCCGCTTGTGCTGGGAGGCCGGCCTGTGGGGTTGACCGGTGTCAGCTACGTCGATGTGGGCAACGTCGACGGGGCGCGCCAGGGCGTCGAGCACCTGGCAGACACGGGACGTCGCCGGATAGCGACGATCGCCGGGCCGCAGGACATGGCCGCCGGGCAGGACCGGTTGACCGGCTACCGGGACGTCCTCAGCACGCGCGGCCTGGACGCGGGGGCCGAGCTGGTCGCGTACGGCGACTTCAGCCAGCACAGCGGCCAGCAGGCGATGCGCGAGCTGCTCGACCGCGTCCCCGACCTGGACGCGGTCTTCGCCGCCAACGACCCGATGGCGGCCGGTGCGCTGCAGGTCCTGAAGGAGCGGGGCCGACGGGTGCCCGACGACGTTGCGGTGGTCGGCTTCGATGACGCGCCGATGGCCCAGTTCACGGACCCGCCGCTCACCTCGGTGCACCAGTCTCCCGAGCAGATGGGGCGGGAGATGGTCGCGCTCCTGTTCGAGCAGGTCGACGACGCCGCCGCGGCCGGCGCCTCCACGGTCCTCTCGACCGAGTTGGTCCGCCGGGCCTCGACCTGAGCACGAAGCCCGGCTGCGTCGCACTCGGCTCCGCTGGGCGCGGCCAGTAGAGTTGTGCTCGAGTCCTGCGCGCGAGACGGGCACACCCATGAGGCCTTCGGCGTCCACCAAGTCGGGGGCCCTCCACGCCACCAGGCGGGACGGCGCCCGCGGCACGCGCGTCGACGCTCAGCAGCCCACCACCCGTAGACCCCCTCCAGCGGCTCGCACGAGCCAGTCGACGAGGACCGAGTCGTGAGTGGCAAAGCCGCGCCCGCGGAGGCTCGCCCCACCCTGACGATGTGGACCTACGACTCGCCTCTCGGCGCCACCGCCGGCGAGATGCGGCTGCGCACCCTGCGGCAGCACGGCGCCCTGCGCGTGCACGACGCCATCACGATCACCTGGATGGCAGGGAGCCACGCCCCGCGCACCGGCCGCCTGCGGCACGGCTACATGCGGCCGCGACCGGAACAGTCGATGCTCGCGGCCATCGTCGACCCGCTCCTGCAGATCGCCGCCGGCGGCGGCAGGACCGAGGCCGCCTTGAACGAGGTGGCCGCGGCGCTGGAGGGCACCGGCGTCGACCTCGACGCGCTGCGCGCGATCGGGCAGGCGGTCACACCGGGCACATCGTCGCTCCTCGTGCTCGCAAGCCACGCCGATCCTGAGGTGATTCGCCCGGTCGTCGAACGCGGCCTCGCCCGCGGCGACCTCACGCTAATCCGGGTCTCCCTGGCGCCGGGTGGCATCGAACGGATCCGCGACGTTGCGCGGACCCTCGACCTGGGCGCGTGACCGGGTCCGCTGACGAGGCGTCAACCGACACACAAGGTCGCTCCGGTTCACCTGAGCCCGACTGGCAACTGCCGACCTCGTTCCGGCCGAGCCCTAGAGTGAGCCCATGACGGTGCGGGTCGTCTTCGCGGACGACAATTTTCTCGTCCGGGAGGGCGTCTCCGCACTGCTCGCCGAGGCACCCGGGGTCGAGCTGGTCGAGGCCGTCGAGGACCCGCAGGCGCTGCACCGAGCGGTCGCCGTGCACAAGCCGGACGCGGTGCTCACCGACATCCGGATGCCGCCGACGTTCACGACGGAGGGCATCGACGCGGCCAAGCGGATCCGCGCGGAGTTCCCCGGGACCGGCGTGGTCGTGCTGTCGCAGTACGTCGAGGCGGAGTACGCGTTCGACCTGCTCGCCGACGGGGTGGAAGGGCTGGGCTACCTCCTCAAGGAACGGGTCAGCGAGCTGGACGAGCTGGTCCGGGCGCTGAACGAAGTGGCGCGAGGCGGGTCGGCACTCGACCCCAAGGTCGTCGAAGGGCTGCTCACGCGGAAGTCGGAGCAGACCAGCTCGGCGCTGTCGTCGCTCACGGAGCGGGAGCTGGAGGTGCTGCGGGAGATCGCGACCGGGCGGAGCAACGCGGCCACCGCGAAGGCGTTGTTCATGAGCGAGCGAGCGGTCGAGAAGCACGTCGGGTCGGTGTTCCAGAAGCTCGGGCTGGTGAACGAGGGCGAGGTCAACCGGCGGGTCAAGGCGGTGCTGGCCTTCCTGGAGGCGACGGGGGGTCGGTGACCCGGAATCGTGTGGCTAGCACCATCCCGGGAGTGCCGGACATCCGGTGACAATGGCCGTGTGGACGAAGTACGCGTGCTGGTCGTGGACGACCAGGAGCCGTTCCGAAGGGCGATGGTGACCGTGGTCGAGGCGACCGACGGCTTCGTCGTCGTGGGGACGGCGGCGTCGGGCGAGGAGTCGCTCGCCGCGGTAGGGGAGGTTCGACCACAGCTCGTGCTCATGGACGTGCACCTGCCCGGCATCGACGGGGTGGAAGCCACGCGGCGCCTGACCCACGACGGTGGTGGACCGGTCGTGGTGCTGCTGTCCACCTACGACGAGGACGAGTTCGACCTTGATGGGTCGGGCGCGGCGGCGTACATCGCGAAGGCGGCGTTCGGACCGGACCGGCTACTCGAGGTCTGGGAGCGCCACGCAGACGAGGTCGCCTGACCGCGACACCGAGCCACCCGCCGCCTCGACGCGGTCACGGACGGCCTGCGGGACGTCGGCCACACCGTGGAGCTCCAGGCCCGTCGGGGTCAGCGTCGCTGCACCCGCTCCGGTCTGGGTGCAGCACACGTAAACGGCCGCCTCGACCCGGGCAGGGAAGCGTCGGCCGCTCAACGACGGGTCGACCGTCAACGGGAAGCCGCGCAGAGCGGCCTCGATGCCCGCACGCGCGAGCTGGGTCGGGTAGACGCCGCGGGTCAGCTCGCGGAGCGCCTCGAGGGCCGTGTTGACCTCGTCGATCAGGGGCTCGACCGGACGGTCGCTGCGCAGGCCGTCGGCGACCGCGAGGAGGTGCGGGATCACGTCCCGGGAGATGGCGGACTCCAGGGTTCGGCGTACGGCGTCATCGGCATCGACGATGCGAGCACGCGACCGCGCCAGCTCCGCGTTCGTGGCGTCGAGAGCGTCGACGTGCGCGGCCAGCTCCGCCTCGAGCGAGACGTTCCGGAACGCGACCTCGGCCTGGTTGGCCAACGCGTGGAGGAGCCGTTCGTCGGAGGGTCGGAGGCTCCGGCCGCGTGGAATGCCCACCGAGATGCTGCCCTCGTCACCGACGGCCACCGTGTGGAGGTCGGTCGTGGACTCCCCGGACCCCCACTGGGTGGACTGCGTGCCCAGGGTCGCCGACGCCGATCGCGCCGCCAGCGCCTCTCCCGCGGCGGCCGCCACCACCGGCAGCAGCCGCTCCGCCGAAGGCGTCTCGACGAGCCGGCTGCTGAAGTCCGCCAGCTCCTCGTAAGGCTTGGCGCGGGTCCCGTACGCGAGTCGGTTCGCCCACCGTACGACGATGCGCCGGACGGGCTGGAAGGCCACCGCGACGAGTGCCGTGACCGCCAGCGACAGGGCGAAGCCACTGGTCTGTCGTCCGACGAGGACGACGACCGTGGTGTAGCCGACCGCAGCGAACACGGTCGCTGCCATCACCACGACCGTGCGGTTGATGACCACGTCGAGCTCGTAGAGACGGTGCCGCAGCACCGCGATGGCGAAGAGCACCGGCAGCAGGCAGTAAGCGGCGAACAGTGGCACGCTCGATAGCCAGGTCTGTGTTCCGCCGTTGTACGCCTGCACCACGGGCATCCACACCAGACCGAACGACGCCAGCCCCGCCGACAGCGCGATCGGCCTCAGCTGCCGGCGTTGCACACCGCTGCTGCGTCGAAGCCGCAGCACCACGGAGACCAGAGATGCGATCAGCGAGAGCGAGATCAACCCGAAGCCGACGGTCAGCAGGATGTTGCGAGCCAGTCCGAGCTCCTGGTCGGACGCCAGCAGCCGGTACTCCGTGGGGTCGAGCGAGAGGACGGCCAGCAGGCACATGGCGACCCCGCACAGGGTCATCCCTGCGACGTACCGCCAACGAGGTGACAGCAGGTGCCCGTCGGGGGCGAGCAGGAACATCAGCGCCAGGCCACCGATGATGAGCTGCCCCCCGAGCAGCGTGGCCAGCCAGGCCGCGGCCGCCGCGAGCGCGGCGGGCCCGGGGCCGTCAGCCTCCTGCCCCCAGAACGCGAATGCCTCGAGCAGTAGGGAGGCGCTCCCGACGACGCCCTGCACGAGCAGGATCCAGCCGATCGGGTGCCGCGCATAACGCGAGACGATCAACGCGCCCATCCACGCGGCGCCCAGGACCGCTCCGTGGACGAACGGGAAGCCGTGGAACCCGATCGCCGTGTCCGAGACCAGCGACACCGCTTGGACGGCCACCACGATGTCGCCGACCACCAGCACGACGGTCAGGGCGAACAGGCACCACGCGACCCGGGCTTGCATCTCAGGCCACCTCGACGACCCGAGCGGGTAGCACCGCCTCGACCCGGGTGCCGCGGCCCTGCCCGGATGTCGTCGTCAGGGTTCCACCGACCGACTCCACGCGGTCTCGGAGGTTCGCCAGGCCGGCGCCTGCGGGCACCGTCGACGGGTCGAAACCGTGACCGTCGTCCTCGACCGTGAGTACGACCGACTCCGAACCGTCGCTCAGCGACACCCGCACCGACGTCGCGCCCGAGTGCTTGGCCGCGTTCTGCAGCGCCTCCAGGCAGGCGAAGTAGGCCGCCGCCTCGATGCGGGCGTCGTAGCGCCCGATGTCCGCCACCACCGTGACCGGCACCGGGCTGGTCGCGGCCGCCGCGCGGACGGCCGAGGTGAGGCCTGCGTCGGCCAACAGCGGGGGGTAGATGCCGCGCGACAGCTGGACCAGCGTGTCGATCGCGTCGGCGGTGGCCTGCTGCTGGGCCGCCAGCAGCTCGGCGGAGCGGTCGGGGGAACGGCCGGCGAGCGTCTGCGCGAGCCGCAGGTTCACCGCCAGTGCCACCAGGTGCTGCTGGGCACCGTCGTGGATGTCCCGCTCGAGGACGCGGCGCCGCTCGTCCTGGAGGTCGACCAGGCGCTGCCGGGAGGCCCGCAGCTCCTCCGCGCGGGCGGACAGCTCCTGCACCCTGCGCTGCAGCTGGACCCGGAGGGCGGCGCTGCGGAGCACGAGGCCGGCCTGGTCCGCCAGGCCCGCGAACAGCCGCTCCTCCACGGTCGTGAGCGGTGCCTGCTCCTGGACCACGAGGACACCCAGCGGCTCACCGGCGTACCGCACGGGCAGGGAGCGCCGGCCGGCCGCCTCCACGGGGAGGGGGTCCGCACCGGGCGGCCAGGTGGCCGCGAGCGTCGGGAGGTCCTGTACGGTCAGCCACACCTCGGCCGCCCGGGCACCCGTGCCCTCCGCCAGCACCCGCGCCATCCGGGCGGGCACCTCCTCGACCGGGTAGCTGCCGATCACGGTCGAGGTGAACCGCTCCAGCACGTCGTACGGCGGAGCGGCGTCGCCGTACACGCCACGGGTGGCGGTCCGCTCCAGCGTGCTCTGCACCCGGTCGAACGCCACTGCCACGATCACCGTCGCCACCACCGAGAGCACGAGGTCCGGCGACGAGGTCCGTCCGACGAGGGCACCTCCGCCGAGCACCACGACGACGTACACCAGGACGACGAAGAGCGTCAGCCCACCGAGGACGAGCGCGGACACGGCGACCTCGCGCCGGGTGCGCCGCCTCGTCAGCCAGGTCATGCAGTCGAGTCTGCTCGCAACCGGCCCCCGGCGGGAGGGGCTGGCCCGCACGCGGGGGTGGGGTTAGCCGCACGGGCAGCACCCGGGACCGGACGGTCTGCGCCCATCGGCGTGCGCCCAGCCCGATCGGCACCGAGCCGAGAACGGCGTGTGCTGGAGCCATCCCAAAGAAGCGAGAGGGAAGGCCATGAGCCACATCGTCGAAGAAGAGAGCGGCACCTATGCCCCGCGGGACCAGCACGCCCACAACGGCTACTACGCCGGCGACTTCACCGCCGTCCCGTTCCAGCAGCCCGACCTCCGCGTCCTACTCACCTTGATGGAGACCACAGCATGACCCCCACCAACGTCCTCGAGATCGCCTCGCGTCACCCGAGCCGGCTTGCTGCCGACCTGGTGCCCCATCACCGGCCCATGGTCACGACCGGGTCCGCGGTACCGCGGTCCCCGCGACGACGACGACGCCCGCGACTTCTCGGGTTCCACCTTCCCGCCCAGCCCGCACAGGCCTGACCAAAGGACAAGACATGACCACCATGACCAGCACCCGAGTCCGGACCGACACCGCGGCCCGGGCCGAAGGCGTCACGAAGCTCTACGGCGCCGGGGACGCCGCCGTCGCAGCCCTCGACGACGCCAGCGTCGACCTGTACGCCGGGCAGTTCACCGCCATCATGGGCCCCTCCGGCTCCGGCAAGTCGACGCTGCTCCACATGCTGGCCGGGCTCGACCGGCCGACCGCCGGCGAGGTCTATGTCGCGGACACCGAGATCACCCGGCTCGGTGACAAGGCGCTCACCACGTTGCGCCGCGACCGGATCGGGTTCATCTTCCAGTCCTTCAACCTGCTCCCGACCCTGACAGCGGCCGAGAACATCGTGCTGCCGATGCGGATCGCGGGCCGCAAGCCGGACGCCCACTGGGTGGCCGAGGTCGCGGAGACGGTCGGCCTGACCGGACGGCTCGGGCACCGGCCGGCGCAGCTGTCCGGTGGCCAGCAGCAGCGCGTGGCCGCAGCGAGGGCCCTGGCGTCCAAACCCGACATCGTCTTCGCCGACGAGCCGACCGGCGCCCTGGACCGACGCTCGGGCACCGAGCTGCTCGGACTGCTCCGCGGCGCCGTCGACGACCTCGGCCAGACCGTCGTGATGGTCACCCACGACCCCACCGCGGCCTGCTACGCAGACCGGGTCGTCTTCCTCGCCGACGGCCGCATCGTCGACGAGCTCTACGCACCGTCCGCCGAGGCCGTCCTAGACCACATGAAGCAGATGGAGGCCTGACCCATGTTGACCGCCACCTTTCGAAGCATGCTCGCGCACAAGGTGCGCGTCGTGCTCACGACAGCGTCGATCGCACTCGGCGTCGCGCTGCTCTCAGGGACGCTGATCCTCACCAACACCATGGGGATCGCGTTCGACATGCTGTTCGGCAAGATCAGCGCGGGCACCGACGTGGTGGTTCGCACCGAGGCGCCGTACACCGCGACCGAGGGCGTCGGCACGAACCGCGGCCCCGTCGCCGAGTCGGTCCTCGACAAGGTACGGGGCGTGGAGGGCGTCCGAGCCGCCGAGGGCTCGGTGAGCGGCTATGCCCTGCTCACCGGCGCCGATGGCCGGGCCATCACGACCGTCGGCGGCGCTCCGACGAACGGCTACAGCATGCCGGCGGACGCCGAGCTGCGCGGCGACGTGCAACTGCTCTCCGGCCGGGCCCCCCGCGGACCAGGCGAGGTCGCCGTCGACGCCAGCAGCGCCGAGAAGGGCGACCTCAAGCTCGGGTCCACCATCGACGTGCTCTTCCTCGGGCCGACACGAGAGTTCACGGTCGTCGGCACCGTGGGCTACGGCGACGGGATCAAGGATCTCGGTGGTACGTCGTCGGCCTACTTCGACACCGCGACCGCGCAGAAGGTGCTCGGCACCCCCGGGATGTTCGACGCCATCGACGTGAGCGCCCGGCCGGGAGTGTCCCAGGCGGAGCTTGCCGAGAGGGTCTCCACCGTGATCCCGGACGGAACCGAGGCACTCACCGGCGCTGCCGTCTCCAAGGAGAATGCGACGGCCACAAAGGAGAACTTCAAGATGGTCGGCGTGATCCTGAGCACCTTCGCGGGTGTCGCGCTCTTCGTCGGCGCGTTCATCATCTGGAACACCTTCACGATGACCGTCACCCAGCGCTCGCGCGAGATCGCCCTGCTGCGCGCCATCGGCGCACGGCGACGCCAGGTGCTGGGCAGCCTGCTGGTGGAGGCATTCGTGCTCGGCACGGTCGCATCGGCGATCGGCCTCGGCCTCGGGGTCGCCGTGGCCAAGGGGCTGAAGGCGCTGATGGACGCGGTGGGCCTGGCCCTCCCGTTCACGTCCCTGCAGGTGCCCTCCAGCGCGATCTGGGCGTCCGTGATCGTGGGCACCGGCGTCACGGTCGTCTCCGCGCTGGTCCCGGCTCGCCGTGCCACCAAGGTGCTGCCGGTCGAGGCGCTGCGCGAGGCCACGCCGGGCGCGGAGCGACCGTCGACGCGCCGGGCCCTCGTGGGGATGCTCGTCCTCGGGGCGGGCGCCGCCGGGATGCTGTCCGCCCTGTATGGCGACACCGGGCTGCGCGTGTTCGGCGTCGGCCTGCTGGGCGCCATGCTCGGTGTGATCATCGCGCTGCCGGTCGCGGTCCGTCCGATCGCGTCGTTCGTCGGCACTCCGCTGCGGCTGCGCGGCCTGCCCGGCGAGCTCGCGAAGGACAACGCCATGCGCAGCCCGCGTCGTACCTCCGCCACGGCGGCCGCACTGATGATCGGTCTCACGTTGGTCGTCAGCCTGGGCGTCTTCGCCTCGTCCCTCAAGACGTCGTTCAGCGACGTGCTGTCGGAGCAGACCAACGCCGACCTGTTCGTCACCTCGTCGAGCGCGTCGGCCCCGGGCTTCAGCCCGACGGCCATCGAGGACGTCGCCCGGGTCGACGGTATCGACGAGGTGTCCGCGAACGGGTACGGCCAGGCCCGCTACGACGGCGCCGGTACCAGCTACTCGTCGGTCGACCCGACCAACGCCGAGGAGGTCCTGAACCTCGAGGTGTCGGAGGGCTCCGTGGCCGACCTCGGCAAGGACGGTGTCGTGGTGGCCGAGTCGGCGGCGAAGGAGCACGGCTGGGTGCTCGGTGACACCGTCTCCCTGGAGTTCGCCGAGAGCGGCAAGCACGACCTGCGAGTGGTGGGCCTGTACGCCGGAAAGGGTTGGATCAGCGACGATTTCATCCTCAGCCTCGACCAGCAGCAGGCGTTCACCGGTCAGCAGCTGGTGGCCGCGGGGCTGGTGACGCTGGCCCCCGGTGCGGACAAGGGTCACGTCGAGGACGCGATCACGGCCGCCCTGGCCGACCACCCGGACGCCCGGGTGCTGGACCAGGAGGGTTATGAGAGGGTCGCGAGCGGCTTCATCGACCAGCTGCTGATGTTCATGACCGTGATGCTGGCTCTCGCCGTGCTCATCGCCCTGCTAGGCATCGTCAACACCCTGGCCCTGTCGGTCTTCGAGCGCACGCGTGAGCTTGGGTTGCTACGTGCGGTCGGCATGACCCGTAACCAGGTCCGGGCGATGGTCCGCTGGGAGTCGGCTGTGATCTCGCTGATCGGTGCCCTGACAGGGGCGGCGCTCGGCGTCGGCATCGGCCTGGCCATGTCGCAGATGCTCAAGGACTACGGCATCGAGTCGATCTCCATCCCCGTCGGACAGATCGCCGTGTACGTCGCTGTGGCAGCGCTCGCCGGCATCCTGGCCGCCCTCGGTCCGGCCCGGGCCGCGGCGAGGGTCGACGTCCTCAGGGCGGTGGTGACCGACTGACGCTGCGCCGCACGAGGGGCCCCCGGGACTGCCCGGGGGCCCCGTTCGTGCGCCTTTGGCCTCATGACTTGTCGGACCGGGGCATGGAGCCCAGGGGCTTGCTCGCCGAGGACGTGACAGCAGCCACTGTCGATTTCAGCACCGCCAACACGGTCTGGTACCGCTGCTCGGCAGGATCAACTCCCGCATCCGGGGAGTGTCAAGAATCAACCGAAGTACCTGTCAAGCATCAGCCGAAACACTGTCCACCATCAACCGAAGCCGAAACGACAAGCATCAGCCGACTCATTACAAGCGACTTCGTGGGCCCCGTGGGACTCGAACCCACAACCCGCGGATTAAAAGTCCGCTGCTCTGCCAATTGCGCTAGAGGCCCGGGAGGCGGAGTTCAGTCCGGAGAAATCCTCCGGACAACTCCCTCATGATTCGCGATAAGGGTACGCATCGCTCGCCCAGTATGACGGAGTCCGGGGGGTGTGCCGCGAACAAGGTTGGCAACCCGCACGGCTACCACGAAGGGACGATCCGCGTCGCCCGGAACTCGAATCCATCCTGCCCAGGACTTTCCCACTGAAGACCGACCTGCTGTCCCGCATCGAGCGTCTTGTAGCCCGTCCATGTCGATAACGCTGTAGTGCGCCCAGCAGCCACCGGGCGTCTCCGCCGAGTCCAGGACGCCCCAACCCTCACCTGCGTCCCAGCTTCGAACGGTCGCGTTGGTCATCTCGGCAGGTTAGCGGCTGCCAACAGTCCCGGCCTCGACGGCGGATAACTGGAACAGGGGTCGGTACAGCGCGACCGTCAGGCCGAGAAAGAGCAGCGCGAAGCCGGCGAACCCGAGGGCGAGAGGGGCGGACGCGTCCGGATCACTGTTCGCCAGCATGACCAGGGCCATGCTCGTGACCGACACCGCCAGGCAGCTGTAGGCGGTGAGGACGATGACCGCGGCGCGTCGTGCCCACGGTCGTCCGCGCAGGAGTCCGAGCCCGGTCACGACGGCCACAGGAACCACGATGCCTAGATCCATCAGCTTGACCAGCCAGAACGGAGTCGGGCTCGAGGCGTACTCCGTCAACGCACTCGGATCGGTCCAGGCGGTGACGATCGGCATCATGTGCTGCCCGAAGACGAGAAACACGGCGAGCGCGAGCAACGTGTACGCCGCAGCGCGTTCCACCCGTCTCGAGACAGGTGGCAGCACGCTCGTGCTTCGCCACCCCAGGACGAAGGCCGCCTCTGCGAGCACGAACACCACGAGCAGCAGCGGGAAGAACCTCTCCACATTTCCCGCGATCCGCAGGTACTCCTGACCGATCACCAACTGCGCGTAGGTGTACACCGCGAACGCGCCGATCCCACTCGCCAACAGAGGAGCGGCTGCGTGTCCGCGACGAGCGAGCAAGGCAGTCACCAGGGCCAACGGTGCGATCACGAACAGGGTTGCGGCGTCACTGCCCAGCAGCTGGTTGAGCGTCGTTGGTGAGGTGCGGTACTCCATCAGTCCCAGGGCCAGCGGGCCGGCCAACGAGGTGATCGCCATGCCGAATGCCAAGAGGACCATGACCGGTGCCATCGGGGTCATTCGAAGTGCCTCCTTCCTGCACTCCAAAGCGTCTCGCCCTCCGCGGCCGGTGTGGCGGTCCGTTGGTC
>NZ_DASSCL010000100.1:0-45654 GCF_035697785.1 Nocardioides sp.
CAGCTGCGGCTGGCGAAGGCGGTTGCGCAGCGCCAGCGACGCGATGAGCACGTCGCGCCACACCCCGTGCCGGAGCGGGCGACCGCCCGCGAGCGGCGCCGCGGCCCTGACGAGCGCGAGCACGGTGACGTCGCCGAACGACGTCGTGAGCGAAGGCGCGACTTCCAGCCGCCCTCCGCGCGTCAGTGCGGGCACGTACACCCAGACGGCGACCCCCGTGGCGACCGTCCCCGCGAGCTCGAGAGCCCGCCGCCGGGTCAGTGCCATGGCCGGGACGCCGATGTCGACTACATCCACAACGGCCATTTACGGACCCTGCACACCCGACCTTGGGGAAACCTTGTGGCACGCTCGTCACGTGACCGAGTCCGATACCCAGCCCGAGCTCACCCCCGACGCCGCGCCCGATCTCACGCCCGCGCTGCTCGCCGAGCTCGGCAAGAAGACCGGGGTGTCCTGGCTGCGGTACGGCGCGGCGGGCTGCCCCGCGCACGCGGCCTGGCACGTCTGGCTCGACACCGGGGACCGTGGCGCGCTGTACGTCGTGTCGGGCGGCACGGAGCAGCCGCTGCCCGGCCTGGAACGCGCCACCCGGGTCGAGGTCACGATGCGCAGCAAGGACAACGGCGGCCGACTGGTGACCTGGGTCGCGGACGCGTCGCGGGTGACTCCGGAAGACGACCGGTGGGAACCCGTCACCGCGGCGCTGGTGGCCGGCCGGCTGAACCTCCCCGACCTCGCGACCGCCGCCGACGGCTGGGCCGAGTCGAGCGTGGTCACCCGCCTCGTCCCGACCGGTGAGGTCGTGGAGACCCCGGGCGACCTGTCCGACGAGCACCACCGCGCCGTACCGCCCGAGACGTCCGCCACCACGCGCGGTGCGCTCCCGAAGGTCCTGCACCGGCGGGTGCGGCGGCGCCCGAAGCTGTCGTAGCGCCGGACCCGATTACCACGGTCCCGTGGTAATCCACCCGTTCCCGGTGCGAACTCCCCGCGGGAAGCGGCAGTTCACCACGGTCCCGTGGTAATCCACCCCCCGGCCCCCACCCCCTCAGCCAGGTACGACGATCTCGCCGCTCGCCACGGTCTGCACCTCACCGGCGACGCGGCACACCGTCGGACGGCCGGACTCGTCCACGTCGACCTCACCGTGCAGCGTGGAGGGGCGGCCCATCTCGACCCCCTGGCGGATCGTGTAGCGGCCGCCCCGCGGCAGCAGGCCGGTCTCCACCAGGGCGATGCCGAGCCCGGCAGCCGCCGAGCCGGTCGCGGGGTCCTCCGGCACCGACAGCCCCGGCACGAAGACGCGGGAGTGCACGCGCAGCTCGTCGGGCCCGCCGGACGCGGAGTACACGTTCACGCCCTCGAGCGGGTCGATCACGTCGGGCCGGTCGTCGTACTCCGACATCGGCCGGGACGGGATGTGCACCCGGCGCAGGGCGTCGTCGACCACCGGCACGTACGCGAACGTGAGACCGCAGCCGGCCACCCACACCGGCCCGTCGAGGTCGCTCGGGAACAGGCCGAGGTCCGCGAGCAGTCGCTGCACGAACCGGCCGCCGTGTCCGACGGAGTCCCGCGGCCGCGCGGTCAGCTCCACGGCGCGCTCGCCGGTGAACCGCACGCCGATCTCGCCGGCGCCGCAGTGCTGGACGGCGTCGCCCTCGCCCAGCTCGCGGCGGCTGCGCAGCACCCAGGCCGTGCCGAGTGTCGGGTGCCCGGCGAACGGGATCTCCGAGCCGGGCGTGAAGATCCGCACCGCGTAGTCGTGCTGCCCGCGCGGCGCCGGGAACGTGGTCTCGGAGTAGTTGAACTCCTGCGCGATCGCCTGGCACTGCTCGGTCGACAGGTCCCCGGCGCCGTGCACGACGGCCAGCTGGTTGCCCGCGAACGGTCGGTCGGTGAACACGTCGACGATGTCGTAGGCGAGCCGCATGGCGGCAAGTCAACCAGAGCACGCTTCGCTAGCCTCGGGACGTGAGCACCTCGCCCTCCCGCGTCTTCGCGGCCCGCCTCGCCGGCCTGCCGGTGTTCGACCCCGCGGGCGACCAGGTGGGCAAGGTCCGCGACCTCGTCGTGGTGCTGCGGCCCGGTGGGCTGCCGCCGCGGGTGCTCGGCCTGGTCGTCGAGGTGTTCGGCCGCCGGTCGATCTTCGTGCCGATGACCCGGGTGACGTCCATCGACAAGGGCCAGGTCATCACCACCGGCCTGGTCAACATGCGCCGCTTCGAGCAGCGACCGACCGAGACGCTCGTGTTCGGGCAGATGCTCGACCGCCGGGTGCGGGTCCGGGACTCCGGCGTCGAGGGTGCGGTGTACGACCTCGCCATGGAGCAGGCCCGCAACCGCGACTGGGTGATCAGCCGGGTCGCCCTGCAGGAGGGTCCGGTCAAGCGGTTCGGCCGCAAGGGCCAGACCCACGTCGCGGACTGGCGTGACGTCGAGGGCTTCGACGCGCTGGAACAGGCGCAAGGTGCCACGCACCTGCTCGCCGCGCTGGAGGAGATGCGGCCGGCCGACCTGGCCAACGTGATCCACGACCTGCCCGCCAAGCGCCGCCTCGAGATCGCGGCGGCCCTCGACGACGAGCGGCTCGCCGACGTGCTCGAGGAGCTGCCGGAGGAGGACCAGGTCGAGATCCTCGGCAACCTCGACAGCGAGCGAGCCGCCGACGTGCTCGAGGAGATGAGCCCCGACGACGCCGCCGACCTGATCGCCGAGCTTCCGCCCGAGACCGCCGAGGCGCTACTCCAGCTGATGGAGCCCGAGGAGGCCGAGGACGTACGCCGGCTGATGTCCTACGAGGAGCACACCGCCGGCGGGATGATGACGACCGAGCCGGTCATCCTGCCTCCCGACGCGACGATCGCGGATGCTCTCGCGCACGTCCGGCAGGCCGAGCTGTCGCCGTCGCTGGCGGCGCTCGTGTACGTCGTCCGTCCGCCGCTCGAGCCGCCGACCGGGCGGCTGCTCGGGGTCGCGCACATCCAGCGCCTGCTGCGTGAGCCCCCGTCCACCCTGGTGGGCGGGGCGCTCGACACCGACATCGAGCCGCTCAAGCCCACCTCGAGCCTCGAGGACGTCGCCCGCCACCTCGCGACGTACAACCTGGTGGCGGCCCCGGTCGTCGACCAGGACGGCCGGCTGGTCGGCGCGGTGACCGTCGACGACCTGCTCGACCACCTGCTGCCGGAGAACTGGCGCGACACGCCCAGCCGCACCGACGGGTCGATCCGTGCCTAGCGGTCGCGAGGAGCGGTCGGCCCGCCTCGACGTCCCCAAGGAGCAGCGCCGACGGCTGATCCGCCGGCCGGAGGTGGATTCCGACACGTTCGGCCGCTTCGCCGAGACGTTCGCCCGCTTCATGGGCACCGCGCGGTTCCTGATCTACATGACGCTGTTCGTTGCCGTCTGGCTGCTGTGGAACTGGCTGGCTCCCGCGTCGGTGTCCTTCGACGGCTACCCGTTCATCTTCTTGACCCTGATGCTCAGCCTGCAGGCGTCGTACGCCGCCCCGCTGATCCTGCTCGCGCAGAACCGGCAGGAGGACCGCGACCGGGTGATCGCCGAGCAGGACCGGCAGGCCAACACCCGGGCGCACGCCGACATGGAGTTCCTGGCCCGCGAGATGGCCTCGCTGCGCATCGCCCTGGGCGAGGTCGCCACCCGCGACTACGTCCGCTCCGAGCTGCGTTCGCTGCTGCAGGAGATCGAGGAGAAGGAGCGACGGGCCCGCGACGAGGAGGAGTCCGGCGACGCGGACCGCGAGTGGCCGGTCTGAGCCCACCCGGCCGACCCGGGAGCGCCGAGGCGGCCCACGTACCCTTGTAGACATGGTTTCCCCCGCACCCGACGCGATCCAGGCTGCGCTGGCCACGGTCAACGACCCCGAGATCCGCCGCCCGATCACCGACCTCGGCATGGTCGAGTCGGTCGAGGCCGACGACACCGGAGTCGTGCACGTCAAGGTGCTGCTCACCGTCGCCGGCTGCCCGCTGAAGGACACCATCACCCGCGACGTCAAGGCAGCCGTCGGCAAGGTCGACGGCGTCACCGACGTCGACCTGACCCTGGGTGTGATGACCGCCGAGCAGCGCTCTGGCCTGCAGGAGACGCTCCGCGGCGGCCAGGCCCAGAAGGAGATCCCGTTCAGCCGCCCCGACTCGCTGACGAAGGTCTACGCGATCGCCAGCGGCAAGGGCGGCGTCGGCAAGTCGTCGGTGACGGTCAACCTCGCCACCGCGATGGCCCAGCAGGGCCTGAAGGTCGGCATCGTGGACGCCGACATCTACGGCCACTCGGTGCCCGCGATGCTGGGTCTCGGCGATGTCCGGCCCACCCAGGTCGAGGACATGATCATGCCGGTGCCGACCCCGATCACGCGCGAGTCCGCCGGTGAGCTGTCGGTGATCTCGATCGGCATGCTCAAGCCGCGGCGAGACCAGGTCGTGGCCTGGCGCGGGCCCATGCTCGACCGGGCGCTCGTGCAGATGCTGAGCGACGTCTACTGGGGCGACCTCGACGTCCTCTTCCTCGACCTTCCGCCCGGCACCGGCGACATCGCGATCTCGCTGGGCCAGCACCTCCCCAACGCCGAGGTGCTCGTCGTCACCACCCCGCAGGAGGCCGCGGCCGAGGTGGCCGAGCGCGCCGGCACGATGGCCTCGATGATGCACCAGCGCGTCGTCGGCGTGGTGGAGAACATGTCGTTCCTGCCCTGCCCGCACTGCGCCGAAGCCGGGGGCCCCGAGCACCGGCTCGAGGTGTTCGGCTCCGGTGGCGGCGCCCGGGTCGCGGCGACACTGTCGAGCCGCTTCGGCTACGACGTACCTGTACTCGGTGAGATCCCGCTCGACCTCGACCTGCGCGCCGGCGGAGACAGCGGTACGCCGATCGTGGTGACCGCGCCGGACACTCCCTCCGCCATGGCGCTGACCCAGGTCGCCACCACCCTGTCCGGTCGTGGTCGCGGTCTCGTCGGCCTGCAGCTCGGTCTCACCCCGGCGGGCCGCTGACATCGGTAAGTTGTAGCCATGTCCTCGACCACGGCCGCCACGGTCAGGGCGTAGCCGTGTTCGGGGTCGGGCTGCCCGAGCTGGCGGTGCTCCTGGTCGTCGGGCTGCTCATCTTCGGGCCGGACCGGCTCCCCGAGTTCGCGCGTCAGGCCGGCCGGGTGCTGCGCCAGATCAAGCAGTTCTCCCAGAACGCCCGCGACGACCTGCGCGAGGAGCTCGGCCCCGAGTTCGCCGACTTCGAGCTCACCGACCTCGACCCGCGGCGCGCAGTCCGCAAGTACATGCAGGACACCTGGGACGAGACCGACGCGGACGACGCGGTCAAACGACCGGGGCTGCGGCCGCTCAAGAAGGGCGAACGCCCGCCGTACGACGCCGAGGCCACCTGACCCGGCAGACCGGCGGCTCAGCCGACCTTCGCGTCCAGGGTGACGTCCACCTCGACCTCGTTGCCGTCGCGCTGCACCCGGAGCCGGATCGTCTCGCCCGGCTGGTGGCTGCGGATCGCGACGATCAGCTCGATGCCGTCGTCGATCTGCTTGTCGTCCACGCCGACGACGACGTCGCCCTCCTGCAGCCCCGCGGCGGCCGCCGGGGTCCCGGACGGCACGTCGACGACCTCGGCGCCGCCCTGCTGCTCGCCGGTGTTGACGTTGGCGCCGATGACCGGGTACTTCGCCTCCCCGGTCTCGAGGATCTGCGCCGCGGTCACGCGCACCTGCTCCATCGGGATCGCGAAGCCGACGCCGATGTTGCCGGAGTCACCGCCGAACGCCCCACCCGTGGTGGCGATGGCGGAGTTCACGCCGACCACCTGTCCGCGCAGGTTGACCAGCGGGCCGCCGGAGTTGCCCGGGTTGATCGCGGCGTCGGTCTGCACGGCGTTGATGTACGACGACTCGTCATCGGTGCCCGTGGTCACCGGACGGTCGAGCGCGGACACGATGCCCGAGGTGACGGTGCTGCTGAGGCCGAGCGGTGACCCGATCGCGACCACGCTCTCCCCCACCCGCATCGCCTGCGAGGAGCCGAGGGCGGCGGGGCGCAGATTGCGGGCCCCGTCGACCTGGAGCACCGCGATGTCGTAGACCGGGCTGCGGCCGACGATCTCCGCGTCGAGCTCACGGCCCTCGTGGTCGACGATCTCGATCTCGCCGTCGTCGGTCGCCTCGGCGACGACGTGGTTGTTGGTGATGACGTGGCCCCGACGGTCGAGCACGAAGCCCGACCCGGTGGCGCCGTCCCCGTCGATCTCGCCGGCGAGGATCTGGACCGTGCTCGGGAGCAGCTGCTGGGCGACGGCGGAGATGCTGCCGTTGTCGGCCTCCAGGGGCGGTGCGGCCCGGTCGTCGGACTGGATGATCGGGATGTTCACCGAGCCGTCGGTCATCGAGCTGGACACCGCGACCGCCGCGAGGGTGCCGCCGAGCAGGCCCACCACGAGGGCGGTGGCTGCGACGACGGGCCAGAACCAGCCGGGCTGACCGGACCCGGACGTCTGCCGTGGCGGGCCACCGGCGTACCCGGGCTGGCCGTACTGGTCATAGGGGTGCGGGCCCGGCTCCTGCCGGTAGCCGGCGGTGTACGCCGCCGTGGGCCAGGCGGTGCTGCCCGGCGCCTCGGGCTGGGGCCACGGGGCGGGATCGGGCTGTTCGTGCGGCCACTCCGGCTGCGCCCCGGTGAGCTCGTCGGATCCCGGGTAGGCGGGAGCGGTTCCGGAGCCGATCGGCTGCGTGTCGTCCCAGCCCTGCGTGTCGCCCCAGCCGTCGGCGTCGTCCGAGCCCCCGGAGTCGTCCGGGTCGTCCGGGTGACTGCCCTCGCCGGAGGCGCCGGCACGTCGGCCGAAGTCGATGGTGTCGCGGGTCTCGCCGGTCCCGGCGGGATCAGTGGAGCCGTCGGGCCAGTCGCCCGGGTCTGCGCCGACGGACGCGCGCGGGTCGTCTGGGGCAACGGGCTCGCGGTCGTCGAACTGGCTCACCCCACCATTCTGGACCACGCCTCCAACGCCGGTCCGGACGGTTCGCCGGGCGGGCCCCTGGCTCGGGTCCGGACACGGCACCGGAGCCGGCCCGGGAGTGGGCGCCGTCCGTCAGCGTCGGGAGCGGAACGTCGCCGCGCTGGCGGTCGCCTCGGCGGGGGTCGAGAAGCTCCACCCGGAGAACGGCACGAACGACGAGGGCCCGGTGACCGAGGCGTCGGCGGCCGGGGCTTGCAGCTGGGCAAGCGGGCCCGCGGTCGGGGTGGTGCGGGTGAGTGAGGTCGCCGGCGGCGCTGCCGGGGTGCCGCCGAGGAACGGGGTCCCGCTCAGGGCGCTGATCCCCAGCACGGCCGCGGAGACCGAGCCGACGCCGACGGCGGCGATGCCGGCCCGGCGGCGTCCACGGCTGCGTTCCTCGAGCTCGTCGACCGCTGCCCAGGCGGCACGGGTCTCCTCCTCGACCGGGTCGAGCTGGTGCAGCGACCCGATCAGCTGCCGCGACGGCTCACCGAGGCCGCTGCCGGCCATCTGCGCGAGCTGACGCTTGACCCAGCCCTCGCGTTCCACCTGGCGACGGCAGGACGGGCAGTGCAGGACGTGGCCCCAGGCACGCTCCGCCGACTCCTCGTCGAGCTGACCGTCGACGAGGGCGCTTACCGCCGGCCCGAGGTGTCCTCCCCAGAACCGGGTGCCGAGTCTCCAGACGCCGGGCATCACGTCGGCTGGACGGCGAGGCCGGACCCGCGGCGGCGGGTGGCGGAGGACTGGTCGGCCGGCCCGGAGTAGCGCGAACGCCCCCCGGCGGGTGCGCGGTGGGCCAGCGCCTTGCGGAGCATGGTGCGGCCGCGGTGGATCCGCGAGCGCACGGTGCCGAGCTTGAGGTCGAGGACGTCGGCGATCTCCTCGTAGCTGAGGCCCTCGATGTCGCAGAGGACGACGGCCGCGCGGAAGTCGGGTGGCAGGGCCGCGAGCGCGGACTCCACGTCGTCGTCGAAGAGACCCTCCAGGACGGCGGCGTCGGGCGTGACCGTCCGGCTGGGGATGCGCGTGTCGGCGTCGTCGGCGAGGGCGTCGAACCGGATCTTGGCCTTGCGGCGTGCGCCGTCGAGGAAGAGGTTCGTGGTGATGCGGTGCAGCCAGCCCTCGAAGGTGCCCGGCGTGTACGACGACAGCGAGCGGAACACCCGGACGAACACCTCCTGGGTGAGGTCCTCGGCGTCCTGGCGGTTTCCGGTCAGGCGGTAGGCGAGCCGATAGACCCGGGCGGAGTGCAGCTCGACGACCTCGTCCCACGTGGGCACCTCACGCTGCTGGGTCGACCCGGCGGGCGCACCGGCCCCGGCGCCGGCGTGGCTCCTGCTCTGCGTCATGGCCTGCTCCTCGACCTGGGTCGTCATCCGGTGAAGCTCGTCTCCTCGAATGTATGAGCCGCGCCTGAGAGGCGCCTGAGGGGCGGACTCGATTGTGCTGGGTGTTTCGTGAACGTACGGCGTCGTACAGATGTTCCCCAGGGCCGGCAATGTCGTACGTACCCGGGAACAAATCGCCCGGTAGAGTCCCGCGCAGACCGCCCCGGGGCGGCTCGTCGCGGTGTCCTCGCCCAGGGGGCGCCGGCCGGGTCGGCCTGGAGCCCCGACGAGGGAGGCCATCATCACGGGACTTAAGCCGGCCAGCTGGGCCTACGCCGAGGAGTTCGTCGGCGAGGACGAGGTGCTCGCCAACGCCCGCGCCCGCGCGCACGAGGTCGGGGTGGCCCCGATCGGTGCGGGTGGCGGCGCCGCGCTGCGGTTCCTGGCCGCGGTGACCGAGGCCCGCGCGGTCGTCGAGATCGGCACCGGCACCGGGGTCTCCGGCGTCTGGATGCTGCGGGGGATGCGCCCCGACGGCGTGCTGACCACGGTGGACACCGAGGCGGAGCACCAGCGGCTCGCCAAGGAGGCGTTCAAGGAGGCCGGCATCCCCTCGCAGCGGGTGCGGCTGATCCCCGGAGCCGCCCTGGAGGTGCTGCCGCGGCTGACCGACGGGCACTACGACCTGGTCTTCGCCGACGGCGACAAGCTCGAGTACCCCGCCTACCTCCTCGAGGCGCTCCGGCTGCTCAAGCCGGGCGGGATCGTCGCGTTCGACAACGCGCTGTGGCACGACCGGGTCGCCGACCCCGCGCAGCGCGACGGGGAGACGGTGGCGATCCGCGAGCTGTGCCGCACGGTCGCCGACCACGACCTGCTGCTGCCCGTGCTGCTCCCCGTCGGCGACGGGCTGCTGGTCGCCAAGAAGGTCTGGACCCCCGAGACCTGAGGCCGAGGAGTCAGCTCTTCAGGCTCTTGGGCGGCGTGTCGCGTCACAGCTGACCCCTCGCCGGGCTCGGCGCACTCCTCAGGACCGGTAGCTGGCGGCAGCGAGGAAGCCGGCCGCACCCTCGGCGACCGCGACGACCTCACACGGCTCGATCAGCACCGGTGCGGACCCCGCGAGCTGGGAGCCGGGAGACTCCGCGGCGACCGCGGTGAACTCCCTCTCGAAGGTGTCGCGCTGCTCGGAGCTCTCGAACACGTAGCAACCTTCGAACCACTCGCCCTCGCGCATCCTCCAGGTCTTGAAGCGCAACCCCTCCTTCCCGGTGAACCGGGCGTGCGACGTGGCCTCGACGTAGGCACGCAGCGCATCCTCGGCGCCCTCCGGGGCTTTCTCGAGTGACCACCGAACCGTCAGACCGTGCATGCGGCGTACCTCCTGATGTCGACTCCCGTCCGGTGCGGGCTCCGCTGCGGGCTAGGCGCCGACGCCGGCGAGGGGTTCACGCAGCTCCAGCCAGTGCAGCAGTGCCCGGGCGCCGAAGCCGGTGGCTCCCTTGGTGTACTCGTGCTCGTCCTTCGGGGCGTCCCCCACTGACGCGATGTCGAGGTGCGCCCACGGGATGCCACCGACGAAGTGCTGCAGGAAGAGCGCGGCAGTGATCGCCCCAGGCACGCCGGCGGAGTTGTCGGCGTCGGCGACCTTGGAGGCCAGCCGCTCCTCGTACTCGTCGTCCAGCGGCATCCGCCACAGCGGCTCGCCGGCGGCCAGGGACGAGGCCCGGAGTACGTCGGACAGCGCGTCGTCGTTGGCGAAGTAGCCACCGGTCCGCTGACCCAACGCGATCTTGATGGCACCGGTCAGCGTGGCGACGTCGACGATCGCGTCGGGCTCGATCTCGGCCACGGCGTACGCCATCGCGTCGGCCAGCACCAGCCGTCCCTCGGCGTCGGTGTTGGTGACCTCGGTGGTGCGGCCGCCGTAGTGGCGCAGCACGTCACCGGGTCGCAGCGAGTTGCCGCTGACGGAGTTCTCGGCCAACGGCAGCAGCCCGGTCACGTGCACGGGGCAGTCGACGTCGGCCAGAGCGCCCATCACCGCCAGGACGACGCCGGCGCCGGTCATGTCGCGCTTCATCAGCATCATGTTGTCCTTGGGCTTGATCGACAGCCCGCCGGTGTCGAACGTGATGCCCTTGCCGACGAGGACGACGTGTCCCGCCTTCGATCGAGCCTTGCGTCCCTTGAGACGCGGTGTGTAGTCCATCCGCACCAGCCGCGGCGGGTTCGCCGATGCCTGTCCGACGCCCACGATGCCGCCGAACCCCTCGGCCGCGAGCTGCTTCTCGTCCCAGACGGTGACCTTGATTCCGCTGCGCCCGGCCACCTCGCTCGCCTGGTCCGCCATCCAGGCGGGGGTCTTCTCGTTGGCGGGTACCAGGGCCAGCAAGCGCGAGGTCCAGCCCGCTCCGGCGATGGCCAGCGCACGGTCGAGCACCGGCTTGCGCCCGGCCACGTCGCCGATCCCGGCGAGCACCACCCGTTCGACGGGCTGGGCCTGCGGACCGGTGGAGCGCCAGTGGAACTCGAACGAGCCCAGCACCAGCCCCTCGACGAGGGCGCGCAGACCGGCGTCGTCGGCGAGAGCGGCCAGCGAGGTCGCGATGGTGGCGCGACCCTTGGTCGAGCGGGCCAGCGCCGCACCCGCGCGACGCAGGTCGTCGGGAGTGTTGTCCCCGACGCCGACGAGCAGCACCCGCTGCATCGCGGTGTTGGACAGGCGCGAGCCGTCGAGCACCGCTCGGTCGACGACCTCGCCGGCTGCACCGGTGGCGGCGTGCAGCTCCAGCAACGCGAACAGGTCCTCGGGCAGCTCGTCGAGCAGCTCGGCTGCGCCCGGGCCCAGGGACGGGCCGTCGTCGCCCTCCCCGGTGAGCACGGGGATCGCCACGACCTCGGCACCCACGACGGCAGACGGCGCCACGTCGCTGAGCGCGACCTGGGGCGGGCTGACCTGGCTGGGAAGGGACACGAGGATGCTCCTGACGTACTCACGGATGCCGGTGCCGACCCTACTCGCGCGGAGGGGAACGGCAGGACCCCGCCCACCTGGTCGGTGGACGGGGTCCGCGCGTTTCAGATGACGGGGACGTGGGTCAGCCCACGACCTCCTTGAGCGCCTCGCCGAGCGCCCCTGCCTCCTCGGCGTTGAGCTCGACCACGAGACGGCCACCGCCCTCGAGCGGGACCCGCATCACGATGCCCCGCCCCTCCTTGGTGACCTCCAGCGGACCGTCGCCCGTCCGCGGCTTCATCGCCGCCATGCGCACACCTCTTCCTGTCACTGTTGAGTGCGCCGTTCTGCGTGTCGTGGTCGCTCCCGCCCGGGGCAGCCCCCGGTCGGACACGATCCTGGCGCCGAGTTGCACGCCCATTATCCCCCAAAACACTCCCGGCCCGCCCCGGAGTTCCCAACGTGGTGCGGCAGACTGCCCGGTGTGCACGCCCGCTCCGCGCTCTTCGACCTCTTCGGGGACCACCTGCGCAGCCGTGGGGGACGCGCTCCGGTGGCGGCCCTGGTGCGGTTGCTGGCGCCCCTCGGCGTGACCGGACCGGCCGTGCGGACGTCGATCTCGCGGATGGTCCGGCAGGGCTGGCTCGACCCGGTCCGACTGCCCACCGGCCCCGGTTACGCACTGACCCGGCATGCCACCCAACGCCTCGACGACGCGGCGGAGCGGATCTACCGCACCGTGGAGAAACCGTGGGACGGCACCTGGCACCTCCTGGTCCTCGAGCCGGTGCCGTCGCGGGCGGCCCGGGAGCGGGTGCGCTCGGGCCTCGGGTTCCTCGGGTACGCCGCGCTCAGCGACTCCACCTGGATCGGGCCGTTCGCGTCGGCCGAGGCCCTCGGGCTGCTCGACACCGAGGGCGTGGGGCACGCCCGCTTCACCGCCCGCGACGACGACCCACGCGAGCGGGCCGCGCTCGCCTGGGACCTGGACGCGCTCGGGGAGGCCTACACCGAGTGGCACCGGTTCGCCGCCGAGCTCGTCGCCGACCCGGCCGCGCACCTGCCCGGTGATCCCGACACCGCCGACGACGAGGGCGCGTTCGCCGTACGGTCACTGCTCGTGCACGAGTGGCGGAAGTTCCTGTTCACCGACCCCGGCCTGCCGGCCGAGCTGCTGCCCGCCGACTGGCCCGGCGAGGCCGCCGCCCGGTTCTTCGCCGACGAGGCCGGTCGGCTGCTGCCGGCGGCGTCCCGGTTCGTCGACCGTTGCCTGGCCGACCCCTCGGTCCCGCTGGGCTCGTCCGCAGCAGCCACCCCTACCGCTCCATCCCCCGAACCGATCCCCCGGAGGTCCGCCCCATGACCGACCAGCCCGTTCGCCTCGACGTCGCCGACGGCGTCGCCACGATCACTCTCAACCGACCCGACGCGATGAACAGCCTCGACGTGGCGACCAAGGTCGCGCTGGGTGACGCGGTCACGCGGGTCGCGGAGGACGAGGCGGTGCGGTGCGTCGTACTGACCGGCAGCGGCCGCGCGTTCTGCGTCGGGCAGGACCTCAAGGAACACATCGGCATCCTCGAGAGCGGGTCGTCCGACGAGCTGTTCCGCACCGTCCCCGACCACTACAACCCGATCGTCACGGCGCTGATGACGATGCCGAAGCCGGTCGTCGCGGCCGTCAACGGAGTCGCGGCCGGCGCAGGCGCGAGCCTCGCGTTCGCCTGCGACCTCCGGCTGCTCGCCGAGAGCGCCGGGTTCAACCTGGCGTTCACCGGCGTGGCGCTGTCCTGCGACACCGGCTCGTCGTGGACGCTGCCGCGGCTCGTCGGCCGGGCGAAGGCGCTCGAGCTGCTCTACTTCCCACGCACCCTGTCGGCCGAGGAGTCCCTCGACCTCGGCCTGGCGACCCAGGTCGTGCCGTCCGCCGACCTCGAGCGCGAGACCGCGGCACTGGCCACTCGGCTGGCCGCGGGCCCCACCGTGGCGTTCGGTGCCGTGCGAAGGTCGGTGACCTACTCGGCCTCCCACGACTTCGAGTCCTCGGTCGCCTTCGAGGGCGAGATGATGGCTCTGACCGGCGCCACCCGCGACCACGCGCAGGGGGTCAAGGCGTTCGTGGCGAAGGAGAAGCCGGTGTACGAGGGCCGGTGAGGGGGCGCCCCCAATCCCCAGGGGACCCAGTGAATCTCCCGCTCCCCGTGGCGAACTCCCCGCGGGAACGGGGTGATTACCACGGGACCGTGGTAATTGGCCGCCGCGCCCCCGCACCGCCTGGCTACGGGATGTTGCCGGTGGCCAGGAACGCGGTGAACACGATCACGCCGATGAGCAGACCGACGTGGGCGAGCACCGACAGCCCCGGACCCTCGCCCCACGTGTCGGCGGTCGGCCCGGAGGAGTGCCGGCCCTTGGCGGGCATCCACCGGGCGAGGATCAGCAGCCCGGCGACGACCGTCACCCACCAGAACACCAGCCCCGCCCAGCCGAGCAGGGTGTTGCCGGTGACCAGGAACGCGACCCACAGGCCCACCGCGGGGACGCCCGCGAACGTGTGGGTGTTGAGCAGCCCGCGCGGGATTGACAGCCGACCGGCACCCTCGTCCTTCGCCAGCCGGACCCTGGTCAGCACGACCACGACCGCGGCCAGGACGGTCAGCACCAACGTGATTCGGAACGGTGTCACGACTCGATCCTGCCGCAACCGGTCATCGATCGGTGTGTCCAGGTCCGAAAAGGGCGTCTCGGCGTGGCGCGGCTACCCCGACTCGACCCGCTCCTTGAGAGTCGCGAGACCCCCGTCGATCACCCGCTCGAGCAGCGGCCGCAGCAGCCGGAACGCCACAGCACCCACCGCGCCGAAGGGCACCACGGCCAGCTCCGCCCACAGGAAGCGGCTCCGGCCGTCACCCTCGGCGACCACCTCGAACTCGCCTTCGCCGCGCACGACCTTCCCGGTGTGCAGCACCTCGCAACGACCGCCGCCGTCCGCACGCCGCTCCCAGGAGGTGATCGTCATCGGGTCCCAGAAGCCGACCGGGCCGAGCCCCGACCACGCGCGCAACCGGCCACCGACACCCGCCGCAGGATCGGCGGGGTCCACGTGCTCCACCCGCGTGAACGGCACCCACTCGCCCTGCCGCGGCCAGTCGGTGACGTAGGCCCAGGCCACGTCGGCAGGTACGTCGAGGGCGACCTCGCGCCGGATGACTGCGCGCACGCTCAGGGATCCGCGCGTCGGTCGGGGTCGCCGTCCGGCACCGGTCCGTCGTCCGCGTCGGCCACCACGTCGCGCTCGGCCGCGAGCCGGTCGAGCAGCGCATCGACCTCGGACATCCGGTAGCCGCGCAGCGCGGTCGAGAACCGGACGCGGCGCAGGTCCTGGGCGGTCAGCGGCCCGTCGGCCTGCACCCGGGAGTCCGGCCGGTCGTCGTAGACCTCCGCCATCGAGCCGCCCCGACCGGTCGCCACCACGGCGATCACGCCCATCAGCGCGACGATCACGAACGCGAAGAACCACGTCATGCCGTCATCCTTCCACGGCACCGGTCACCGTCCGACGTACGACGGACGCGGTCGGCGCGGAGGGGGACGCTCACTCCGGCGGCACCGCGCTCCCCCGCGTCTCGCCGCCCCCCGGAGCCGAGGACTGCCGGTGCCGGCGCGCGTCGACCATCACCTCGACCGCCTCCTCGACGTCGTCGGTGAGCCGGAACATGTCGAGGTCGCGTTCGGAGATCTTGCCGTCGGCCAGCACCGTGCCGCGGAGCCAGTCGATCAGCCCCGCCCAGTAGGACGTCCCCATCAGCACGATCGGGAACGACGTCACCTTCTGGGTCTGCACCAGGGTGAGCGCCTCGAACAGCTCGTCGAAGGTGCCGAAGCCGCCCGGCAGCACGATGAAGCCCTGGGCGTACTTCACGAACATCGTCTTGCGGGCGAAGAAGTAGCGGAAGTTCAGGCCCCGGTCGACGTACTCGTTGAGGCCGGCCTCGAACGGCAGCTCGATGCCGAGCCCGACGGAGATGCCGCCGGCCTGGCTGGCGCCCTTGTTGGCCGCCTCCATGACACCGGGACCGCCGCCGGTGACGACCGCGAACCCGACCTCGGTGAGCCGACGGCCGAGCGTCTCGCCCAGTGCGTAGTGCGGGTCGTCCAGCGGCGTCCGCGCCGAACCGAACACGGAGATCGCCGGCCCCAGCTCGGCGAGCGATCCGAAGCCCTCGATGAACTCGCTCTGGATGCGCAGCACCCGCCAGGGGTCGGTGTGCACCCAGTCGGTCGGCCCGCGCGAGTCGAGGAGTCGCTGGTCGGTGGTGCCCGACTCCATCTCACCCCTGCGCAGCCGGGTGCGACCGCGGTACATCTCGTGCGCGTCCGGATCGAAGTGCTCCGGGTTCACGCGTCGTCACCGGCCAACCAGCTGCGCAGCTGCGCCTCGACGGACCGGAGGTGCGCGAGCGGCACGAACTCCTCGGCCTTGTGCGCCAGGTGCGGGTCGCCGGGGCCGAAGTTGACCGCGGGTACGCCGAGCACGCTGAACCGGGCGACGTCGGTCCACCCGAACTTCGGGTTGACTGTGCCGCCGACCGCCTCGACGAACGCCGCCGCGGCCGGCACGGTGAGCCCGGGCATCGCCGACGGGGCCGAGTCGCTGACCTCGATCTCGAAGCCCGAGAACACCTCCCGCATGTGCGCGAGCGCCTCGTCCTCGGTCCGGTCCGGCGCGAACCGGTAGTTGACCGAGACCCGGCACTCGTCGGGGAGCACGTTGCCGGCGACACCGCCGGACACGAACACGGCGTTGAGTCCCTCGCGGTACTCCAGCCCGTCGATCACCGGCCGCCTCGGCTCGTAGGCGTTCAGTCGGGCCAGCACGTCGGCCGCGCGGTGGATCGCGTTGACGCCGGTCCACGAGCGCGCCGAGTGCGCCCGCTCGCCTCGGGTCAGCACGTCCACGCGCATGGTGCCCTGGCAGCCGGCCTCGACGACCGCGTCGGACGGTTCCATCAGGATCGCGAAGTCGGCCTGCAGCAGCTCGGGATGGCTCTGGGAGAGCAGGAACAGGCCGTTGCGCTCCGCCTCGACCTCCTCGCACTCGTAGAACACGTAGGTCACGTCCCGGTTCGGCGCCGGCACGGTCGCGGCCGTGCGCAGCGCGATCGCGACACCCCCCTTCATGTCACAGCTGCCGAGCCCGTGCAGGTCGGAGTCGGTGAGCCGGGACGGCAGGTTGCCGTTCACCGGAACCGTGTCGATGTGCCCCGCGATGACCACCCGCTCGTCGCGGCCGAGGTCGGTGCGGGCGACCAGGGTGTGCCCGAAGCGCTGCACGGTCAGGTGCGGGTAGCCGGACAGCGCCTGCTCGACCGCATCGGCGATCGCGGCCTCGTTGCCGCTCACCGACTCGATGTCGACGAGCTGCTGGGTGAGCGTGACGGCGTCGGCGGTGAGGTCGAGTCCCATGCGGGTCATCCTGCCGCAGGCCTCCGAGCCGGCCGACCACCGACCCGGTCGTCGTAGGTCAGTCGCCAGAGGTGTCGGCGGGCTCGGGGAAGACGCAGAACTCGTTGCCCTCGGGGTCGGCCATCGCCGTCCATCGTGGGCGCGTCCAGAGCACGGTCGCCCCGGCCCTCTCGAAGTCGGCGACGTCGCCGTACACGTCCCAGTGCACCCGGTTCTTCACGGTCTTGGGCTCTGGCACCCGAGCGAAGTCGAACGTCACCACCGGATCGTTGGTGACGCCCTCGAGCGTCCACCAGGCGCCGCCCTCCTGGCGGACCGGGGTGATGCCGAACCGGTCGCCCCACCAGCGGGCGACCTGCTCGGGGTCGGCGCAGTCGATCCCCACCCCCTGCAACCGGTGGGCCGGGAGTGGGTCCCCGTCGCGCAGGAAGGCACAGAACTCTCCGCCCTCGGGGTCGGCCATCACCGTCCAGCCCAGTCCGGACTCCTCCGCAGGGATCAGCACGGTCGCGCCGAGCGCCTCGAGGTCGCTGATCGCCGCGGCGCAGATGTCGAGGTGTACTCGGTGCTTGACCGTCTTCACCTCCGGCACCGGGCACATCGCCAGCCCGCCACCCTCGACCGCCGGGACCACGACGTCACCCGCCGGGTCGGCGGCGGACGTCTCGTGTCGCCCGCCGATCACAGCAGCCCAGAAGGCACCCAGCCTCGGGGTGTCCTCGGCGGTGTCCATGCACAGTGACAGCCAGCGGGCGTCCGGGCTCATGTGGCTCCTCTCACGGTCGGTCGGGTCCCGCCGGGCGGGTTCCCGGCGCTTGGGTAGCGTTGCACGAGTGACCGACACCGACGCCACGCCTGATCGCTCTGCGCCGACGACCGCGTGGGCCTACGGCCTCGCCACGTTCGCCGGCACCGAGGGCGAGGCGCCCACGGGGCACCGGGTGCTCGACACGTGGTACCCGCTGCCCGCGCTCGGCACTCCCCCGGACGAGACCGAGGCGCCCGCCGAGCTGACCCGGCTCGAGGGCATCGACGAGGCTCGCGGCGTCCGGCGTGCCATCGTCCTCACCACCATCGCGGACCTGCAGGCCCCACCCACCGACACCCACGACGTCTGGCTGCGGCTGCACCTGCTCAGCCACCGCCTCGTCGCCCCGCACTCGGTCAACCTGGACGGCGTCTTCGGCCTGCTCACCAACGTGGTGTGGACCAGCGCCGGGCCCTGCCCCGTCGAGGGCTTCGAGCTCACCCGGATGCGCCTCAAGGACGCCCACGGCCAGGTGAGCGTGTACGGCGTGGACAAGTTCCCACGGATGACCGACTACGTGCTGCCGGGCGGGGTCCGGATCGCCGACGCCGACCGGGTCCGGCTCGGTGCCCACCTCGCCGAGGGCACCACCGTCATGCACGAGGGGTTCGTCAACTACAACGCCGGCACGCTAGGCCACTCGATGGTCGAGGGCAGGATCAGCGCCGGTGTCGTCGTCGGCAACGGCTCCGACGTCGGCGGCGGCGCGTCGATCATGGGCACGCTGTCCGGCGGCGGCACCCAGGTGATCTCGCTCGGCGAGCGCTGCCTGCTCGGCGCCAACGCCGGGATCGGCATCTCGCTCGGCGACGACTGCGTCGTCGAGGCGGGCTGCTACGTCACCGCCGGCACCAAGGTGCTGATGACCGACGGCTCCGGCGTCGAGCCCAAGGTCGTCAAGGCGGCCGAGCTGTCGGGGGCAAGCAACGTCCTGTTCCGCCGCAACTCCACCACGGGCGCGGTCGAGGCGGTGCCCCGGAGCGGACAGGGCATCGAGCTGAACGCCGACCTGCATGCCAACTAGCGCTTCCCGCAGTCGAGCCCGCCGTGCGTCCGTCACGCTCCTGCTCGTCCTCCTCGTCGTCGCCGGTGTCGGGCTGCTGTTCCGGCAGGGCGTCGGCCCGCTGCCCGACCCCGAGGGCTGCACGGCGGAGGTCGGCGGTGTCGTCGTCGACCTGTCGGTGGAGCAGTCGGAGAACGCCGCGCTGATCGCGGCCATCGGGGTACGACGCGGCCTCCCGGCGCGCGCGGTGTCGATCGCCCTGGCCACGGCGTACCAGGAGTCGAAGATCGAGAACCTCGACCACGGCGACCGGGACTCGCTGGGCCTCTTCCAGCAGCGGCCCTCGCAGGGCTGGGGCACCGAGGCGCAGATCACCGACCCGTACTACGCGACCAACAAGTTCTACGACGAGCTGCTGAAGGTCGAGGGCTTCGAGACGATGCGGATCACCGAGGCCGCCCAACGTGTGCAGCGGTCCGGTTTTCCCGAGGCCTACGAGGACCACGCCGAGGACGGTCGCGCGCTGGCCTCGGCGCTGACCGGCTACAGCCCGGCCAGGTTCTCGTGCGTGGTCCGCGAGGAGTCGGTCGACGACGAGGAGCTCAACGCCGGCGGTCTGACCCCGCGAGCGGCGACGGTACGTCGAGACGTGGAGCGTGCGTTCGGCGCGCAGTCGCTCGGCGGCTTCCAGCCGGGCGGCGTGCGCGACGGTCACATGGAGGGCTCCGCGCACTACGAGGGCCGGGCGATCGACATCTTCTTCCGGCCGGTCAACCCGGACTCGCAGCGCCGCGGCTGGGCGGTCGCGCACTACCTGGTGGCCCAGGCCGACCGGCTCGGCATCCGCACGCTCATCTTCGACGACCGGATCTGGACGGCCGGCCGGTCCGAGTCGGGCTGGCGCGACTACGACCCCGGCGACGGTCCCGGCGACCGCGCGGTGCTAGAGCACCGCGACCACGTGCACGTCGACGTCGGCTGACCCCTCCGGGCAGGCTCAGCCGATCGCCGCGAGCCGGGACACCGCGGCCTCGACGCGCTCGTCGGTCACGGTGAAGGCGACTCGCACGTGGTGGCGGCCCTCGACCCCGTAGAACGCCCCCGGCGCCACCAGGATCCCGTGTTCGGCCAGCGCGGCGACGGTGTCCCAGCACGGCTCGCCGCGGGTCGCCCAGAGGTACAGCGACGCCGATGAGTGGTCGATCCGGAAGCCCGCTCGTTCGAGCGCGTCCTTGAGCGCAGTACGCCGGGCGGCGTACCGAGCGTGCTGGGCGTCGACGTGCTCGTCGTCCTCGAGCGCGGCACGCATCGCGACCTGCTGCGGCGTGGGCATCATCAGGCCGAGGTTCTTGCGCACGGCGAGCAGCTCGCCGACCAGCGCCGGGTCGCCCGCGACGAAGGCGCACCGGTAGCCGGCGAGGTTGGACCGCTTGGACAGCGAGTGCACTGTGAGGATCCCGGTCGGGTCGCCGTCGCAGACGTCGGGGTGCAGCACGCTGACCGGGCGCTCGGTCCACGCGCACTCGAGGTAGCACTCGTCGGACACGAGCAGCGCCCCGCGCTCCCGACACCACGCGACGACCTTGCGCAGGTGGTCCACCGGCAGCACCCGGCCGGTCGGGTTGGACGGCGAGTTCACCCAGACCAGGGAGACCCGCTCCGGGCCGACGGCGGTGAGCGCGTCGGTCGCGATCGTGCGCGCGCCGGCCAGCCGGGCGCCGACCTCGTAGGTGGGGTAGGCGAGCTCCGGGACCACGACCAGGTCGCGCGGCCCGAGCCCCAGCTGGGTGGGCAACGCGCCGACGAGCTCCTTGGAGCCGATCGTCGGCAGCACGGCGTCGAGCCCCAGACCCGTGACGCCGAACCGTCGCGCCAGCCAGTCGAGGCACGCCTGCCGGGTGTCCGCCCGGCCGACGGTCATCGGGTAGCCGGGCGCGTCAGCCGCGCCCCGGAGCGCGGCCTGCACCACCTCGGGCGTCGGGTCCACCGGGGTGCCGACCGACAGGTCGACGACACCGTCGACGTGGCCGCGTGCCGTCTCGGCGTACGGCGTGAGGTGGTCCCACGGGAAGTCCGGGAGGCTCTCGCTGACCTTCACCGGCGTGGCCGGCCCGTCACTCCTGGTTCTGCGGCGGGAGGGCGGCGATCAGTGGGTGGTCCTTGTCGATGACGCCCATCTTGGCGGCGCCGCCCGGCGAGCCGAGGTCGTCGAAGAAGTCGACGTTGGCGGTGTAGTAGTCCTTCCACTGCTCCGGCGTGTCGTCCTCGTAGAAAATCGCCTCCACCGGGCAGACCGGCTCGCAGGCACCACAGTCGACGCACTCGTCGGGGTGGATGTACAGCATCCGCGACCCCTCGTAGATGCAGTCGACGGGGCACTCGTCGACGCAGGCGCGGTCCTTGAGGTCCACACACGGCTGCGCGATGACGTAGGTCACCTGGTTCCTCCTAGTGCTGCAAGTGCTGGGATGCCGGTGCCGCCGTCCGCCTGGCGTACCAGGCGTCCACACGGACGACTACAGCCTAGTGTGTCCTGCGTTCCTACCCACCTCCGGTCCGAACGACGAAAGAGCCACGTGTCACCGCCAGCAACCCCACCCGGCCTGGGGCCGCACTGCGTGGGCCGGCGCGTGGTCGTACGTCGGATCGTGCGTGGCGAGACCGGCCCGACGGGAGGCCCGGCGATGACCGACCTGCTCGGCGAGATGACCTCGTGGACCTCGACCGACACGACGGTGCGCGCCGAGGACGGCCGCGAGGTCAGCATCCCGCTCGCCGACATCGTCTCCGGCAAACCGGTGCCGCCGCGCCCGTCCGTCCGACTCCGGGTCACACCGCGCGAGGCACATCTCCGGTCGCTGGCGATGTGGCCGGACCTGGAGACCGAGCCGCTGGGGCAGTGGCTGCTGCGCAGCAGTGGCCCGTCGGGCGGCCGGCTGGTCGCGCGGGCCAACTCCGCCCTGGCGATGGGCGACCCGGGCCTGCTGCTCGACGACGCCGCGGCCCGCGTCATCGAGTTCTACGCGCGACGTGACCGGCCCGCCTGGGTGCAGGTCGAGTCCGGTGGCGACCTCGACCGAGGCCTCGTCGACCTGGGCTGGCGTCCGGCCCGGCCGGGCGAGGCGGACACGTCCTTCGAGATCGCGTCGGTCGCCCGGGTGCTGCGCAACCTCCCCGGCGCGCTGCGCGGTCCGACCCGGGTGTCGCTGGAGGAGCAGGGCCCCCGACTGCTGGCCACGATGGCCGGGCCGGACGGTCCGGTCGCGCGCGGCCGGGCCGCGGTCGACGGTGACTGGGTCGGCCTGCACGACCTGTGGACCGACCCGGCGTACCGCCGTCGCGGGCTGTCATCGTCGGTCGTCGCGCACCTGCTGGACGCCGCCGCGGCGACCGGCGCGACGACGGCGTACCTCCAGGTGCGCCTCGACAACCCGGCCGCGCTCGCGCTCTACGAGGGGCTGGGCTTCGCCCCGCACCACTCGTACCGGTACCTGACCCCCTGAGTTGGGGATACCCCGCACCCGCTCGGGGCATTGTCATTCCGGCACAACGCGCCCAGCATGGTCGAAACGGTTCAAAGCAGGGCCGGGGGGACGGCGAAGCCGTTTTGCTTTGGGGGAAATCGCGATGCTCGACTCGACCATCTACACCATCGGTACGGCGCTCAACCGGGCCCGCGACAACGACGTCGCGGTGCAGGTGCTCGTGGAGGGCCAGTGGCTGACCGGCCGGATCGCCGCCGTGGACGGGCACGGGGTGGTCCTGCACTGTGACGACCTCGGGCACGCGGTGCTGCGGATGGAGCGGGTCTCCGCCGTCCGGATCGCCTCCGAGCTGCCCGGGCGGACGCCGATCCCCACGGCGCACGCGATGCCGGCGCCGCGTCAGCCGTCCAAGGTGTAGCTCGCGTCCGCACCGGGGTCCCGACCCGGCGCGCGGTACTAGCCTTCGGTCATGCGCGCGCCACGCGCCCTCGTCACCGCCCTGCTGCTCGGACTCGTCAGCGGGCTCGGGCCGTCGCCCTCGGCGGCCACCCTGACGTCACCCCGGCTGACCGCCACGATCACCTTCGACAAGAACTGGCGCGACCCGCAGGACTCCAGACTGTCGTGGCGGGTGTGGCGGCACGACGGACACGGGCGCCGGCTGGTCGAGTCGCGCACGTGGCGGGCAGGAGCCGGCTGGACGCCGAGGTCCACCGACGCGTGCAAGGTCAACGACGGGTGGCTGCCCAACGGCCGCTACCGGCCGCGGCTGATCGCCGACTACTGGGGCACCCTGATCAAGGGTCGCGCCATCGAGCTCGGGGAGAAGGCCTGTGGCGACGGCACGATACGGCGGAGCCTGTTCATCCATACCGAGCAGGGCCAGCGAAACAGCCAGTGCCCCAACCGCAAGGGCGACCAACCCTGCCGGTGGGAGTTCCCGAAGATCAACGACTACCGCTCGCACGGCTGCATCAAGCTGTCGCCGCAGGACATGGGGGCGCTGTTCCGCGCCTGGCGGAAGCACTTCGCGGACGGGTACGACGCCCGGGTCCGGGTCCGCGTCGTCGGCTGACCGGGGGCGTCCCCTCGTGCTCCTCGCCGGCGCTACGCGGCGATGAGCACCAGCGCCGCGAGAGGAGGCAGGCCCTGGACGGCGGCGGCCGGCAGGAATTTCCGGTCGGTGGCGACGAGGACGAGGGACGCGCCGAACATCACCGCGCATGCGAACGCGGCCGTCGCGACACCGGCCGACTCGTCACCGGTGTTCACCAGCACGATCCCGACGACGGCTCCCACTGCCAAGAAGAGGTTGTAGAACCCCTGGTTGAAGGCCATCGGGCGGACGACCTCCGCGTGCTCGCGCGAGACGCCGAACCGGCGGTGCACCGCGGGCCGCATGAACAGCACGCTCTCCATCGCGAAGAAGAGCACGTGCAGGGCGGCGGCGAGCGCGACGAGGACCTGGGCGAAGACGGACATGGGCCTACCGTGCCAGCCGCCCGCCTCGTCGTACGGAATGCTGGGCGGGTGTCGCACCTCCACGAGACCCTCAAGTCGGCGCTCCAACCCGTGGCCGGCAAGTACGTCGGACTGGCCGCGGCGGCCACGGGCGACGGGGAGACGGCGTTCTTCGCGGCGGGCCGTACCCGGGCGGACGGCGGGGAGGACGTGGACGAGCACACCCTGTTCGAGATCGGCTCGATCACCAAGGTGTTCACCTCGCTGCTGCTGGCCGACCAGGTGGTCGCCGGGGTGGTCGGGTTGGACGAACCGCTGCAGTCCTTCTACCCGGAGCTGCGGATTCCGGTGCGCGGTCGGCCGGTGACCCTCGTCGACCTCGCGACGCACACGTCCGGGTTCCCGCGGCTGCCGAAGGGTGTGGTGCGGCAGGCGCTGAGGCACGGCGACGACCCCTACGCGCGGTTCTCCGCCGACGACGTGGCGGCGGCGCTCGAGGGCGTGCGGCTGAAGCGGGAGCCGGGCCTGAAGCTGCGCTACTCCAACTTCGGCGCGGCCGTGCTCGGCAACGCGCTCGCCCGCCGGGCGGGTACGACGTACGCCGACCTGCTCGCCGCGCGCGTGACGGGTCCGCTCGGCCTCACCGACACCGTGGTCGACGTGCGGCCCGACCAGGACGGCCGGCGCGCCCACGGGCACAAGGCACGCCGGAGGCCGACGCCGGACTGGTCGATGCCGACCCTGCCCGGCATGGGGGCACTGCACTCGACAGCCGCGGACCTCGCGGTGTTCATGGCCGCGCAGCTCCACCCGGAGAGCACACCGCTCGGCACCGCGATCCGGATGACCCAGGAGGCGCGGGCGGGCCACGCGCGGCAGCGGATCGGCCTGGGCTGGCTGGTGGTGCCGCTCGGGCGCAGCGGACACACCGCGCACTGGCACAACGGCGGGACCGGCGGGGCGCGCAGCGTCGCCGGCTACGTGCTGAACCGTGGCGTCGGGGTCGTCTTACTGACCAACTGCCCGCGTCCCACCGACCGGCCGGGGTTCGACCTGCTGAAGACGCTCGCCGACGGGGCGCGGCCGGCCTGACTCGATACGACGCGACGTACCTGCTGTTTTCAGGCCGCTGCGACAGCAACTCCGTCGCGTCGTATCCAGTCGGGCGTGCCCGCCGCATCGCGTCGCACCTCCCCGGGGCTAATGGAACGTTCCCTTGGGGAGATCACACCGGGAAGGGGGCAATTCACAGGGGACCCAGTGAATTGGCCGCCCGGGAACCGCCCGCTACGAACCCTCGCAGATCACCGTGTCGGACGGCGTGTAGGTCGTGCTGAACGTCTCGCGCTTCACCAGCTCCTTGCTGCCGGGCTCGTAGAAATCCCGGAACACGTTGATGTCGAAGCCGCCGTATCCCTGGTTCGGGACGCAGTCCTCGCCCTGCAGCCGCCGGGTGTCCGGCTCGGTCAGGTTGAAGCGCTCGGAGGCGGAGGACTTGATGTCCCAGGTCTTCGTCGACCACATCCGGACTGTCATCGCCCCAGACTTCGAGGGCGTGCTCGGCGAGATGGACGCCTCGATGAGTACGCCGTACTGCGTGTCGTTCTGGAAGCGCAGGTCGACGCTCGGCCACGCCACGGTCGCCTCCCGGCCCACCGGGTAGCGGTCGATGTAGAACGAGTGCGGCTTGTGCTCGAGGTCCCTCAGACCCGCGAAGAACATCGCGTTGAACGTCGTCGTCGCGACCTGGCTGACGCCGCCGCCGAAGTCCTCCTTGAAGACTCCGTCGCTGATGATGAAGCCCTCGGTGAAGCCGTTCTCGGCGGTGCGCTCCCCGACGGTCTCGTTGAGGCTGAACTCCTCGCCCGGTCGCAGCACGGTGCCGTTGATGAGCGCGGCGGCGCGGCCGAGGTTGGTGTTGCGGTAGTCGGCGTGCGGGTAGAACGTCGTGAACTCCGAGACGACCTCCCTGATCCGGAGGTTCCGGGCGTCCTTGGTGGAGAACTCCGGCTTGGCGACCACGCTGCTGACCCGCAGGCTGCGCCCGTCGTCCTCGTTGACCACCACGTCGAGGAACCCGCCGGTCAGCTCGGACTCGTCGAAGGTGACGCCCTTCTTGGCCTTGACCACCTTCGGCCGGCCGTTCTTCAGCTTCACGGTCGCGTCCTGGGCGGCCAGCGCGACGGTCTGCATCCGCGGCTCGATCCCGCGCAGCAGCGCCTCCTCGTCGAGCCGCGGGACCAGGTCACCGTCCTCGACCACCATCGACAGCGCGGGCACGAAGTCCTGCGGCCGGAGCACGATCTCCTCGTCGTCCAGCTCGATCTTGACCGGGCCGGAGACGGCCGGGTTAGCGAACTCGTTCATCGCGACGCTGACGTCCGCCTTGCCGATGTCGGGCTCCTGCGTCCTCGTCGGCAGGTCCACGCGCGGGAGGTCGGGATCGGTGATCCCGTCGAGGTACGCCGACGCCACCCGCTCGGCCGCGGCCTCCCGGTCCACCGCCTGGCCGGTGCGCGGCTGGCGGGCCACCGCCTCGTCGCCACGGAACCGCACCCCGCCGTCGCGCGCGGGCCGGTCGGCCTGCTTGCCGAACTCGCCGATCGCGTCGGCGAGGGCCGACTCCTCGACGGTCACTACGACGTCGTAGTCGTCGCCGCCGGTGAGCGAGTCCCAGATCCGGGCCGGGTTCCAGGAGCGGCCGCCGCCGGCCTGCGCGACGGAGGCGGCGACGTCGACGTCGAGGCCGGCCCGGCCGGGGTCGATGCGGCCGCGTTCGCCGAGGGCCTTGACCCGGACCGGCGCCCGGCGCCGCTCGTCGATCGCGTCGGCCAGCTCGGCCCGCGCCGCGCCCGGCTGCATGCCGCCGACGCTGACACCCGCTACGGTCGCCCCTCGAGGTACCCGGTCACCGGCAACGACGTAGCCGGCGACGTACAGCCCGCCGAAGAGGATGAGCAGACCGAGCAGCAGCCACGGAATCACGTGGCGGTCGCTGGTCCTGTAGGGGTCGCGCTGGGGACTCACCGGACGGATTCTAGGTTGTCGGTCCCGTCGAACGAGCCAACAGGGCCGCCACGCCGAACCCGACCAACAGGAACCCGACGCCCATCAGCGCGTACCCCGATGCGTCGCTCGCCAGCACGAAGTCGCCCTCCGGCTTGCCGGCCAGCAGGACCCCCAGGACGGCGACCCAGCCCAGGCAGTACGACGCCGCGGTGCGCGGGGTCGCGCCGCGGCGCAGGTGCCACGCGGTGTACAGCGACGCGAGCCCACCCAGCAGCAGCCCCACTGGCAGACCGAGCGCGTCGACCCGGTGCACGACCACCGCCGAGAGTGCCACCACCGCACCGAGGAGGAGTGCGCCCAGGTGCCTCACAGGCCCGCGAACAGGTCGGTCTCCAGCCCGTCCCCGTTCGTCGGCCCCTGGGTGCCCTTGGCGATCCGGTAGTACTCGCTGCTCCAGACCTCGTTGCCGATGTTGTTGGACAGCGCGAAGAAGGGCCCGTCGACCTCGATCTGGGTGGCGTGCGCCTTCATCGCGCGCAGCTTGGCGTCCACGAAGTCGGCCCCGTCGACGACCGCGGACAGCAGGTGGTCGGGGGTGAAGAACGGCGGCATGTCGCCGTCGGGGTCCATTCCCTCGAACGTGGTCGTGTCCCCCGCGGCCCGCAGCCGACGCAGCCCCTCGCGCATGCGGCTCTCCGACATCCCGACCCAGTAGATCTTCGCGACGTCCCACGGCTCCCCCAGCTCGAGCCGGTACGACGGGACGGCGGCCAGCTGCGCGCCGTACATGGCGACCCGGTGCGCCTGGATGTGGTCCGGGTGCCCGTAGTTGCCGAACTGGTCGTAGGTGACCATCACCTGGGGCCGGACCTCGCGGATGACCTCGACGAGGTGGTCCGCGGCCTCGGTCAGGTCGGCCCGCCAGAACGTGCCCTCCTTGACGTCCTCGCCCGCGATCGCGTGGCCCTCCTCGTGCCAGACCATTCCGCTGTCCCGGTAGCGGCCCTCGCCGCCCAGGAACCGGTGGTCGGTGACACCGAGCTCCATCATCGCGTGCGCCAGCTCGGTGACCCGGTGCGCGCCGAGCGCGTCGTCCTTGTCGGAGGCCAGGTGGGCGAGCTCGGGGACCAGGACCTCGCCCTCCTCGCCGAGCGTGCACGTCACCAATGTGACGCGGGTGCCGCGGGCGGCGTACTTCGCCATGGTCGCCCCGTTGTTGATCGACTCGTCGTCGGGATGGGCGTGCACCAACAGCAGGCTCTGGTCCATGCCGTCGAGCCTAGTCAGTCCCTCTCGGGCCGCTTGATGCGACGCGGACCGTCCGGCAGCTCCAGCCCCATCGGTGGCTGCGGTACGCCGGTGTCCTCGTGGTCGACCCAGCCGTCGTACTCCTCCGCGACGACCTCGACGACGATCTCCGGCGCGTCGGTGACCACCGACCAGGGGTGGTCCTCGTCGTCGTCCTCGCCGGCGAACCGCTCCCGCGCCAGCTCGGCCCCGAAGCCGTCCGCGTGGAGCCGGGCCACGACCCGGTCGGCCTCGTCCCGCTCGTGGAAGACCACTCTCATGGCGACGCCTCGAGCAGCTCGCGCAGCGCGGGCAGGAACGGCAGGTCCGGCTCCAGCCATTCCACGAGGTCGAGCTGGTCGGGCCCGAGCCAGCGGACCGCGTCGTGCTCGTGCGGCACGGGCTCACCGTCCGTCAGGGCGGCGACTGCCACCCGCAGCGTGTAGCCGGGCTTCACCGGTTGCTCACCGTCGAGGCGCCCGGTGACCGTGACGACGCAGCCGAGCTCCTCCCCGATCTCGCGCACGATCGCGACGTCAGGGTCCTCCCCCGGCTCGACCTTGCCGCCGGGGAACTCCCAGCGGCCCGCGGCGATGGCCGGGGTGGTGCGCCGCGCGGCGAGCACGCGCCCCTCGTGGACGATGGCGGCGCCCATCACGAGAGTGGGCACCGCGGGTTCGCTCGTGGGCACGCGCGCCATGATCGCACGCCTCGTCGGGTAGAACGGGGGCGTGAACCGTCCCGGCATCCACCTCGTCCGCAGCAGCGAGCGCGTCGACGAGACGGACCGGCTCGCCGAGCGCCTCGGTGGCCGGGTGGGGCTCGAGGGCGTCCTCGAGGACCTCAACCGGGAGGCCCGGCCCGGACCGGTCCCCGGCCTCGAGGTGCAGTGGGGGTTCCGCTGGAACGAGGAGGACCACCGGTCCCGGCGTTGGTGGCCGCAGGGGATCACCACCTCCGCCGACGCGCGACCCGACGAGTTGTTCGACGGCCGACGCGTCGTGCTCACCAGCGCCTACTCCAAGCGGGTGAGCGGGCTGGACAAGGGAGCCAGGATCACCGTGGTCGACGTGACCGACCGGGAACGGGTCCACTACCGGCACGTGCTGCTGGTCGAGCCGTACGTCGACGAGCACGGCCGGGTCGACGTACGCCCCGTGCACGTCCACGCCGGTGGCATCGTCTGGCACGGCGACCACCTGCACGTCGCCGGCACCCGGCGCGGCCTCAGCACGTTCCGGCTCGACGACGTCGTGCGGGTGCCCGGCGAGGGGGATCCCGACCGGCTCGGCATCGACGACGACACGGTCCACGGGTTCGGCTACCGCTACCTGCTGCCGGTCCGCTTCGGGTACGACGCGGTGACCGACACCGGCCTCGAGCAGATGCGCTACTCGTTCCTGTCCCTCGACCGCAGCAGCACGCCGCAGGAGCTGGTGGCCGGCGAGTACGGCCGCGGCTCGATGACGACGCGCCTGGTCCGCTACGAGATCGACCCCGGCTCCGCGCTGCTCACCGCCGACGACGACGGGACGGCCCGACCGCTGCTGCTGGAGGAACGCGGTGTCGGCCACACCCAGGGCGCGGTCGTCGTGCGCGGCCGGTGGTACCTCACCACCTCCGCCGGGCCCTACCGGCTGGGCAGCGTGTGGGCAGGCACACCCGGTGAGCTGGTCCGGCACCGGTTCGCGCTGCCGGTGGGGCCGGAGGACATCACCTACTGGCCGTCGACGGACGAGCTCTGGTCGCTCTCGGAGTACCCCCGGCACCGCTACGTCTTCGCGATGCCGCGCAGCCGGTTCGACTAGGTCGTTGCCCGGCCGTCACGCGCGCGGGCGGCTCGTCGAGGAGGTGTCAGGAGCCGGCGGTCTCCCTCGTCAACGCCTCCGAGGACTGCCGCTGCGCCGGGATGAGCGCCTTCTGCGCCACCAGGTGCACGGTCACGTAGCCACCCATCGCACTCGGCCGGCTCGCCGCCTCGAGCTCCACGTGGTCCGGCTCGACCAGCAGGGCGTGCGCCTCCCAGAACGGGTAGCTCACCCGGTCGGCCCACATCCGCTCGAGCTGGCCGGCGACGTCGGCCTCCGCCACGTGCGGGTCGAACGTGCACAGCGCGATGATCAGCTGGTCGGGGTCGTCGGTGTGCTCCACCTCGACCTCCACGAACAGGCCGCTGGACATCAGCATCGACCGGAGCGAGCGCTCGACGGTCGACAGGTCCCCGGTCGACCCGGGTGCGGCGTTCACCTGGACGGCCTTGCGCATGCGGTGGAACTGCGTCAGGTTCATGACCGAATGATCCGGGTTGGCGGCCGCGCGGGGATCCCCCAGATTGCGGTGGGTCATCCGGCGCGTCGGGGCAAAACCGGACGTTCCGGGGCGAACCGAAAGTAAAACTTCGCGCCAAACCGCGACATCGGGGCGTTTCGGACCCTGCGGCCTGCGCACGGCGGAGCGAGACGACAAGTCCGAAAATCACTCGCACCGGCCCCCACGCGAGGTCGGGAGGCACTAGCGTCGCCCCAGGAGGGCCGCAGGACCCAGGCCGGAGCCCGCCGGTCGGGCGTGGCCCGAAGGGAGATCCGATGCCGACCGTGCCCACCACGCCCCAACGTCTGGCCGCCGAGTTCCTCGGCACCTTCGTCCTCGTCTTCGGCGGCTGCGGCTCGGCCGTCCTCGCGGCCGTCTTCCTCAACGACGAGGACACGCAGCTCGGCATCGGCTTCGCCGGGGTGGCCCTCGCCTTCGGACTCACGGTGGTCACGATGGCGTACGCCGTCGGTCACGTCTCCGGCGGCCACTTCAACCCGGCCATCACCCTCGGGCTGGCCGCCTCGAGGCGGTTCGCGTGGAGGGACAGCGTTGGCTACATCGTCACGCAGGTGGTCGCCGCGATCGTTGCCGCGGCCGTGCTGTGGGTGGTGGCCAACGGTGTCGACGGCTTCTCTGCGAGCGAGTCCGGCTTCGCCACCAACGGGTACGGCGACCGCTCCCCCGGTGGCTACTCGCTGCTCGCCTGCCTCGTGATCGAGGTGGTGCTCACCGCGGTGTTCCTCTACGTGATCCTCGGCGTCACCGATACTCGCGCCCCGAAGGGCTTCGCTCCGCTGGCGATCGGCCTGTCCCTCACCCTGATCCACCTGGTGAGCATCCCGGTCACCAACACGTCGGTGAACCCGGCCCGCTCGATCGGCCCGGCACTCTTCGCCGGCGGCGACGCGATCGCCCAGCTCTGGCTGTTCATCCTCGCGCCGATCGCGGGCGCGCTCATCGCCGGCTTCAGCTACGCGGTCCTCATGGGTGAGGGACCGGCGGCTCCGCTCGAGGAGGCCACCGCCGGGTAGGGATGCGCGAGGCGGTCCGCCTCACGAGATGACGGCGTCGACGGCCTTCTTCAGCGCGCTGGGCTGGGAAGGCCGACGCGGCGCGACGCTCTTGGCGCGCATCATCTCGGCGCCGATGTCCTGCAGGGCCTTGCGCCCGAGCCCCTCGCGGACCTGCGGGAACCACTCCTGCTCCTCCTCCTCGATGTGGTGCCGCACGTTCTCGATGAGGACCGTGGTCTTCGCGTCGAACCGCTCGTCGTCCGGCTTCATCGCAGCGAGCTCCATCACGAGCAGGTCCGCGACGTGGTGCTCCTCGTAGGACTCGAGCACGTCGTCCTCGAGGTCGGGGAGCAGCTCGCGGACCTTCGGGTACATGACCTCGTTCTCGATGTAGGTATGCACCGTGAGCAGCTCGATGATCCGGTCCACGAGGCGACCCTTGGTGACCTGGGCCTGGTCGCCGGCGCGCTCGAACTCGGTGAACGCCTTGCGGATCTCCTTGTGGTCGTTCTTCAGCAGCACGATTGCGTCGGTGGACATGGCACCTCCTGCGGTGACGGGTGGAATGCTCTCGCCGTACCCCGCCGTGTCGAGGTCATGCGTGGGGAGGGCCCGCGGCACCGGCCGCGGGCCCTCCCGCACGGGTCAGCGCCGGATGCGCCGCCGGTCGGGGTCCACCAGGGCCGGCGGCGCATAGCCGCGGTCGGCGTCGTTGATGGTCGTCCCGGGCGGGACGATCTCGTCGATCCGGTCCAGGACGTCTCGCGGCAGGGTCACCTTCTCGACGCCGAGCTGCGACTCCAGCTGCTCCATCGTCCGGGGTCCGATGATCGCCGACGACACGGCGGGGTGCTCGAGCACGAACGCCAGCGCGAGATGGATCAAGGAGAGCCCGGCCTCGTCGGCGAGGTCCTGGAGTGCGTAGACCGCCTCGAGCTTGCGGCGGTTCTCCGGCGACCGCGGGTCGTGCCGGGCCGGCTGCCGCTGCTGCCGGCTCGACACCGGCGCGTCCTCCCCGCGTCGGTAGCGGCCCGACAGCCAGCCACCGGCGAGGGGACTCCACGGCAGCACGCCGAGGCCGTACTTCTCGGCGGTCGGCAGCACGTCACGCTCCACCTCGCGGGCCAGGATGGAGTACGGCGGCTGCTCGGTGACCGGGCGCTCGCGGTGCCGTCGCTCCGCCACCCACTGCGCCTCGACGATCTGCGAGGGCAGGAAGGTCGAGGTCCCGATGTAGCGGATCTTGCCCTGGCGCACGAGGTCCGACAGCGCGCCGAGGGTCTCGTCGATGTCGGCCTCCGGTCGCGGGCGGTGCACCTGGTAGATGTCGATGTGGTCGGTCTGCAGGCGCCGCAGCGAGCTCTCCACCTCGCGGATGACCCAGCGCCGGGAGTTGCCGCCCTGGTTGGGGTCGTCGTCGGACATCGCGCCGTGGAACTTGGTGGCCAGCACGACGTCGTCGCGGCGGCCCTTGAGCGCGCGGCCGACGATCTCCTCCGACTCCCCGCGGGCGTAGACGTCGGCGGTGTCCACGACGTTGACGCCCGCGTCGAGCGCGCGGTGGATGATCCGGACGCTCTCGGCGTGGTCGGTGTTGCCCCACGCGCCGAACATCATCGTGCCGAGGGTCAGCGGGCTCACCCGGACTCCGGTGGTGCCGAGGCTGCGCCAGTGGTCTGTCGTCATGCTGTCTCCAGGTGCTGGTCGGTGCGGGCGTACTGGCTGACCGGACGGTCCAGCCCATAGTGCTCGCGCAGGGTGCTGCCCGAGTAGTCGGTGCGGAACAAGCCGCGACCGCGCAGGATCGGCACCACCTCCTCGACGAACACGTCGAAGCCGCCGGTCAGCCACGGCGGCATGACGTTGAACCCGTCGGCCGCGCCGGCCTCGTGCCACGCCTGGATCTGGTCGGCCACCGACTCGGGGGTCCCGACGACGACCTGGTGCCCGCGCGCTCCGGCGAGCCGATGCATCAGCTGGCGGATCGTCGGCTGCTCCCGGTCCACGATGTCGAGCACGAGCTGTGAGCGGCTGCTGACGCCGCGCTCCCCGGTCTCGTCGACGAGGTGCCGCGGGAACGGGCCGTCGAGGTCGTACGCCGAGAGGTCGGCACCGGTCAGCCGGCGCAGCACGTCCAGCGAGTACGCCGGCTGGGTGAGGTGGTTGAGCTCGTCGTGCAGGTCCTGCGCCTCGCTCATGGTCGACCCGAGCACCGGGCTGATCCCCGGCAGGATCTTCACGTGGGCGGGGTTGCGGCCGAGCCGACCGGCCCGCGCCTTGATGTCCGCGTAGAAGCCGCGGGCGCTGTCCAGCGTCTGGTGCGCGGTGAAGATCGCCTCCGCCCATCGGGCGGCGAACGCACGACCGTCCTCGGACGAGCCGGCCTGGACGTACACCGGCCGGCCCTGGGGCGACCGTGCCGTGTTGAGCGGGCCGGCGACCGAGAAGTGCGGCCCGACGTGGTCGACCGAGTGGATCAGGTCGGTGTCGGCGAAGACACCGCTCTCCGCGTCGGCGACGAATGCGTCGTCCTCCCAGCTGTCCCACAGCTTCGTGACCACCTCGAGGAACTCCTCGGCGCGCGCGTAGCGGTCGGCGTGCACGGGATGCTCGTCCAGCCCGAAGTTCTGGGCCGCGTTCGGGGCGCCAGTGGTGACGATGTTCCATCCGGCCCTGCCCTTGCTCAGGTGGTCCAGGGACGCGAACAACCGGGCCAGGTTGTAGGGCTCGGAGTACGTCGTCGACGCGGTCCCGATCAGCCCGATCCGCTCGGTGACCGCGGCGATCGCGGACATCCACGTGAACGGCTCCAGCCGGAACCGGGACGCGTAGCGGATGTTGTCGGCCAGCGCCGGGCCGTCGGCGAAGAACACCGCGTCGAACTTCGCCGCCTCCGCCTGCCGGGCCAGGTCCTGGTAGTAGCCGATGTCGAGCACTCGGTCCGGTGCCGATCCCGGGTAGCGCCAGGCCGCCTCGTGGTGACCGCCGGGATAGATGAACAGGTTGAGGTGCAGGCTCATGAGGCCGCCTTCCGGTGGAGGGGGTAGGAACGTCGGGCCGCCTCGGCGTCGTCCTCGACACCGAGCTCGGCGAGCAGGTGCGTCCGCAGCTCGGCGAACTCCGGGTCCGCCTGGGAGCGGCGTCCGGTCAGGTGCACCGGCACGTCCCGACGTACGACGCCGTCGTCCAGCACGATGACCCGGTCGGCGAGCACGATCGCCTCGTCGACGTCGTGGGTCACCAGCAGCACCGCCGGCCGGTGTGCCTCGCAGAGCTTGCGGAGCAGCACGTGCATCCGGATCCGGGTGAGCGCGTCGAGAGCCCCGAAGGGCTCGTCGGCCAGCAGCAGCTGCGGATCGCGCACCAGGGAGCGAGCGAGCGCGGCCCGCTGCTGCTCGCCGCCGGAGAGCTCGTGCGGCCAGGCGCGCTCCCGGCCCTCGAGGCCGACCTCCGCGAGGGCGACGCGTCCGCGCTCCTCGGCGTCGGGGGCGCGCAGCCCGAAGACGACGTTGTCGAGCACGCGTCGCCAGGGCAGCAGCCGCGAGTCCTGGAACACGACGGACACGTTCTCGGGCACCGAGATGCTGCCGTGCCCGGTGACCTCACGGTCCAGCCCGGCCAGCGCCCGCAGCAGCGTGCTCTTGCCGCTGCCGCTGCGGCCGAGCAGGGCGACGAACTCGCCCGGTGCGATGCGCAGGTCCAGGCCGTTGAGGACCCCGCCTGCCTCGTTGAAGCTTCGGTGCAGGTTGCGGACCCGGACGGCCACGTCGGCGTCGGGGTCCGTCAGCTTGCCAGGGTGCGGCGCCATGAAAGTGCCTTCCTCTCGATGAGTCGGACGGAGCCGTCGGCCACGAGACCCAGGACGGCGTAGACGACGAGTCCGACGACGATCACGTCGGTCTGGCCGTAGTTGGACGCGAGCGTGATCATGTGGCCGATCCCGCTCGTGGAGTTGACCTGCTCGACCACGACCAACGCCAGCAGCGCGGTGGTCACCGCGAACCGCAGCCCCAGCAGGAAGCCGGGCATCGCGCCGGGCAGCACGACGGCGCGGATGAACTCGGCGCGGCTCACCCCGATCGTCTCCGCGAGCTCCGCGTAGCGGCCCTCGATGCTGCGTAGGCCGTTGTGGGTGTGGATGTAGATCGGCACCATGACGCCGAGCGCGATGGTGACGACCTTCATCTCCTCGCCGATGCCCAGCCAGAGGATGAGCAGCGGGATCAGCGCCAGCGTGGGGATGGAGCGCTTCACCTGGATCGGTCCGTCGATGAGCGCCTCGCCCGTCCGCGACAGGCCGGAGAGGACCGCGAGCACCGTGCCGACCGCGACGCCGATGCCCAGCCCCAGCAGGGCACGCAGCGCCGAGGTGAGCAGGCTGTCCTGGAGGCGGCCGCTCTCGGCCAGGCCGGCCGCCGTGGCGACGACGGTCCAGGGCTCGGACAGGGTCCGCGGGTCCAGGAACCCCGTCGCGGAGCCGACCGCCCACAGGGCGAGGAGCAGGACCGGTCCGATCGCGAAGCCGAACGGGATGCGTCGCCCCGGCCCCAGCCGGCGTCGCACGACGCGGTCGTCGGAGGTTGCGTCCACCTCCTGCGCGGGGCTGTGGGTCGCCTGCAGGGTGCTCATGAGGTTCCTTCGACGGCGTTGGCGATGACCTTCTCGTAGCGGCGGTCGTAGAGCGCCTCGACGTCGAGCGGCTCCTGCCCCTGCTCCTTCTCGAGCAGGTCGGCCGTCTCCTGGTGCCGGGCGATGAACTCGTCCCACGAGGTCGGCACCTCGAACGTCCCGAGCGCGTCGACGACGAACTTCGCGTCCTCCGGCGAGAGGCCCTCGTGGTCGACGTAGAAGGCCTGCGCGAACTCGTCGGGGTGCTCGCTGATCCACTGCTGGGCCTTCGCCCACGCGGCGACGTACTCCTTCAGCGCGGCCGCGATGCTCGCGTCCTCGAGCGTCTCGGTGGGTGCGTAGAGCGTCCATGAGTCGTCGCGCACGCCGGGCTGGAGGGTGGTGGCGCCGTCCTGCTCGTACTTCGCACGGTAGGTCTTGACGAGGGTCTGCCCGAGGGGTGCGACGTCGACCTGCTTGCTGCCGAGGGCGTTGACGTAGGCGTCGTCGACGCTGGTCATCTCCACCAGCTCGACGTCGTCCTGCTCGAGCCCGACCTGCTTGAGGACCCGCAGCACGAGTGCGCCCTGGGCCTGCCCCGGGCTGTAGGCGATCTTCTTGCCCTCGAGGTCCTCCAGGCTCTCCACGCCCGCGCCGGGTGCGACGCCGAGCTCGTAGGTCGGGTGGTTCAGCGGGTCGACGGTCTCGCGAGCCGCGACGATGCGGATGTCGGTGCCGGTCCACTTGGCGAACAGCGGAGGAATGTCGGCCACCGCACCGACGTCGATCGCGTCGGCGCGGAACGCCTCGAGTGTCTTGGGGCCGCCGCTGATGTTGGCCCACTCGACCTCGACGTCGAGCTCGTCGATGAGGCCGGACTCCTCGAGCGCGGTCTGGGTGGCCGGGTCCCCCACACGCAGCACGGTGCCGGCGGGAACCTCGTCGGGGACGGCGGCGGTCAGGGCGAGGTGCGCACCCTTCTCCTCGGCACCGCACGCGGCGAGCCCGAGCAGGGAGAGCAGTGCGGTGGCGACGCCCGCCACGAGCGACGGCCGGCGGCGCCGGGTGTGCGCGTGGATGGTTCCGGGGGTTGGCATGAGGTGACTCCTTCGAGTGTCCTGAACTAAGTCACCTAAATTACTACACTATTGATCCGAGAAAACCACACCCCGTCTCGGCTGCTGGGGCGTGTCGCGGCCGACCGCTTCCGGGCGAGCCGCGCGGGCTAGCCGATCAGCGTCGGCGCGCCCAGGGCGTCGGGGACCAGATCAAGGCGTCGCCGACCTCGCGCTCACTGCTGCCGCTCGGCCGGTTGGCCACGGCTCCGTTGACCACCATCGTGGTCGATCCGCCGCCATCGAGGTTGATCGAGTCGGCCATGTCGAGAGCCAGCGCGACCGCGGCCGTCTCGCGCAGCCCGGCGCCAACGCTGGTGGCCTGCCGGCCGTCGATGGTGACGATCCGGATCTGGCCGGCGCTGGTGCGGCCGACGAAGGTGCGGGGGTGTCGCTGGAACAGCGACGTCTCGCCGCGCGGCACGGCGACCTGACCCGCGCGGGTCAGGGTGAAGCGGCCGTTCACGCCGTACATCCAGGGACCCGTCGGGATCCGGGCACCCGTGCTGTCGCGCAGGCGCATGCTGCTGCGGAGGCAGGCCTTGCGCTTGTTGTTGTGCATGCGGGTGATCGTCATCAGCCGCTTGGTCTGCTTGCCGGTCGCCTGGATCGAGGTCTGCACCGGCTTGAGCGTGGTGCCGCGCTCCTTCTCCCTGCGGATCACGCAGCCGTTGCGGCCGAGCACCACCTCGACGCCCTTGCCGCTCGGCGTGTTCGCGCTGAACTGGGCGGGCAGCCGGACCACGTCTCCGGACTGGCGGCACTTGGTGGGGTTGTTCTTCTTGGCGCACTCGGCGGGCACGACCGGCGGGTGGCCGAGCATCTCGACCTTGAGCCCGTTGCCGGTGCGTTTGTTCACCACCCGCTCCCGCCAGGACAGCTTGCCCGGCATCGAGACCTGGTTGGTGCGCGAGTCGACGAGCAGGGAGACCTCCGCGGTCCCGGTGCTCGGCTCACTCAGCAGCTGCCCGTCGTACAAGCCGAGCCCGACCGGGTCCCCTGGGTAGTTGCTGCTGCCCGAGAACGTGAAGAACGAGGCGTTCACCGCTGCCATCGCCCCGGAGTAGGCCGCGAGCTCGCTGGTCTTCTCCGTAGGGGCGAGGTCGGGGCCGTACGTCGCCCGCAGGCTGCCCACCGCGACGGCCGGGTCGATCGTGAGCACCCGCACCTGCCACGGGCCGCGGCGCGTGGTCTGGTAGTCCTTCTCCCTCGCCGGCTCGGTGCCGCGCGAGATGTGGGTCAGCGAGACCCCGGGCGCGAGCTCGGTGACCGTGCGGGTCTCGACCAGGTCGGCGTCGCCCAGCGGCAGCGGCACGTCCTCACTGGTCGCGGGACCGCCGGTGGCGAGCCCCACGAGCAGCGTGCCGAGGCCGACGGCGACGAGCTTCCTGCTCGCCCGGACAGTTGAGGATCGACGCACCACGATCTCCCCCGAGGTTTGAGGACGGAAGTAAAGATTGTGCGGCATGAGGCGCCCTCACCCTGGCATCGGGGGCCGCCGTGCGTGTCGCACCCGACCACGGATGGCGCCCCCCGCGGCCCGGTCGGGATGCCCCCGAGATCCTGCAGCCGAGCGATCAGGCAGTCTCGGCACCCCGTCGCGCGCACCGGAACCCGATGTGGCTCATCCCGGTGTCCACCATCTGGGGGCGGCGTGCGGCGGGGCGGTAGCGCAGGCAGTAGGAGTCGGCGCACAGGTGCGAGCCACCCTTGATCACCTTGCGGCCGATCCGGAACTGGGGCTGGGCGGCGTCGTAGCTGTTCGCCTCCGCACCGCCACGCGGGTTGTCCGGGACGCAGCACGGTGACGCTGCGTCGTCGGGATGGTGCGTGGTCCACCAGTCCTGGGTCCACTCCCAGACGTTGCCGGCCATGTCGTGCAGCCCGAAGCCGTTGGCCGGGAAGCTCCCGACCGGGGACGTCCGCGTCCACCCGCTCTCCCGGGTGCTGCGCCACGGGAAGTCCGGCCCGTCCCACGTGTTGGCCATGATCCGGCCGCCGGGACGGGGTTCGTCCCCCCAGGTGAACGTCGCTCCCTCGAGGCCGCCGCGTGCGGCGTACTCCCACTCGGCCTCGGTGGGCAGTTCGGCACCCGCCCAGGCCGCGTAGGCGGCGGCGTCCTCGTGCGCCACCTGCACGACCGGATGGTCGCGCCGGCGCTTGATCGAGCTGCCGGCACCCTCGGGGTGGCGCCAGCAGGCGCCCGGCGTCCAGGTCCACCACAGGCTGATGTGCCGCAGGTCGACCGGGCCGCTGGTCGGAGTGAACACCATCGAGCCGGGCACGAGGTTCTCCGCCGGGGCCTCCGGGAAGTCGGCCGGGTCGAGCGGACGCTCGGCGACCGTCACGTAGCCCGTCGCCCGCACGAACTCCTCGAAGTCGGCGTTGGTGACCGGCACCGGATCGATGGCGAACGCAGCCACCCGCACGTGATGGGTGGGCCGTTCCTCGGGATAGTGCGCGTCGGAACCCATCACGAAGGTCCCGCCCGGGAGGCTGACCGGCTCGCTGTGCACCCGCCGACTGTAGACGTCGGGTCGGCCCTGCTTCGTGCTCGACACAGAATGCTCCGCCCTGAGCCGGGTCAGGCGCTGGGGACGCCGGCCCGCAGGTGCTGCATCACACGCTCCAGGCTGAAGCTGGCGGGTGCCTGCCGGGCCGGGAACTCGGCCAGCGTCTGGAGCATCTGCGCGACGTACGCCTGCGCGGGCACCACCAGCCAGGCGTGGTCGATGAGCCAGTCGTAGTAGGTGTTGGACGTGATGTCGGCGCGCTCGTAGGGATCGGTGCGCAGGTTGAACATCTTGGGCACCCGGAGCTCGGTGTAGGGCTCGGCCCAGACACGCAACGTGCCCACGGCCCGCTGCTCGAGGAAGACCAGCTTCCAGTTGTCGTACCGCATCGCGGTCAGATCGCCGTCGTCCGAGACGTAGAAGAAGTGCGTGCGCGGACTCTGGTCGGCGGCGCCGGTGATGTAGTCGAGCTGGTTGTGCCCGTCGAGATGGACCTTGTACGTCGTACCACCCAGGTCGGCACCTGCCTTGAGCCGGTCGGCCACGTCGGCCTCCCCGGCGGCGGCCAGCAGGGTGACGAACCAGTCGGTGTGGCTGACGATGCCGTTCAGCACCCGGCCGGCAGGGATCCGGGCGGGCCACCGGACCATCGCCGGCACCCGGTAGGCGCCCTCCCAGCAGGAGTTCTTCTCGTTGCGGAACGGCGTCATCCCGGCGTCCGGCCACGAGTTCATGTGCGGGCCGTTGTCCGTGGAGTACACGACGATCGTGTTGTCGGCGAGACCGTTGTCGTCGAGGTGGTCCAGCAGCTCGCCGACCAGCTCGTCGTGGTCGCACATCGTGTCGTGGTACTCCGACTGCCAGCGCCCCGCCCGGCCGCGGCTGCCGTCCTTGAGGTGCGTGCGGAAGTGCATGTGGGTGGTGTTGAACCACACGAAGAACGGGGTGTCGGCGTCCTTCGCCTCGGTCATGAACCGCAGCGCGTCGGGCAGGATCTCGTCGTCGACGGTCTTCATCCGTTCCTTGGTGAGCGGTCCGGTGTCCTCGACCTTCTGTGTCCCGTCCCCGGTGGCCCAGGAGTGAAGCACGCCGCGCGGGCCGAACCGTCTGCGGAAGTCGGGGAACTCGTCCTCGGTCGGGTAGTCGAAGTGCTCCGGCTCCTCCTCGGCGTTGAGGTGGTAGAGGTTGCCGAAGAACTCGTCGAAACCATGGGCGGTGGGCAGGAACTCGTCACGGTCGCCGAGGTGGTTCTTGCCGAACTGGCCGGTTCGGTAGCCGAGGGCCTTGAGCGCCGTGGCGATGGTCGGGTCCTCCGCCCGGAGCCCGATGTCCGCCCCGGGCATGCCGACCTTCGTGAGTCCGGTGCGGTAGGGGTTCTGCCCGGTGATGAAGGCGGCCCTGCCGGCCGTGCAGCTCTGCTCGCCGTAGTAGTCGATGAACCGGACGCCCTCCGCCGCGATCCGGTCGATGTTCGGCGTCCGGTAGCCCATCAGGCCCTCGCTGTAGCAGCTCAGGTTGGCGATCCCGATGTCGTCGCCCCAGATGACCAGGATGTTCGGTCGGTCCGACATTGATGTCCTTCCTCCGCGGGCCCGGGCAGGGCGTCGCCGGGTCGAGCCACAACCTAGGTCGGTGCCGGATGTGGGGGCATCACCCTCGCGGGGTGACGCGGACGGCGACATCCCGCTGGTTCGATGACGGCGACGGCGACGTACGACGAGGCGGGTGCGGCGTGGGCGAACCCCTGGCAACGTGGAACGAGGGTGTGGCGAAGGAGACGATCCTCGACTTCGTGGAGCGCGCCTGCGCCGACGGCTCAGGGGGCGTGCCGGCCGCCGACCGGGTGGCGGTGTTCGACAACGACGGCACCCTCTGGTGCGAGAAGCCGATGCCGATCCAGCTGGACTTCATCCTGCGACGGCTGGCCGAGATGGCGGCGAGCGACCCGGAGCTGCGCGGACGCCAGCCCTGGAAGGCGGCCCACGAGAAGGACTACGCGTGGCTGACGAACACCCTTGCCGAGCACTACGCGGGGAACGACAGCAACGTGAGAATCTTCGCGGGCGGCGTGCTCGCGGCGTTCGCCAACATCACCGTGGAGGACTTCGAGGACCAGTCCGAGGCGTTCCTGCGGAAGACCCAGCATCCGCTGCTGGGCCGTGGGTACCTGGAGTGCGCCTACGCCCCGATGGTCGAGCTCCTGGGCCACCTCGCGGCCAACGGGTTCTCCAACTACATCGCCTCCGGGGGTGGCCGCGACTTCATGAGGCCGATCACCGAGGAGGTGTACGGCGTGCCCCGCCAGCGGGTGATCGGCAGCAGCACCGCGTTGACGTACGTCCCGAACGCGCAGGGCGGCTCGATCGTCCGCCAGGCGGCCGCCGACTACCTCGACGATGGTCCGGAGAAGCCGGTCCGCATCTGGACCCGCACGGGCAGGCGACCGATCCTTGCTGCGGGCAACTCCAACGGGGACATCGAGATGCTCGACTTCACCCAGCACCTGGAGGCGCCGACGCTGCGCCTGCTGGTCCTGCACGACGACCCGGAGCGGGAGTACGACTACACCGCGGGAGCCGAGCGGGCGCTCGACCGGGCCAGGCAGAGCGGCTGGACTGTCGTGAGCATGAAGGACGACTGGGCCACGGTGTTCTGACCGTCATCGGCCAAGCCTGGGCGCGACCGTGGCCGCCGCTACGCGTGGCGTACGGAGGCTACCGAGGTCTTCGGCGTCACCTCGCTGGCGTTCTCCAGCAGGACCAGGGCAGCGTCGTCGGAGAGCTCTCCGCCCGGGACGTGGTCGCGGACGCTGGCGAGGAACGCCTCCATCGCCTGCTCGAGCGTGGCGTCGCCGATGACCGGAGCCAGGCTGAGCAGGGAGAGGAACTCACCGTCGGACCCGCGGGCCTCGCTGACACCGTCCGTGTACAGCAGCAGCCGGTCCCCGGTGCCCCACGTGAGGGTGAAGGAGTCGTGGCTCCCGCCCAGGCCGAGCGGCAGCCCCGGCGGGATGTTCAGCAGCTCCGCGGTGCCGTCGGCGCGGACCAGCAGCGGCGGGGGGTGTCCGCAGCACGTCACCGTGAGCCGGTTCGGCCGGGTGACGTCGACGATCAGTGCGGTGACGAAGTCCTCCTCGCCGAAGAACGGCCGGAGGTAGGAGTCCATGTCGCGGGCGACCTCGTCGAGGTCGGAGTAGTGCGCCGCGGCCTGCCGGAACGCGCGGATGACGCGGGCGGCCTGCTCGATGGCGCCGAGACCCTTGCCGCGCATGTCACCGATGAGGAAGCAGACGTGCCCGCCGGTGAGTGAGCAGTCGTAGAGGTCCCCGCCCACCATGGCGTCCTCCGCCGACGACCAGTACTGGGCGGTGGCGTGCACCGAACCGGCCGTCTTGGGCAGCGTCGGCAGGATGACACGCTGGGCCACCTCGGCGATCGCGGCGACCCGGGCGAACCGGTGTTCCCGCCGGATCCGCACCTCGGCGATCACGACGGCCGCCCCACTGATCAGCACCACGGCGAGAAGGCGCACCCACTGCTGGGCGGTGTCCCAGTTCTGGTTGTAGATCCCGGAGAAGGCGGTCAGCAGGACCGCGGCCACCGCGAAGCCCGCTGTCGTCCTGGCCGAGCAGACCGCGCAGGTGATGAGCGGCGCGACCGGGAACAGCGGATCGGGCACGCTGGACGGCGGAAGCAGGAAGTTGACGCCGGTCAGAACGATCAGCCAGGACAGCGCCAGGACGACGCCGAGTCGCGCGGCTCGTTCGTTCGACACATTCCCTCCGTCAAACCGCCCTCGACCACTGAAGGAACTGACTGCACCAGCAAGGCTGAGCCGCAGGGTGCTGACAAGCCCGCGTGTTGCCTGTCCGAGACGATAGCGGAGACGGGTGTCTCGGGTCCGCCCACTCGGCTTGTCACTGCCGACCCCTGCGGACGGCGAGCCACGCGCGGTCTGGGATATGCGTCAGCCGCACCGCGGATCGGCGTTCTCCGCCGGCACGAGCCACGAGGGGGAACTACCCGCAGCTCACCTGATGGGGATGATGCTCGCGCTCTCCGGTTCGCCCAGCATCGAGGTGTGGCTGTCGGTGGCGAGACGGGTGCGGCCGGGAACGTCTCGCCGGGCTCCCGCCCAGCGACGCCAAGACCGCTCAGGAAGGGCGCCCCACATGTCGACCGAGAAGCCGAACATTCTCCTGATCCTGGCCGACGACATCGGCTGGTTCGACGTCGGCGCCTACCACCGGGGGCTGATGGGCACCAGGACGCCCAACATCGACCGGATCGCCTCCGAGGGGGCGATGGCGACCGACGCGTACGCGCAGGCGAGCTGTACGGCGGGGCGGGCCGCGTTCATCACCGGTCAGATCCCGATGCGAACCGGCCTGACGACTGTCGGGCTGCCAGGTGCGAAGCAGGGCCTGCAGCCCGAGGACCCGACCCTCGCGGAACTGCTCAAGCCCCTCGGCTACGTGACCGCACAGCACGGCAAGAACCATCTCGGTGACCGCAACGAGTTCCTGCCGACGGTGCACGGGTTCGACGAGTTCTACGGGAACCTCTACCACCTCAACGCCGAGGAGGAGCCCGAGCAGCCCGACTACCCGAAGGACCTGCCGATCTTCCAGCAGTTCTTCATGCCGCGAGGGGTGCTCGAGTGCAAGGCCACCGACATCGATGACCCGACGGAGGACCCGCGTTTCGGGAAGGTCGGCAAGCAGACGATCAACGACACCGGTCCGCTGACGCGCAGACGGATGGAGAGCGTGGAGGAGGACCTGTTGGAACGGTCGCTCGACTTCATCGACCGCGCCCACCGGGCCGGGACTCCGTTCCTGCTCTGGCACAACACCACGCGGATGCACGTCTGGACGCGCCTCTCGGAGAGGTGGAAGGACAGCACCGGGCTGGGTCGCTACGCCGACGGCATGGCAGAGCTCGACTGGGTGGTGGGCGGGCTGCTCCAGAAGCTGGACGACCTCGGCATCGCCGACAACACCGTGGTCGTCTTCACCACCGACAACGGCGCCGAGAAGTTCACCTGGCCCGATGGCGGCACGTCGCCGTTCCGGGGCGAGAAGGGGCTGGGCTGGGAGGGCGGCTTCCGGGCGCCGTTCACCATCCGCTGGCCGGGGACCATCCCCGCCGGCCAGGTCCTCAACGGGATCCTGTCCCTGGAGGACGTGGTGCCGACCGTCATGGCCGCGGCCGGAGTTCCGGACATCAAGGAGCAGCTGCTGGAGGGGTACCAGTCCGGAGAGAAGAACTTCCGAGTGCACCTCGACGGCTACAACCAGCTGCCCTACCTGAGCGGCGAGGTCGAGGAGTCTCCACGGCACGAGTTCTTCTACTACGGCGAGCACGACCTGTTCGCGCTGCGCTACAACAACTGGAAGGTGCACTTCCTGGTCAAGGACGACTGGTTCGCCGGTGCCATGCTCCGCCCGACGGTCCCACGACCGGTGAACCTGCGGGTCGACCCGTTCGAGCAGCACATGGACGCCCCGGCGTACCCGCTCTACGCCGGCGAGAAGCTCTGGACGGTGCTACCGGCCGCCGCCCTCGTCCAGCAGCACGCCGCTACGTTCGACGCCTTCCCGCCCCGACAACCACCGCCCGACTTCAACCCCCAGCAGATGCTGGACCGGGTGCTGCAGGCGGCGGCGGGCCAGTAACAGGTTTGGCCGCGGCTCTCAAGATCGGGACGACCGCTGGGCGCCACCCATCGCCTGTCAGACGTTGAAGCGGAACGATCACGCGGGGCTTCGGCCGTTGGTGGTCATCGCCGACTGATGCCGGAAAACGCGGCCTGACCTGCGGAAACGCGTTCGCGAGACCGTTGGACGTCGTCGGCGAGAATCGGTCTCGGCTGGACTTCTTGCGGACTATTTGCGGACCGCTGGCCTCAGTCATCGCCGTCCAGGTCGAGGATCGCGCGAGCGACCTCGGACGGAAACAGCGTCGACCAGATGATCTCGCCCGAGCCAGGGTTCATCTCGGCCAGAGGCGACGGTTCGGGCTGCCAGTCTTCGGGCGCAACTCCGGGGACGCAGTCCAGAAGCAGCGCGAACATCTGCGGGTCCGGCACTCCCTCGGCAATGATGGCGAGGTAGGCCTCGTGCCCGTTCTCTGCCCGGACGAGCGCCTTGATCCGATGGTTCCGGAACTCGGCTACGGCGAGATGGCCGCTCTTCAGCGACATCGCGACGAGCCGGATGACCATGCTCTTCATCTCGCGCCGCCACGCGACGGCCTGTTCTGCAGCGAGGC
>NZ_DASSCL010000101.1:0-9231 GCF_035697785.1 Nocardioides sp.
TTCCCCGTCGACGACCGGATCGACCCGCGGGGCGCGGGCTTCGAGAACGTGCCGGCCGTGCTCGCGGCGGCTGCCGCGCTCCAGGCCCTGGTCGCCGAGCGTGACGAGGTGGGAGCGCGGCAGCGGGCCCTCGTGGACCGAATCCGGTCACAGGTGCCGAAGGTCGTGAGCGACGTGGACGTGGTGGGCGACCCCGACCAGCGGCTCCCCCACGTGGTGACGTTCTCGGTGCTCTACGTGGAGGGTGAGGCGCTGGTCCGCGAGCTCGACCGGCACGGCTTCGGCGTGTCGTCCGGCTCCGCGTGCAGCGCATCCGCCCTCACCCCGTCGCACGTGCTGGAGGCGATGGGTGCGCTCACCCACGGCAACATCCGGGTCTCGCTCACGCGCGACACCGGCGAGGCCGACGTGGAGGCGTTCCTCGACGTGCTGCCCGGAGTGGTGGAGGGGCTGCGACCGTGACGGAGACCCCTGACCTCGAGCTGGACTGCCGCGGGCTGCGCTGCCCGTTGCCGATCATCAGACTGGCGAACTCGATCGGGGACGTGCCCGTCGGCGGCACGGTCGCGGTGGTCTCGGACGACCCGGCAGCCCGCCCGGACACGCAGGCGTGGTGTCGGATGCGCGGGCAGGAGTACGTCGGCGAGGACGTTGCCGGGGACGGGGTGCCGCGCTTCGTCGTACGGCGGATGGTCTGACCCGCCGCCGAGGGGTCACCGACGTCGCGACACACCGGCCAGGAGCCTGATGTCCTGACTCCTCGCCGGGTCAGGGGCGGGGGGTCTTGACGTGCGCGGCGATCTCGGCGGCGGCCTGCTCGCCGTAGGTGTCCGCGAAGCGCTGGACGAACTCGGACTGGTGGAGGGTGTACTCCTGGGTGCCGACCCGCTCGACGACGTACACCGCGAGCAGGCAGCCGAGCTGGGCGGCGCGCTCGTGCGACAGCCCCCACTCCAGTGCGGCGAGGAACCCGGCGCGGAACGCGTCACCGACGCCGGTCGGCTCGACCTTCTCGATCTCCGGGACCGCGGCGACCACGATCGGTTCCTGGCCGGACCGCTCCACCCGGACGCCGTCGGCGCCGAGAGTGACCACCCAGGTGCCGACCCGGTCGAGCACCTCGGCGGCCGACCAGCCGGTCTTCTTCTCGATCAGGGCCGACTCGTACTCGTTGGAGAACAGGATGTCGGCGCCGTCGATCAGGTCGCGGATCAGCTCGCCGTCGCCGAACGCGAGCTGCTGGCTCGGGTCGGCCAGGAACGGGATGCCGCGCTCGCGGCACTCCTGGGTGTGCCGCCGCATCGCCTCGGGGTCGTTGGGACCGACCAAGACGTACGTAGCACCACCGACCCGGTCCGCGATCGGCTGCAGCTCGATCTCGCGGGCCTCCGTCATCGCGCCGGCGTAGAACGAGGCGAACTGCGCCATGTCCTTGTCGGTCGTGCAGACGAAGCGCGCGGTGTGCCGGGTCTCCGAGACGTGCACCGAGGAGCAGTCGACGTGGTGCCGCTCCAGCCAGGCGCGGTAGTCCACGAAGTCCTCGCCAACCGCGCCGACGAGCACCGGGCGGAGGCCGAGGTTGCCCAGCCCGAAGCATATGTTGGCCGCGCAGCCGCCGCGACGCACCTCGAGGTCGTCGACCAGGAACGACACGGAGAGCTTGTCGAGCTGCTCCACGACGAGCGAGTCGGAGAACCGCCCCGGGAAGGACATCAGGTGGTCGGTGGCGATGGAGCCGGTGACGAGAAGCGACACGGGGTTCCTCGGGGGTGCGTACGTCGGGATGGACACGCGCACCCTACGGCGCTTGGGGTACCCAGCGGTAATCCCTAGCGTTGCGTGCGTGACCTCCTCCGCCCCGCGCCGCCTCGCGTACGACGACGCCTCCCCCACCGACCGGATGACGTCCGACTGCCGTGCGGTCGCGGAGGCCCTGCGCCGCCCAGCGCCCAGCCTGCGGTTCGAGGACTACCCGCGCGAGGTTTCGAAGCCGACGATCGAGGTCAGCGACGCCGCCGCCCGGCTCGCCGCCGCACTGCACCTGCACCTCGACTGACGCCCGCGACAAGAGCGACCGGCCCGCACCACCTACGCGGCGGTGCGGGCCGGCTCGTTGCGTGCGGGGTCAGCCGGTCAGCCGACCTTCCTGACCGATCCAGGGCCGAACACGGGACCGCTGCCGAACACGTTCCCGTTCGAGCCGACCGCGACGCCACCGGGCAGGATCACCTGTCCGGGGCTGAGCTCGCGCCGCACGTTGCGGTCGTGGCCGATCCGGATGATCGCGCCCTCCTCGCTGCCGGGCACCTCGAACTCGGCGGCCAGCCAGCTCATCTTGGACAGCTCGGCCGCGTAGAGCGCGCCACCGCGACCCATGTCGAGGTCGACGATCGAGGTCAGCCCGTCCGCCTCGCGGGTGCAGGCACCCTTGTTCGGCTTGTTGGGCTTGCAGACCGCGTTGGTGGCACCGGGCTCGACCCGCCAGATCTGCGAGGTCTCGGGCGTGCCCGGGAAGCCGCGCAGCTCACCGATGTAGACCGCGCCGTCCGGGCCGACCGTCACCGAGGTGGTCACCGCCTCCGAGGGAATCGGCGTGCCCGCCGGTGGCAGCTCCGGGTCGTCGAAGCCCGCGGGCATCGGAACCGTCCGGGGCTTGACCCGGGCGATCGTGCTGACCTTGCCCTGGCGGGTCACCCGGATCACCGAGTTGTTGGCGGCGTCGGCCACCAGGGCCGAGCCGTCGGGCAGCGCCGCGAGGCCGAACGCGTTGCTCTCCTTCGGGGCGTCCTCGAGGTCGTAGGGGTCCGGGTTCTTCCGCTGCGATTTCGCGACCTCGAGCACGGTGCGGCGCTTGCCGTCGTGGAACAGGTAGAGCGTGCCGGTCTTGTCGCCGGTCACCGCCCACACGTCGCCGTTCCCGGCGACGGCGACACCGGCCCCGAACCCGCCGGGCACCTTGCCGATCCGCTCGGTGGTGCCCTTGTCGGGGCCGCTGCGGATGACCTCGCTGATGGCGCCGTTGCTCTCGGCGACCACGGTCTTGCCGGCGGCGATATCGAGTCCGCGGGGGCCGTCGAGGCCGTCCACGGCGCGGGACTGGCCGCTGGGTCCCGCCGCTGCTGCCGACGTCCCCGCGGCGGCCGCAACCAGTAGCCCCGCGCAGACTGCGGCGAAGGCTCGTTTGTGATTTTCATTCATGGGTGGCGCTCTCCCCTTCCGGCGCGCCGGGCGGACCCCGGCACAGTCCGGCCCAGCCAATCGGGACTCGCTGGTCCGGACAATGGCTCGGTCGGGCCATGGGCGGCCATCGTCCGGGTCATTGGAAACCGGGCAAAGGGCATGCCGGCCGTGGGAACCTGCGCGCCCCACCGTGCGTCCCACCGGCATGAGGACAGGACTCGTTCGCTGGCTGGTCCCGCTCGGCGCCGCCCTGGCGGTGCTCGTCGTGGTGGCCGTGGTGGTCTGGCAGCGGGGGCCGGGCACTCCGGAGGACGCCGCCCCCGCCGGGTCGGGCCAACCGTCCGACCGGGCCTCGGTCGCACCAGGCTCGCCGGGGACCGACCTGCCGGACGGCGACCTGACGCCCGCGCCGGGGCCGGATCTGCCGCCGGGCCCGGACACCCAGGTCATCGACAGCTACTTCGCCTACGACGAGACGCGGCTGGCGCTGAACTACACGACGGGCGTGCCCGAGTGCTACGGCAAGGTCGGCGAGCCGGTCGTCGAGGAGACCGGCGACGCGGTGACGGTCACCTTGCCGAAGCTCCCGCCGGAGCAGAAGGGCGACATCGCCTGCATCGACATCGCGCTCTCGAAGTCCGTCGACGTCAGCCTGGACTCACCGCTCGGCGACCGCGAGGTGCGCGACGGGGCACGTGCCGGAGCCGAGGTCTCCCCCGGCTCGTCGCCCGGCAACCCCAACCAGGCCCACTGAGCCCGCAACGAGCCCCGCAACGAACAGGGCCCCCACCGAGGTCTCGGTGGGGGCCCTGTCGCGGTGGATCGCGGTGGATCAGTGGAACGAGTCGCCGCAGGCGCACGAACCCGTCGCGTTGGGGTTGTCGATGGTGAAGCCCTGCTTCTCGATCGTGTCGACGAAGTCGATGACGGCACCGTTGAGGTAAGGGACGCTCATCCGGTCGACGACGACGCTGACGCCGTCGAAGTCGGTGACGACGTCACCGTCGAGGTTCCGCTCGTCGAAGAACAGCTGGTAGCGCAGGCCGGAGCAGCCACCCGGCTGCACGGCGATCCGGAGCTGGAGGTCGTCGCGACCCTCCTGCTCGAGCAGCGCCTTCACCTTGCTCGCAGCGGCGTCGCTGACGTTGATGCTGTCGGCACGGACGGCGGACTGGGTCTCGACCTGCTCGGTCATGTGCTGGCTCCCAAGTGTCGGATCAGGGGTCTTGCTCGGTTTCAATGGTCGCACATCCGCTGCTATTCCCAAGCATCGGAGAACACTCCCGGGACAGGTGTGACGAACGGGTCACCGGGACCAGGTCCGCGCCGTACGCTCCGCCAGGGCGGCCAGGCTGCCGGCCGGGTCCGCGAAGCTGGCCTCCTCACCCACCAGGTCGACGACGGAGTACGCCGACTCGATGCCCACCGCGCGCATCTCCCGCGAGCCGATCAGCACCTTCCCGGCCAGCGCGATGCACGGCCGCACCGCCTCGGCCGCCACCTGTGCCACCCCGTAGGGCACCTTCCCCGAGCGCGAGGAGAAGTCGAACGCACCCTCGCCCGTGACCACCAGGTCGGCGCGCCGGGCCCGGTCCGGCAAGCCGACCACCTCGGCGACGAGGGCGATCCCCGGACTGCGCGTGGCGCCGAGCAGCATCAGTCCGAACCCCAGCCCGCCCGCCGCGCCGGTGCCCTTGGCCAGCGCCAGCTTCTTGTCGGTGGCATCGGCCAGCCGCTCCAAGACGGCGTCCACCGCCTGCAGCCGGTCGGCGGGCAGGCCCTTCTGCGGGCCGTAGACGTTGGTGGCGCCGATCAGGCCGAGCAGCGGGTTGTCCACGTCGGAGGCGACGACCAGCTCCACCCCGGCCACCCGGGCCCGGGCGGCGTCGAGGTCGACGCTCTCGAGGTCCTTGAGAGTGCTCGGGCCGTGGTCGAGGGCCCCGGTCGGGGTGGTGACCGCACCCAGGGCGGCGAGCAAGCCGGCGCCGCCGTCGTTGCTGCCCGAGCCGCCGAGCCCGACGACCACCCGGGTCGCCCCCGCGTCGACGGCCGCGGCGACCAGCTCGCCGACCCCGCGGCTGGTGGCGCGCTCCGGCGCACGGTCCGCTGGCTCGGTCAGGTGCAGGCCGCAGGCCTGGGCGCACTCGACGTACGCCGTGTCGCCGGTCATCAAGACGGTGCTGGGCACCTCCTCGCCGTACGGCCCGGACACCGTGGTGGCCAGCAGCTCGCCGCCGAGGGTGGCGTGCAGCACGTCGACGAACCCGGGACCGCCGTCGGCCATCGGCGCGATGTCGATCTCGTCGTCTGGAGCCTGTCGTCGCCAGCCCTCGGCGATCGCCGCGGCGGCCTCCACGGCGCTCAGCGTGCCCGCGAACTTGTCGGTGGCGATCAGCAGGCGCATGGCGCCATCCTGCCGGGTCGCCGATCGGTAGGTTGGCGCGGTGCCCGACTACCCCGACTACATGGTGCGCCCGATGGCCGAGGCCGACGTCATCGCCGTGGAGCGGCTCACCAGCGACGCCTTCTACGACTACGACGTGCGCACCCACCGGACCGGGCTCCCCGAGCCGAGCCGGCGGGCGCCGGACCGGTCGGTGAACTGGCACCTCCGCGCCAAGCACATCGTCCAGCACGACCCGGGCGGCTGCTTCGTCGCCGAGGACGAGTCCGGGATCATCGGTGTCGCCATGTCGCTGCGCCGGGACCTCACCTGGATCCTCGCGACGTACGCCGTCCGCCCGGGACTGCAGGGTCGCGGGGTCGGCAAGCAGGTGCTCGACGCCGCGCTCACCCACGGCCGCGGATGCCTGCGCGGGATGATCGCCGCGTCGGAGGACACTCCGGCGGTGCGCCGCTACCGGCTGGCCGGGTTCTCGATGCATCCGATGATGTTCCTGATGGGCACCGTCGCCCGAGCGGCCCTGCCCGTCGTGGAGCGGGTCCGGCCCGGCAGCGCCGGAGACATCGACCTGATGAACTCCGTCGACCGGCAGGTGCGCGACGCGGCGCACGGCGTGGACCACGAGCTGCTCACCTCTATGTACCGGCTCGTCGTGGCGGACCGCTCGACCGGCTCCGGCTACGCGTACGTCGAGCCCGGCGGCGGCCCCTACCTGCTGGCCGCGACGAACCGTCGTACCGCTACCGACCTGCTGTGGGAGACGCTGGCCGCCTCCAGCCCGGAGCGCACGGTGACCGTCGGCCGCCTCACCGCCGCCAACGAGTGGGCCGTCGACGTCGGGATGGCCGCCCGGATGGCGCTGCACACCGAGGGCTTCCTCGCCCTGCGGCACCAGAAGCCGCCCACGCCGTACCTGCCGAGCGGGCACTTCCTTTGACCCACCGATATCGGTAGTCGTGGAGTGACCTATGCGTCACGGTAGGGCAACCGACATCGGGGGGTCGGGCGTGTGTGACCGTGTGAAACCATGGGGCCGTGACGACGACCGACCTTCCGCTGCTGGTCCTGGGCCGCGGCACCGACCCGAACTCCGAGCGGGGCGTGGACTGCCCCGGCGGGCTGCCGCCGGCCTCCGACCCCGACCTGGTCGCGCGGGCGCGGGCCGCCAAGGACGCGCTCGGCTCGAAGGTGTTCGTGCTCGGCCACCACTACCAGCGCGACGAGGTGATCCAGTTCGCCGACGTCACCGGTGACTCCTTCAAGCTCGCCCGCGACGCGGCGGCCCGCCCGGACGCGGAGTACATCGTGTTCTGTGGCGTGCACTTCATGGCCGAGTCCGCCGACATCCTGACCGGCCCCGAGCAGCGCGTGATCCTCCCCGACCTGGCGGCCGGCTGCTCGATGGCCGACATGGCCCGGATCGCGCAGGTCGAGGACGCCTGGGACGCGATGGTCGATGCGGGGGTCGCCGACTCCGTCGTACCCGTCACCTACATGAACTCCTCCGCCGACATCAAGGCCTTCTGCGGCCGCAACGGCGGGGCCGTGTGTACGTCGTCCAACGCGCAGGTCGCGCTGGAGTGGGCGTTCGACCAGAAGCCGGACGCGAAGGTGCTGTTCCTCCCCGACCAGCACCTCGGCCGCAACACCGCGGTGCTGCAGATGGGGATGACGCTCGAGGACTGCGTGGTCTGGGACCCGCACCGGCCCAACGGCGGGCTCACCGTCGAGCAGTTGCGCGACGCGCGGATGATCCTGTGGCGCGGCCACTGCTCGGTGCACGGCCGGTTCTCCGCCCAGGTGGTCGACGACCTGCGCGCCACGATCCCCGGGGTGCAGATCCTGGTGCATCCGGAGTGCAAGCACGAGGTGGTCACGAAGGCCGACCTGGTCGGCTCGACGGAGTTCATCATCAAGACGATCGAGGCCGCTCCCGCCGGCTCGTCGTGGGCGATCGGCACCGAGCTCAACCTCGTGCAGCGGCTCGCCGACCAGCACCCCGACAAGAACATCGCGTTCCTGGACCGCACCGTCTGCTACTGCTCGACGATGAACCGGATCGACCTGCCGCACTTCGTCTGGGCGATGGAGAACCTCGTCGCGGGCAACGTGGTCAACCAGATCCAGGTCGACCCGGAGACCGAGAAGTGGGCCCAGGTCGCGCTGCAGCGGATGCTCGACCTGCCGGCGAAGACCGCCGCGAAGGACTGATCTCGACGGGCTCGATCACCGTCAGAGCCCGGGCGCGCCCCAGACCGGCATCCACTTCTGCAGGTCCGCCTCGACGGGGAGGTCGTTCTTGACCAGGTCGCGCACCTGCATCTCGAGCAGGTTGTCCCGACGCTGCCCCTCGCCGGCCTGCGGCGCGAACGGGTAGAACGTGCCCTGCTTGTAGAGGTAGACCAGCGCGAGCGTGCGGTCGGTGCTGTCCTTGAACGACACCAGAGAGCACAACAGCTGCGGCCCGAAGCCCTGGGCCTCGAGCGCGGTGTTGACCGCGTGCAGGTCGGTCACCAGCGCGGACATGTCGTCCTGCCTGGCAACCAGCCAGGTGAAGCCGTAGTCGTCGACGTGCCGCTCGAGGTCGGGGTCGTCGTCGTTGTCGAGCACGGCGACGATCTCGGCCTCGGCCGCCGCGAACGCCGAGCCCTCGACAGCGCGGAAGCAGACGGCTCCGACTCCGGTCGGCTGGAACGTCGCCGCCGTCTGGAGGGTGATGGCGGCGGTCGGGATCGCGAACAGGTCGTCGAGGTTGTTGCGCACCTGCCGGCGGCGCCCGAGCAGTGCGTCGACGATCTTCACGCCCGCGGCCTCACTGCGGACCGGGCGCCGGGAAGCCGCCGTCGAGCGGGCGGCCGAGCTCGGCGGCGATCTTGGCGAGCTGCTCGAGGCGCTGCTCCAACGGCGGGTGCGTCGAGGTGAGCGTCTTCATCGAGGCGCCGCTGATCGCCGGCGCGATGAAGAAGGCGTTCATCGACTGCGAGGCTCGCAGGTCGCGGGTCGGGATCGCGGAGATCTCGCCGGTGATCTTGGTCAAGGCGCTCGCCAGCGCCGACGGCTTGCCGGTGAGGAACGCGCCGGACCGATCCGCGCACAGCTCGCGGTAGCGGGACAGCAGCCGGGTGAGGAAGAAGCTGATCGCATAGACGACCAGGCTGACCAGCAGCGCGATCATGAACGCCGCCGCACCGCCGCCGTTGTTGTCACGGCTCCGGCCGCCGAAGATTGCGCCGTACTGCGCGCCCCGGGTGAGCATGCCCGCGACGATGCCGGCCGAGGCGGCGAGAGTCATGACGAGGACGTCGCGATGGGCCACGTGCGACAGCTCGTGGGCCAGCACCGCCTCGACCTCCTCGGCCGTCAGCCGGTCGAGGATCCCGGTGGTGACGCACACCGCGGCCCGGTCCGGTGAGCGACCGGTGGCGAACGCGTTGGGCAGGTCGGTGTAGGCAATCGCGACACGCGGCTTGGGCATGTCGGCGAGGGCGCACAGCCGGTCGATCACGGCGTGCAGCTCGGGGGCCTCCTCGGGCGAGACCTCGCGGGCGTTCATCGCTCTGAGGGCCAGCTTGTCGGAGTTGTACCACTGCCACCAGGCGATCCCGAGACCGATGACCGCGATGATCGGGGCCCAGGCCCGGGGCAGG
>NZ_DASSCL010000102.1:0-23425 GCF_035697785.1 Nocardioides sp.
GACGACAGTCGGTTCAAACAGTTTGGGTAGTCGACGCGCCGCGCATACGTCGCGACCAGAACGAGAAGTCGAGACGACCTCAGTGCGCGCTACTAGCTCCAGCGGCCGAGCCCGCAGGTCCATCTCGATCTCGTCGCGTGCGTCTGGGTAGGGCGCCGTCCAGATGTCGACTTCCCGGCCCGGAGGGCCGCACATGAAGACCACCCGGCTCGCGGATGGACCTTACGTCGATCTTCGGGAGGCTCGAGCGTTGAGCGTCCTGGTGACGTGCGGGCGGCGGCAGCGGTGACCCCGCGGTCCACGAGGAGAAGTTCCAGCTAGAGCCTGACTGCGCCTGCATGTTCGACAGCGACCGAGATCCGTTCCCTCAGGTCGGCCGGCATTTCGGGGAGCCCGTCGATCGGGAACCAGGCCACGTCCGACGACTCGTCGTCCGCGACATGTGCCTGGCCTTCGACGTAGCGGCACCGGAAGGTGTGGTCCAGGTACTGCGCCAGGTCACCGTTGGCGTGCACCCGTGGCTCGGTGACGTTGACCCACACCAGGGCGTCCACGTCACAGGTCACGCCGGTCTCCTCCATGACCTCGCGCACCGCAGCGCGTGCGGGATGCTCACCCGGGTCCACGATCCCCGTCACGGGCGACCACTGGCCGTTGTCCGAGCGTCGGACCAGCAGCACCTCGTCGCCGCGGAGCACGACCGCCGTCGCACCCGGCAGCCACAGCAGGTCGTGGCCCACCCTCAGGCGAAGCCGTCGCACGTAGTCGGGGATGGCCATCGGCACACCCTAGGTGCATCCTTGCGCCTCGGGGAACCGTCGTGAATCATGACAGTCTTACTGTCACAGTGTCCCTGACGATCCACCGACAACCCGGAAACCGAGAACCCGAGGAACGATGAAGCTCTCCACGATGCTGATGTACGCCGGCAACCCCCGCGAGGCGGCCGACCAGGTGACCTCGTGGGAGCGAGCCGGGCTCGACACCGTCTGGGTGGCCGAGGCCTACGGGTTCGACTCCCCCACGCTCATGGGATACCTCGCGGCTCGGACCGAGACGGTCGAGATCGGCTCCGCGATCCTCAACGTCTACTCCCGCACGCCGGGGGCGCTCGCCCAGACGGCCGCGGGCCTCGACAACGTCAGCGGCGGGCGGGCGATCCTAGGGCTCGGCGCCTCCGGACCGCAGGTCATCGAGGGCTGGCACGGGATGCCCTACGACCGGCCGCTGGCCCGCACCCGGGAGGTCGTCGAGATCGTGCGGGCCGCGCTGCGCCGCGAGACGCTCGACTACCACGGCAAGGTGTTCGACCTGCCGCTGCCGAGCGACCAGGGCCTCGGCCTCGGCAAGCCGCTGAAGATGCTCACCAGGCCGGAACGCCCCGCAGTGCCCATCTATGTCGCCGCGCTCGGTGAGAAGAACGTCGCCGGCACCGCGGAGTACGCCGACGGCTGGCTGCCGTTCATGTTCGCCCCGGAGAAGGCCGAGTCGGTCTGGGGCGACTCGCTGCGCACCGGCGCCGCGAAGCGGCCCGACGACCTGGCTCCGTTGGAGATCGTCGCGGGCGGGATGGTCGCGATCGGCGACGACGTGAAGGGGATGCTCGACTTCGCCCGGCCGATGTTCGCGCTCTACATCGGGGGCATGGGTGCGAAGGGGAAGAACTTCTACAACACGCTGTGCCGCCAGTACGGCTACGAGAAGGAGGCCGAGCAGATCCAGGAGATGTACCTCGGCGGCAACAAGCGCGACGCCGAGGCTGTCGTACCTCTCGAGCTGCTGGAGATGTGCAACCTGGTCGGTCCGGAGTCCTACGTCAAGGAGCGGATCGCCGCCTTCCGGGACGCCGGGGTGACCAACCTGCAGGTGATGCCCGCGACCGAGGACCCGGTCGCGACGATCCGTCAGCTGAAGGAGTGGGTGTCCTGATGAGTGGTCTCGACGGGCCCGACCACCGGGACCGGCCGATTCTGGAGGCCGAGCACGAGGCCTTCCGCGCAACGGTGCGGGAGTTCCTGGAGCGTGAGGTGCGGCCGCACCACGCCCAGTGGGAGGCCGACGGCATCGTCCCCCGCGAGCTCTGGACCAAGGCCGGCGCGCAGGGACTGCTCTGCTTCGACGTGCCGGAGGAGTACGGCGGCGCCGGCGTCACCGACTTCCGCTACAACATGGTGCTGGCCGAGGAGATGACCAAGGCCGGCGCCAGCGGGCCCGGCTTCCCGGTCCACACCGACATCATCGTCCCGTACCTCACCAGCCTCGGCACCGACGAGCAGAAGCGACGCTGGCTCCCGGGCTGCGTCTCAGGTGAGACCATCACCGCCATCGCGATGACCGAGCCGGGAGCGGGCAGCGACCTTCAGGGCATCCGCACGACGGCCATCGACAAGGGCGACCACTACGTCCTGAACGGGTCCAAGACCTTCATCAGTAACGGCATCCTGGCCGACCTCGTCATCGTGGTGGCGCGCACCGACCCGGAGGCCGGGCACCGGGGGATCAGCCTGCTGGTCGTCGAGCGAGGCATGGCCGGGTTCGAGCGCGGCCGCAACCTCGACAAGATGGGCCTCAAGGCCCAGGACACCGCCGAGCTGTTCTTCGAGGACGTCGAGGTGCCCAAGCAGAACCTGCTCGGCGACGAGGGCTCCGGCTTCATCTCGCTGATGACGAACCTGCCGCAGGAGCGGCTGTCGATCGCGACGATGGCCGCGGCCGCGTGCGAGGCGGTGCTCGGCATGTGTCTGGACTACGCGAAGGAGCGCGAGGCGTTCGGCCGGCCGATCGGGAAGTTCCAGCACAACCGGTTCCTGGTCGCCGAGATGGCGACCGAGGCCCGGGTAGCACGTGTCTTCGTCGACGACTGCGTCCGTCTGCACAACGCCGGGAAGCTCGACACGTCCCTCGCGGCGATGGCGAAGTGGTGGACCACCGAGCTGCAGACCAAGATCGTGGACCGGGCCGTCCAGCTGCACGGCGGGTACGGCTACATGAACGAGTACCCCGTCGCACGGGCCTACGTCGACAGCCGGGTCCAGACCATCTACGGCGGCACGACCGAGATCCAGAAGGAGATCATCGGACGCTCCCTCGGGCTGTAGCTCTCAGCTCCCGGCGACCGAGGATCACGCAACGTCGCTCTCGGGGACGGCGACCTCTCCGAGCCGCGGGTCGAGCTGCATCGTCCGATGCGGGCCCTCGAGGTACGCGCTGAGGCCTGGCGGGGTGTACTCACCGCGCTTGTGCCTCTCGACGGCGCTCGAGGCGGCGTACTCGCTGCGCGGGTCGCCGACCCCGATCGGCCGTGTGTACGGCGGGAGCAGCCGGTAGAACCCGTTGCGCGACTCGTGCAGCGGCCCCGTAGCCCAGGCCGGGTCGTAGGTCGGTGCGTCCTTGTCGAACGCCAGCCCGCACGTCGCGGCTCGTCCGACCATCCACGACAGCGCGATGTCGGACAGCTGGCTCTGCGGGTGCCCGCCACCGACGTCGGAGTGGGCGCCGGCGAACCAGACCTGCTCCAGCTGCTGGTCGCCCGCGTCCGGTCGCGGCCGCCACAGCGCAGGCTCGAAGGGCCGCCGCTTCTCGTCGATCGCGAGGGCGTGGAAGGCCGCGTCGACCGTCGGACTCAGCTCGGTGTCGTGGAACTGCCACCGACGGTTGAGGGCGTTGACCCAGCGCAGCCCGCTCAGGGGGATCCCCAGCGCGCCGACGGTGTCCCACACGCCGATGAACCGGATCCGGGTCTCGAACGAGTAGGACTGCCGGAACAGTCGCGCCTCGGTGCTGCGCGGCTTCGCGGACCTGCTGCGGTAGAGCTGGTACGCCTGGTCGATCCGGTCTTCCTCGTGCCGCCGGAGGATGCCGGCGTTGCGCACGAACCCCACTGTGCTCCGCGCCGTGAACGCACCTCGGCTGAACCCGAAGAAGAACAGCTCGTCGCCGGGTTCGAAGTTCCTGACGATGAACCGATAGGTGTTGCAGACGTCGCGCGAGAGCCCGAGGCCGAAGGCACCGCCCCGCAGACGTTCCCACCGACTCGTGCCGACCCCCCGCTGGTAGTGCACCCGTTGCTCCACGCCGAGTCGATCGCGCTGGGCGATCGCCAGCGCAGTCTTCGTGACGTTGGTGGGACTCGGCCGCCCACCGTTCTGCTGGTCCGGCGTGTTCCAGGTCCCGTCGCAGCACATGATCAGTCGCTTCGGCATCGCTGCCCCCGTTTCGTTCACCCCACTTGTTTCGGAGGAGCCGTCAGCGGGGCGCCTGATACTGCTGCAGCGCCGTGCGGACCCGAGCTGTCAGGACGTCGCGTAGGTCCCGCGACGTGACGCCCTGACAGGCTCGGCGATCCGGTCAGCCGCGACCGCTGCTGGTGCGGGCCCGCCGCGAGACCGAGTCGATCGACACCGCGAGCAGGAGCACGGCGCCGGTGACCATGTAGCGCACCGACGAGTCCACCCCGATGACGTTGAGGCCGGTCTGGATCGACTGCAGCACGATGATGCCGAGCAGGGCGGCGTACGCCGTGCCGCGGCCACCGAACAGGCTGGTGCCACCGATGACGGCCGCCGCGATCGCGGTCAGGTTGGTGTCCGTGCCGCCGCTGGCCTGGGACACCGAGGTCAGCTGCGCGGCGGCGAGGATCCCGCCGAGGGCGGAGAAGAAGCCGGTCAGCGCGAACACGGACGTGTAGATGAAGTTCACCTTGATGCCGGACCGACGGGCCGCCTCCTCGTTGCCACCGACGGCGTAGACGTGCCGGCCCCAGCGCGTGCGCCGCAGCACCAGGTCCATGACGACGACCAGCACCACGAACAGCAGGAACAGGTAGCCGATCCCGCGGTCGATGTTGAGGTAGTAGGCGAGGTAACCGAGTCCGACGGCCATCAGGCCGGCCCTGATCGCCACGCCGAGGTACGACGGGGCAGACAGGTCGGCCGCGACGCGACGCCGGATCCGCAGCACCTGGCTCAGGGCGTACAGCACCGAGACGACCAGGACCAGGACGTACGACGCCAGGGGCGAGAGGAACGACGCGCGGGCGAACTCGAGCAGCGCCGAGTTGGAGGGCAGGTTGATCGTGCCCTGGTCGCCAAGGACCACCAGCTGGAGCCCGAGGAACCCGAGCAGACCGGCCAGCGTGATGACGAAGGACGGCACACCGACCCTGGTGTAGAGCAGGCCGTAGACGACGCCGATGACCAGGCCGACACCGAGGGCCGCCAGGATCGAGACGAGCAGGGACTGGTCCTGGCGGGTGAGCAGCACCGCCATCACTGCGGCGGACAGTCCGCTGACCGAGCCGACCGACAGGTCTATCTCGCCGAGCAGGAGGACGAGCACCACGCCGATCGCGATGATCCCGAGAGGTGCGGCGAACAGGGTGATGTTCACCAGGGTGCGGGAGGACAGGAACGTGGCGTCCTGGGCGTAGAACACCAGCGAGATCACGATCAGCCCGACGATGACGGGCAGGCTGCCCAGCTCGCCGCCCCGGATGCGGTGCCAGGACGCCTGGACCAGGCCGACGAGGCCCTTCTCCTTGACGAGCCGTTCGTCGGCCAGGTCGGCCGGAAGTGGCGCGGCCGGGTCGGCGACCGGAGTGGTGGTGTCGCTCATTCGCCTGCTCCCTCTCCACGGCGTCGCGCCCGGTCGGCGACGACGTTGTCGGATGCGCCGGTGATGGCGGCCACCAGCTGCTCGGTCGTTGCCTCCTCGACGCGGAACTCGGCGGCGTTGCGACCCAGCCGGAGCACCACGATGCGGTCGGCGACCGCCTGGACGTCGGCCATGTTGTGGCTGACCAGGATGACCCCGAGCCCGGTCTCGCGGAGCCGCTCGATGAGGTTGAGCACCTCGGCGGTCTGCGCGACACCGAGAGCGGCGGTCGGCTCGTCGAGCATCACCACCCTGGGCTGGCCGACCAGCGAGCGGGCGATCGCCACGGTCTGCCGCTGGCCACCGGAGAGGCCGGCGATCGGGATCCGCACCGACGGGATCTTGGCCGAGAGCGTGCGCAGCAGGCGCCACGACTCCTTCTCCATCGTGACCTCGTCGAGCACGCCGCCGGTGACCCGCTCCTGCCCCAGGTAGAGGTTGGCGACCACGTCGAGGTTGTCGCAGAGGGCGAGGTCCTGGAAGACCGTGGAGATGCCGAGAGCCTGCGCCTCGCTCGGGCCGCCTACGTGCACCTGACGGCCGGCGAACGTGATGGTCCCCCCGTCGGGCTGGTAGACGCCCGAGATGATCTTGACCAAGGTCGACTTGCCGGCGCCGTTGTCACCGACGAGGGCGACCACCTCCCCCGGCGCGACTTCGAGATGGACGTCGGTCAGGGCCCGTACGGCGCCGAAGCGCTTGCCGATCCCCTCGAGCCGGAGCACCGCCTCCCGTGGCGGGGCCTGGTCCTGGTCGGACAGCGTCGCGGTCATGCACACCTCCCGGGAGGACGCCGGCGCCGAGCCGGCGGCCTCCTCGCATCATGGCCGGAGGTGGCCCGCCTGTCATCAGTCCGACCGGGCGAGCCACCTCCAGGATCGGTCAGGACAGGCCGGCCTCGGCACAGGCGTCGGCGTACTCACCCGTGCAGATCTCGTCGACGCTGTAGAACTCGTCGGCGACGACGGTGTCGGCGATGTTGTCCTGGGTGACCACGATCGGGTCGTAGATGTACGACGCGACGCCCTCGAAGTCCTCGGTGTCGGTGACCTCCTCGCCGTTGACCAGCTTCACGGCGAGCTCAGCGGCACCCTCGGCCTCCTGCTTGTAGGACTTGTAGATGGTCATGGCCTGCTGGCCGGCGACGATGCGTTGGATCGCGGCGAGCTCGGCGTCCTGTCCGGTGATCGGGGGCAGCTCGTCCTCGGCCACTCCGGCACCGGTGAACGCGGCGACGACACCGCCGGCCTGGCCGTCGTTGGCGGCGTAGACACCGTCGATGTCGGCCGGGTCGTTCGTGCCGAGCTGGTCGGTGGTCCACTGCTGGGCGTTGTCGGGGCTCCAGTCGGGGTTGTCGTACTCCGCGATGATCTCGGCGCTGCCGTCGAGCGCGCTGTGCGCACCTTCCTTGAACTGAGCGGCGTTGGGGTCGGTCGGCGCACCGTTGAGCATCAGGATGTTGCCGTCGCCGCCCATCGCCTCGAGCAGGGCATCGCCCTGGAGCTTGCCGACCGCGGCGTTGTCGAAGGACAGGTAGTAGTCGGCGCCCTCGATGAAACGGTCGTAGGCCACCACGGGGATGTCCTCGGCCTGCGCGTCGGCGACCAGGCCGGCCGCGGCCTCACCGTCGACCGGGTCGAGGACGATGACGTCCACGGCGTCGCTGATCGCGGTCTCGACCTGCTGCTGCTGCTTGGCCGGGTCCTGGTCGGCGTTGTAGTAGCTGACCTCGCAGTCGGAGCAGAGCTCGGCGACCTTGGCCTCGAACAGCGGCTTGTCCGCGGACTCGTAGCGGGTCGTCTTGGACTCCGGGAGCAGCAGGGCGACGGTCTTGGTGTCGCCGGCGCTCTCCTGCGCCTCGTTGGCGCCACAGGCGCTGAGAATGCCGGCGCCCAGCACGACGACCGCGCCGAGTGCGCCCATGCGCGTCAGGCGGCTGTCACGGCGGATGGGGTGTGCCACAGGTTTCCTCCTCGGATGGGCTTGTCTGGATGGAGTGTGTCCGCCGTCACCGCTTACCGTCAAGAGTTGAACGCAAAGTTTCCATAACGGTCTTCATGATCCGTTTTGCACCTAGGTCTTGACGACTAGCGGTCGATTCGCCGTACAGTTCCGCCATGTCAGCCATCGACCCCAGCCCGTCGGCGCGCGCCGCCGACCCGCCGCTGGGGCACGCGCCGGGCTCACCGGGTTCGCCGGGATCGCTGCGGGCGGCGAACCAGCGCAGGGTGGTGGCGCTGCTCCAGCAGGGCGGCGACGCGCCGGTCTCCCAGGCCGACATCGCGCGCACGACCGGGCTCGCCCCCGCCACCGTGTCCAACATCGTCCGCGACCTGGCGGCGGCCGGGCTGGTCGAGACCACGGTCGGCAGCGGTCGGCGCGGCACGACCGTCGTCATCGCGCGCGGCGCCGGCCTGGTGGTCGGCATCGACTTCGGCCACCGGCACGTCCGGGTGGCGCTGGGCGACCTCGGCGGGCAGGTGCTGGCCGTGGACCGCGAGGCCCTCGACCCCGACCATGCCCACGGCGACGGCCTCGACCTCGCCGGAGCGTTGCTCGACCGGCTGCTCGACCGGAGCGGGGCCACCCGCGAGTCCATCGTCAACGTCGGGCTCGGGCTGCCGACCCCGCTGGCGGCCGACGGCACCGTGATGGCCGCGGCGATCCTGCCCGGCTGGGTCGGGGTCAACGCCGAGCTCGAGGCGCAACGAGCCCTCGGACACCCGGCACACGCCGACAACGATGCCAACCTCGGCGCCCTGGCCGAGCACCGTCGGGGCGCGGGTCGCGGCCATCCCAACATGGTGTTCATCAAGGTGTCCTCGGGGGTCGGGGCCGGGCTGGTGCTCGACGGTCGGCTGTTCCGCGGAGCGCACGGCACCGCCGGCGAGATCGGGCACCTCACCCTCGACGAGCAGGGCCCGTTCTGCCGGTGCGGGAGCCGCGGGTGTCTCGAGGCCTACGCTTCGGTCGGAATGGCGCAGAGCGCCCTCGCGGACCAGTTCCCGGGGGCCGGCATCGACCAGCTGGTCACGGCGGCCCGGCAGGGCAACGTGTCGGTGCTGCGCATGTTCGAGGACGCGGGGCTGCACCTCGGCTGGGGGCTGGCGATGCTCGCCAACCTGATCAACCCGAGCACGATCATCGTCGGCGGCGACATGTCGCGTGCCGGGGAGCTGTTGCTCGAGTCGGTCCGGGTCGGCCTGCGCCGGCACGCGCTCGCCTCGGTTTCGGCCAAGACGACCGTCACCGGCGCCGGGCTCGGCGACCGCGCGTCGGTGATCGGCGCGCTGATGCTCGCGATGGACCGGACCGAGCTGATCCCCGCGGCGGGACTCAGCTGAGCTCGGCGCCGCCGTCCGCCCATGTCCTAGCCGCCCGCTCCCCCGGTCCCGGCCGGCGCCACCGGCAGCGGGTCGTCGTGCAGGATGCGCTGGTAGAGGTTGTGGTCCTGCCAGCCCCCCGCGATGAAGAGGAACCGCGGTGCCATGCCGTACTGCTCGAAGCCGGCCCGCAGCAGCACCCGTTGCGAGGCGAGGTTGTGCACCATCGTGCCCGCCTCGACCCGGTGCAGTCCCATGTCGAGGGCCTCCGCGCAGGCATGCTCGACCGCGGCCGACGCAAGACCCCGCCGGAGATGGTCGTGGTCCACCCAGTAGCCGACCGCCGCGCTGCACAGCACGCCGCGGATCACGTTGTTGAGGTTGGCGCGTCCGACGATCTCCTCACCACACACCACCACCCAGGCACCGAGCAGGCCGCCGTGCACGAGGCTGAGCTGCCGGTCGATCGCGTCCTGCTGGCCGGCGACGGTGTAGAACGACGGGTCGCGGGTCGGGTCCCACTGCTCGAGGTGATCGCGGTTCCGGAGGTACGCCGCCGCCATCGCGGGGGCGTCGTCGGCACGCAGCGCCCGGATCGTGTAGCCGGTCGGCAGGACGGGCCGGGGTTGCTCCTCGGGGCTCACCGCCGCAGGCTACCGGCCGGCTCGGGCGCCGACCCGCCCCGGCGTACGGCCGTCAGGCCCGCCGGCCGGCCCGCTGTCGCGGCAGCGTCGGACGCCCGGGTTGCTCGAGCTCCTCGAGATACCTCTCCACGGCCTCCCGCTCGCGTCGCCGCTGCGCGCACGCGATCGCCGCGCGCTGGGCGTTGCGTCGAGACACGTTCTGGGTGGTGACTGGCCAGTTGACCCAGTCGATCCGCCACACGGTTCGCATGGAAACACCGCACAAGGGGAGGGGTTGGGGAACCCGTCCGAGGCTAGGTAAAGAACCTGCGGGGCGACATGGCCCGTTCGGACCAGTACGAACCACCCGGCGGCGTCACTCCCACTCGATGGTGCCCGGCGGTTTGCTCGTTATGTCTACCGCGACGCGGTTGACCTCGCGGACCTCGTTGGTGATCCGGGTGGAGATCGTCTCGAGCACGTCGTAGGGCAGCCGGGCCCAGTCGGCGGTCATCGCGTCCTCGGACGTCACCGGACGCAGTACGACGGGGTGGCCGTAGGTGCGGCCGTCGCCCTGCACCCCGACCGAGCGGACGTCGGCGAGCAGCACCACCGGGAACTGCCAGATGTCCCGGTCGAGTCCGGCCCGGGTCAGCTCCTCGCGAGCGATCGCGTCGGCCTCGCGGAGCACCTCGAGCCGCTCGTGGGTGACCTCCCCGATGATCCGGATCCCCAGACCGGGCCCCGGGAACGGGTGCCGCCACACGATCTCGGGCGGCAGGCCGAGCTGTTCGCCGACCAGGCGGACCTCGTCCTTGAACAGGGTCCGCAGCGGCTCGACGAGCTCGAACTCGAGGTCCTCGGGCAGCCCGCCCACGTTGTGGTGGGACTTGATGTTGGACGTGCCGGCGCCCCCGCCGGACTCGACGACGTCGGGGTAGAGGGTGCCCTGGACGAGGAACTGCACCTTGTCACCGTGCGCCGCCGCCTCACCGACGATCTCGACCTCGGCGGCCTCGAACACGCGGATGAACTCACGGCCGATGATCTTGCGCTTCTGCTCCGGGTCGCTGACCCCGGCGAGGGCGTCGAGGAACCGCTTCTCGGCGTCGACGACGTGCAGGGAGACCCCGGTCGCGGCGACGTAGTCGCGTTCGACCTGCTCGGCCTCACCTTTGCGCAGCAGCCCGTGGTCGACGAAGACGCAGGTCAGCTGGTCGCCGATCGCGCGCTGCACCAGGGCGGCCGCGACGGCGGAGTCGACGCCGCCGGAGAGCCCGCAGATCGCCCGTCGGTCGCCGATCTGCTCGCGGATCCGCTCGATCTGCTCCTCGACGATGTTGACCATCGTCCAGGTCGGCCGGCAGCCCGCGATGTGGTGCAGGAAGTGCTCGAGCACGGACTGGCCGTGCTCGGTGTGCATCACTTCGGGGTGCCACTGCACCCCGGCCATCCGCAGCTCGAGGTTCTCGAACGCGGCGACCGGGGTCGAGGCGGTGCTGGCCAGCACGTCCCAGCCGGCGGGGGCCGCGACGACGCTGTCGCCGTGGCTCATCCAGACCTTGTGCTCGGCCGGGACCTCGGCGAGCAGGGTGCCGGGGCTGGAGACGGTGACCGGGGTGCGGCCGTACTCCGACCGCCCGGTGCGGCGTACCTCCCCGCCGAGGTTGAGCGCCATCGCCTGGAAGCCGTAGCACATGCCGAACACCGGCACGCCGGCCTCGAAGATGGCGGTGTCCACGTTGGGTGCGCCGGGCTCGTAGACCGACGAGGGACCCCCGGACAGCACGATCGCCTTGGGGTTGCGGGCCAGCATCTCCGCCACCGGCATGGTGTGCGGGACGATCTCGGAGTAGACCCGGGCATCGCGCACCCGCCGGGCGATGAGCTGGGCGTACTGCGCCCCGAAGTCAACGACGAGGACCAGGTCGTGTTCTGTGGTCACGGGCGGGGCACCTGCGCCTTTCGCGGGGCTGGACCGGCGGCTGGACGGGACTGAGGAACGGGCTGTCGCCCAATCCTAGAGGCCGGAAAGTTTCTGCAACCGACTGCGTAACCCCGTGTCACCGGCGTCGTTGTGAAGTGCAGAGATCCGGCTGCAGTGCTCCCTCCCGGGCCGGGTCTCCGAGGTCCGTGCAGCTGCGGACGTTCAGGGCCCGACCAACCCTCCCTCCCGGTCGGGCCCTGACCTCTCTCCTGGGAGCGGCAGGTCAGCTGACGCCGACGATGGGCAGCCGGAGCGCGCCGGGCGCCCCGTCGGGCACGGCGGGGTTCGCCGGGGGCACCGGATCGACTCGCACGTACGCCGAACCCGGCGCGGGTCGCGGGTCCACCTCGCCCTTGTTGGGCCAGAAAGCCATGGCCCGCTCCGCCTGGGCGGTGATCGTCAGCGACGGGTTGACGCCCAGGTTCGCGCTGACCGCGGAGCCGTCCACGACGTGCAGCCCCGGGTAGTTGTGCACCCGCTGGTAGGGGTCGATCACGCCGCTCGTCTCGTCGACGCCGATCGCACAGCCGCCGATGAAGTGTGCGGTCAGCGGCCGGTTGAAGGGCTCGCCGATCGAGCCTCCCGGGCGGCCGCCGATGATCGCGGCCATCCGGCGTACCGCCTCGTTGCCCACGGGGATCCACGTCGGGTTGGGCTCACCGTGCCCCTGGCGGGAGGTGAGGTGCCGCCGCCCGGTGAGCCGGCTGCGCTTCGTGAACGTGGTGATCGAGTTGTCCAGGCTCTGCATGACCAGCGCGATGACCGTGCGCTCGGACCAGTGCTTCATGTCGTAGAGGTCGAGGGCGTGGGCCTTCTCCTTCCACAGCTCGGCCAGCCAGGTGCGCCATCGCGGCGCGGGACCGTCACCGTCGGTCAGCACCGTCTGCAGCAGCGACATCAGGTTGCTGCCGCGGCCGTAGCGGACCGGCTCGATGTGGGTGTCGCCGTCGGGGTGGAAGCTCGACGTGATCGCGATCCCCTGGCTGTAGTCGACCGACGTGTCCGGGGCGATGGCGCCGAGGATCGACTCGGAGTTGGTGCGGGAGAGATGGCCCAGCCGCGGCGACAGCCGGGGCAGGTGGCCCTCGTCGCGCATCCGGTGCAGCAGCCGCTGGGTGCCGAGCGACGACGCCGAGAAGACGACGTGCTCGGCGGTGAGCGTTCGCGTCGACCTCCGGCTCGGCAGCTTGGCCTTGGTGTAGCGCACGCGCACGTCGTAGCCGCCTCCGGATGCCTGCGCGCGCGGGCTGACCCGGGTCGCCGTGGTCAGCGGCAGCACCACGGCGCCGTTCCGCTCCGCGAGGTGGAGGTAGTTCTTCACCAGGGTGTTCTTGGCGTTGTGCCGGCACCCGGTCATGCACTCGCCGCAGGCCCTGCAGGGGTTGCGGTCGGGGCCGGCGCCGCCGAAGTACGGGTCGGGCACGGGCTGGTCGGGGTCGGCCCGCGGGCCGCCGAAGAAGACGCCGACCGGGGTTGGGTGGAACGTGTCGCCGACGCCCATGTCGTTGGCCACCTTCTCCATCACCTCGTCGGCGGGCGTGCGCAGTGGGTTCTCCACGACGCCGAGCATGCGTTTGGCCTGGTCGTAGAAGGGTGCGAGCTCGCTGCGCCAGTCGGTGATGTGGCTCCACTGCGGGTCGTCGTAGAACGGCGCGAGCGGCTCGTAGAGGGTGTTGGCGTAGACGAGGGATCCGCCGCCGACCCCGGCGCCGGAGACGATCAGGCAGTCCTTGAGGGCGTCGATCCGCTGGATGCCGTAGCAGCCGATCTCGGGGCGGAAGAGGAACTTCCTGGCCTCGAAGGACGTCGCCGCGAAGTCGGCGTCGTCGAACCGCGCGCCGGCCTCGAGCACGCCGACCCGGTAGCCCTTCTCGGTGAGCCGGAGCGCCGTGACCGACCCCCCGAAGCCGGAACCGATGACGAGGACGTCGAAGTCGTGCTCCCCCCTGGGGGTCGAGCCTGTCGAGACCACGCGAGTCACTTCCGCCCGAGCCTGTTCATCAGGCGCAGGTTGCCGGTCATCACCTTCGCGTAGGTCTCCTCGCTCATCCCGAGCATCGGCGCGAACCGGATCAGTCGCTGGGTCGCGACCGACTGGGACTCGGTGTAGCGGTGGATGCCCTCGGCGCCCTGGCGGCGGCCCAACCCGGACTCGCGCATCCCGCCCATCGGCGAGTCGATGCTGCCGAACGTCGCCCCGAACGCCTCGTTGACGTTGACCGTGCCGCACTTGACCTGGCGAGCCAGGGCGCGGCCCCGGGCGCCGTCGCGGGTGTAGATCGCGGCGTTCAGGCCGTACTCCCCCTCGTTGGCACGCGCCAGCGCGTCGGACTCGTCGCCGAACCGATAGAGCGAGATCACCGGGCCGAAGGTCTCGTGGCCGAAGCAGGTCATGTCGGGAGTGACCCCCTCGAGGATCGTCGGCTCGTAGAAGTACGGACCGAGGTCGGGTCGTGCCCGGCCGCCGGTGAGCACGCGGGCCCCCTTGGCCACGGCGTCCTCGACGTGATCCACGACGGTGTCGAGCTGCTCCTGGGAGATCAGCGAGCCCATGTCGCTGCCCCAGTCGAGCCCGGCCCGGAGCGTCATCGCGCGCGTCCGGGCGACGAACTTGTCGACGAACCGGTCGTAGACCTGGTCGGCGACGAACATGCGCTCCATCGACACGCACAGCTGCCCGGCGTTGGAGAAGCTGGCCCGGACGGCCCCCTCGGCCGCCCGGTCGAGGTCGGCGTCGCGGAGCACGAGGAACGGGTTCTTCCCGCCCAGCTCGAGCGAGCAGCCGATGAGCCGCTCGGCGCACTGCCGGGCGATCAGCCGGCCGGTGGCCGTGGAGCCGGTGAAGCAGACGTAGTCGGCACGCTTGATGATCTCGGTGCCGATCACGCTGCCGGGACCGGCGACCACCTGCCACAGGTCCTCGGGGAACCCCGCCTCGAGGAGGAGCCGCCGCCCGAGCAGTGCGCTGAGCATCGTCTGTGCGTCGGGCTTGGCCACCACCGCGTTGCCCGCCATCAGCGCGGGCAGACCGTCGCAGAGCGCCATCGTGAACGGGTAGTTCCACGGCGAGATGATCCCGACCACGCCCTTGGGCACGCGGTTCACCTCGACCCGGGTCAGGCCCGGGACTACCCCGGCATGCCGTCGGGTGCCGAGGTGCTCGCGGCCGGTGCGTGCGTAGTAGCGGGCGGTCAGCGCGATGTGCATCGGTTCGTCGAACGCGTGCTTGCGGGCCTTGCCCGACTCCCAGCAGATCAGGTCGATGATCTCCTGCTGCCGGTCGAGCACGAGGTCGTGCAGCCGGAGCAGCACGGCCGCGCGCTCCTGCAGCGACGTGCGCGCCCAGATCTCCTGAGCACGTCGCGCCCGGGCGAACGCCTCCTCGACGTCGGCGGCGCTGGACTGGGGTACGGCGCCCAGCGGCTGGCCGGTGAACGGGCAGTACGTCGTGACGCTCGTCCCACCCGAGGCGAGCACCTGGGCGGTCAGGGACCGCACGTAGCCCGGGTCGAGTGCGTAGGAGGCGGTCGGGTCGGTGTCTGGGTCGCGGACGTCCGACGTACCGACGCCGGCGGGCTCGTGAGCGCGCTCGTGGTTCATATACCGAGAGTATGTGACGCCCGTCTCGCTGGCTACCTCTCGGTAACCGCGATTCCGCGGGGGAGACCGAGATCACGCGGCCGTAACGGCCAATAAGGGACGTTGCCGGTTACATCTGGACTAGAGTTGAGGCATCAACCGAAACGCGTCATCCGCGCGTACAGACCCCAGAAAGTAGAGGCGCTATGTCCACCGGGCAGGCCCCCATGCTCATGCTCGACGCCGCCACCTCCCAGATGCGGGACCGCCTGCGGGCGGCCCGCGGCCTCGCCCGGCCCGCCGCGCTCCGCCGGTCCCGCGCCGCGAGGACGTCGACCTCCCGGACCAGCTGACCGCGGTCCGAGACAACACCGGGCGCCTTCCGCCGGCTGTTCGACGGTCGGCGCCCGTTGCGTTGTTCCCTGGGCGGGAGCCCGCAGGTGGTCCCCCGGTCCGGTGCCGAGCCCCGAGCAGCTCGGCCGGGTCCCACCCTCGCGCGGCAACGGGGGCGAGGACAACCCGGAGTTTGCGCAGTTGCACAAACCCGCAGAATTCGCTCGAAGCCCGCCTCCCGGCCGACTCCTCCCATCCGGACGGATCAGACGATGTCGGGCGCACGGACCCGCGCCTCGTCGGCCTCGCGGTCGGTGAGCGTGCGCTGGCTCTGCCGCTCCGCCTCCACCCGCCGGAGGTAGTGGTCGACCTCGTCGTCGAGCCGCGACTCGGCCCAGCCGAGCACCTCAGCCATCAGCTCCGCGGTGCGCCGCGCCGCGTGGACGCCACGGTCGAAGGTCTCGATGGAGATCCGGGTACGCCGGGTCAGCACGTCGTCGAGGTGCCGCGCCCCCTCGTGGGTGACGGCGTACACCACCTCGGCGCCCAGGTAGTCGTCGGCACCGTCGAGCGGGGCAGCCAGCTCCGGGCGCTCGGCGACCAGGTCGATCAGCTCGTCGACCAGGCCGCCGTACCGGCCGAGCAGGTGGTCGATACGGGCCCGGTGCAGCCCCGACTCGCGGGCCAGGCCGGCCCGCTGGTTGGCGCGGGTCTCGTAACCGTCGGCACCGACCAGCCGGACCCGGTCGGTGATCGAGCTCGGCACCGATCCGCCGAGCGAGTGCGCGGCCGCGTCGACGGCGTCGCGGCCCATGACCCGGTAGGTGGTGAGCTTCCCGCCGGCGATGATCACGAGTCCCGGGACCGGTGTGACGACGGTGTGCTCCCGGGAGATCCGGCTGGTCGGCTCGGACTCGCCGGTGAGCAGCGGCCGCAGTCCGGCGTACACGCCCTCGACGTCCTCGGGACGTAGCGGCTCCTTGAGCAGCTGGTTGGCCTGGCCGAGCAGGTAGTCGATGTCGGTCCGCGAGGCCGCGGGGTGCGCCTTGTCGAGGTCCCAGGGTGTGTCGGTGGTGCCGATGACCCAGTGCCGCCCCCACGGGATCACGAACAGCACCGAGGTGGCCGTGCGCATGATCACGCCGCTCTCCGAACGGATCCGGTCGCGGGGTACGACGAGGTGGATGCCCTTGCTGGCCTGGACGTTGAGCGCGCCGCGGCCGCCGACCAGCTCTTGGATCTCGTCCGTCCACACGCCCGCGGCGTTGACCACGACTCGCGCACGTACCTCGAGGTCGCGGCCAGTCTCCAGGTCCCGGGCGCGGACCCCGGTGACCCGCTCGCCCTCGCGGAGGAAGCCGGTCACCTTCACCCGGTTGGCGCAGTGGGCGCCGTGCGACGCGGCGGTGCGGACGATCGTGGTGACCAGACGGGCGTCGTCGACCTGCGCGTCCCAGTACTGCAGCGCGCCGACGATCGCGTCGGTGCGCAGGTCGGGGGCGATCCGCGCCACCTGCCGCCGGGACAGGTGCTTGTGGCGGGGCAGGCCGTGGTCGTACTTTCCGGCCATCGCCATCGCGTCGTAGAGCGCGAGCCCCGCACCGACGTACGGCCGCTCCCAGCCTCGGTGCGTCAACGGGTAGAGGAACGGGACCGGCCGGACCAGGTGCGGAGCGAGCCGGGTGAGCAGCAGGCCGCGTTCCTGGAGGGCCTCGCGGACCAGGCCGAAGTCGAGCATCTCCAGGTAGCGCAGGCCCCCGTGGATCAGCTTGCTGGACCGCGAGGACGTCCCCGAGGCGTAGTCGCGCTGCTCCAGGAGCCCGACGGAGAGGCCGCGGCTGACCGCGTCGAGCGCGGTGCCGGCGCCGACCACGCCGCCGCCGACGACCAGGATGTCGAGCCCGTCGGTGCCGGGGGTGGAGCCCACCGCGACCATCGCGTCGAGGGCGGCGGCCCGGGTCTGCGGGCTGAGTGCGGCGGTCATCGGGCCCCTCGGTGCGTCGCGGCTGTTGACGTCGAGGCTAGCGACGACCTCCGTCGGGGCGCTGCCCGGCAACGACGATGCCGGCCTCGTAGGCGAGGATCACCGCCTGCACGCGGTCGCGGAGCCCCAGCTTGGCCAGGATCCGGCCGATGTGCGTCTTCACGGTCTTCTCGCTGACCACGAGGCGCTCCGCGAGCTCGGCGTTGGAGAGCCCGCGTCCGACGAGCTCGAGCACCTCCGCCTCGCGCGGGGTCAGGTCGTCGAGGCCGGGCGGGAGGTCCCGCGGCTGGGCGGTCGGGTTCACGAAGTGCTCGATGAGCCGTCGCGTGACTGACGGCGCGACCAGTGCGTCCCCCTCGACGGCGCCGCGGACGGCGTCGAGGATCCGCTCCCGCGGCGCGTCCTTGAGCAGGAACCCGCTGGCTCCGGCCCGGAACGCCTCGAAGACGTACTCGTCGAGGTCGAACGTGGTCAGGATGACCACCCGCGGCAGCTCGCCGGACTCGTCGATCGGGGCGGCGCGGATCCGCCGGGTCGCCTCGATCCCGTCGATGCCGGGCATCCGGACGTCCATCAGCACGACGTCGGGTCGGCAGGCCTCGACCTGCCGCACCGCCTCCAGCCCGTCGGCCGCCTGCCCCACGACCTGCACGTCGTCGACCCCGGTCAGCATCATGTCGAGGCCGGCGCGGACCAGCTCCTGGTCGTCCACCAGCAGGACCCGCGTGCTCACCGGGCGCTCACTGGGCGGCTCACTGGGGCGCTCACTGGGGCGCTCACAGGGCCGCTCACAGGGGCGCTCACAGGGCCGCTCACAGGGGCGCTCACAGGGGCACCCGCGCTGCCACCCGGAACCCGGGACCGGGCTGCCGCGGCCCCGCCTCGACGGAGCCGCCGAGCACCTGCATCCGCTCGCGCATCCCGACCAGGCCGAAGCCGCCCGTGCCGCCGTCGGCGCCTGCTCCGTCGCCGTCGTCCTCGACCTCGATCTCGAGCACCTCCGGCCGGTAGCGCACCAGCACCGACGCCTCGGTGGCCCGCGCGTGCTTCATCACGTTGGTCAGCGCCTCCTGCAGCAGGCGGTAGGCCGAGACGTCGACCGCTGCGGGCAGCGGCCGGACCTCGCCCATGACGGTGGCCCGGACGTCCACGCCGGCGGCCCGCACCGCCTCGACCAGGTCGTCGAGGCGGCCGATGCCGGGCTGAGGGGTGAGCGCCGCCTCCTCGTCATCGGCTCCACCGAGCAGACCCAGCATCCGGCGCATCTCCTCGAGACCCTGACGGGCGGTGCGCTCGATCACCGCGAGGCTGTCGCGCGCCCGCTCCGGGTCGTGGTCGAGGACGTTGCGCGCGCCACCGGACTGCAGGGCGATCGCGGCCAGGCTGTGGGAGACCGCGTCGTGCAGCTCCCGGGCGATCCGGGCCCGCTCCTCCGCGACCGCCTCGGCGGCGTGCAGGTCCCGGGCGTCATGGAGTGTGCGCGCGCGTTCGTTGCGCACCCCGACTACCCGGCCGACAAGCCAGATAGAGCCGAGCAGGATCGCCGACGCGAGCGGGTCCCAGGCCGCGTCGGTGCCGCTGCCCCGGACCACGGCGACGGCGATGGCAAGGGCCGAGAACGCGGCTGCCAGGACGGCGTCCCTGAGCGGCGCGTACGACGCCACGGTGTAGGTGGCGACCAGGACCGCGATCGTCGTCGAGTAGAGCTCGAGGGGCTCCGCGACCAGGAGCGCCCGGCCGGCGAGCACGGTGTAGACCGCGACCGAGACCCAGAACGGATACCGCCGCCGCCAGGCCAGCGGGACCGAGCCGGCCACCACGGCGAGCACGTTGAGCCAGGTCGGCCCCTCCACGATGTCCTCCGCGAGCGGGGCGACGAGCACCTCGTAGAGCCCGACGAGGCACAGCGCGGCGGCGAGCGCTATGTCGAACGCGACGCCTCGGGAGATGTGGATGCGGTGCATGGTGCGGCAAGAGTAGGGCCGTACCGGCACGGTCGTCGTCAGACCTAGGTCGTACGGCGAGTTCCGCCCGCGGGCCGACGACCGGCCACCCCCGGCGTACCTAGGTTTCGGGGATCGCGTCGGAGTGGCCGGCGCTCGTCAAGGGAGCAACCATGTTCGTCACCACCCGCCGCGCGGCTCTCGTCGCCGGCACTCTGTTCGCGGTCACCGCTGCGGTGGACATCCCCTACACGCAGTCGGAGGTCTTCACCTCGGCGCTCGACTACATCCTCGAGGCCGCCTTCGCCCTCTCGCTGGCCGCTGGCTCCGCTGCCTTGTGGATGCTGTCGCGACGGGCACCGGACCGGGTCGCCCGCGCCGGCTGGGCGGTCGCCGGATCCGGCGCCGGCCTGGTTACCGTCTCGGCCGCCGCGACCTTCGCCTCCGGTCGCAACGTGCTCGGACCGGTCTTCACGCTGGGGCTGCTGCTCCTCGTGGTCGGCTACGTAACGCTGACCGTCCTCGACCTCCGGCGCCGGGTCACGCCCCGGTTCGCGGGCATGGCGCTGTCGGCGAGCATGGTCGCGATGATTCTGCTCGGCGAGGGCTTCGGCGTCGCCGCCTGGTCGGCGGGCTGGTTCGCCGTCGCGGCGTTGCTCCAGCCGTCGGCCGTGCGCGCGCCGGAGGCGCTGGTGCGAGGTTAGAGCGTGACGCGGACGCGTTTGCCCTGGGTGTCGAGCCGGTCGAGGGCCACGGGGTTGACCTCGCCCTGCACGCGGGCTACCTCGGCCGGGTCGAGGTCGGCGACGACGACGGCGGGGTCCTCGTCGCCGGCCCGGGCCAGCGGCCTGCCCTCGGGGTCGTAGACGGCGCTGCCGCCGCTGAAGTTCCGGTCGCCGCAGCGTCCGGCCAGTCCCGCGAACACCACGTAGATGCCGTTGTCGATGGCGCGGGCGGCGTAGTAGAGGTCGCGGCGGTGCTCGGCGCCGGTGAAGTACGCCGAGGGGCAGAGGTAGGCCATCGCCCCGCCGGCCGCGGCCGCGGCAGCGTGCTCGGGGAAGCAGCCGTCGTAGCAGATGCCCAGCCCCAGGTCCCAGCCGTCGACGACGACCGTGGCGCCGTGGTCGCCGGGCGTGAAGAAGCCCCGTTCCTCGCCGCACAGGTGCTGCTTGTCGTACGGCGCGCTCACCTCGCCGGTGGCGTCGACCAGCACCACCGACAGCGTGGTCTCATCCAGCGCCCGCCGGACCGCCGCGCTGGTCACCACGACGACGCCGCGGTCCGCGGCCACCTCGGCGAGCAGGGCGAGACGGGGGTCCTCGAGGTCGAGCCCGGACTCGTGGTCCCACACCGACGCGGCGTACCCGGTGAGGAACAGCTCGGGCAGCACCACCACCCGGGCGCCCCGGTCGGCCGCGGTCGTGACCAGGGCGCGGGCGGTCGCCACGTTGGCCGCGACGTCGCCCGCCTCCGACGACGCCTGGGCGGCGGCGACGCGCAGCGTGCCCGGAGCAGTCATCGCGCTACTGGACGACGACCTCGACCCGCTGGAACTCCTTGAGCTCCGTGTAGCCGGTCGTGGCCATCGCGCGGCGCAGCGCGCCGACGAGGTTCATAGTGCCGTCGGCGACCCGGGACGGGCCGAAGAGGATCTCGTCGAGCGAGCCGACGGTGCCCATCTCGATGCGCTCGCCGCGCGGCAGCTGGGCGTGCCAGGCCTCGGACCCCCAGTGGTAGCCGCGGCCGGGCGCCTCGGAGGCGCGGGCCAGCGGCGACCCGATCATCACCGCGTCGGCACCGCAGGCGATCGCCTTGGCGACGTCGCCGGAGCGGCCGATCGAGCCGTCGGCGATCACGTGCACGTAGCGGCCGCCGGACTCGTCGAGGTAGTCGCGTCGCGCGGCGGCCACGTCGGCCACCGCGCTCGCCATCGGCACCGCGACGCCGAGGACGGTGCGCGTCGTGTGCGCCGCCCCGCCGCCGAAGCCGACCAGCACCCCGGCGGCGCCGGTGCGCATCAGGTGCAGGGCCGCCTGGTAGGTCGCGCAGCCGCCGACGATCACGGGTACGTCGAGCTCGTAGATGAACTCCTTGAGGTTCAGCGGCTCCGCCTGGCCGGAGACGTGCTCGGCGGACACCGTCGTGCCGCGGATGACGAACATGTCGACGCCGGCGTCGACGACGGTCTTGAAGTACTCCTTGGTGCGCTGCGGCGACAGCGACCCCGCCACGGTGACGCCCTTCTCGCGCATCTCCTTGAGCCGGGCGGTGATCAGCTCGGGCTTTACCGGCTCGGCGTAGATCTCCTGCATCCGCCGCGTGGCCTGGGCGCCGTGCAGGCCGGCCACCTCCGCGAGCAGGTCGCTCGGGTCGTCGTACCGCGTCCAGAGGCCCTCGAGGTCGAGCACGCCGAGTCCGCCGTGCTGGCCGAGCGCGACCGCCGTCTGCGGGGACATGACGGAGTCCATCGGCGCGGCCATGATCGGCAGCTCGAAGCGATAGGCGTCGATCTGCCAGGCGACGGAGACCTCCTCGGGGTCGCGGGTGCGCCGTGAGGGCACGATGGCGACGTCGTCGAAGGAGTACGCCCGGCGTGCGCGCTTCGCCCGACCGATCTCGATGTCCATGGCCGAGAGCCTATCCGGGGTCCGCCGCCACGATGACCGTCGCCCGGTGGCGGGATGCGGCGACGACGGCCGCGTTGCGTTCGTCGCTCCCCCACGTGCGTTCGCGGGCCTCCTCGGGGCTCCGGCCGTGGTGCTCGTGGCGGGCCTGGAGGCGGGTACGCCGGAGGTCGTCGTCGACGTCGAGGTACCAGCACTCGTCGAGCAGCCCGGCCACCTGCGTCCATGGCTCGTCGTCCAGCAGCAGGTAGTTGCCCTCGGTGACCACCAGGGGGACGCCGGAGGTCACGGCGACCGCGCCGGCCACAGCATCCTCGATCTCGCGGTGGAAGCGTGGCGCCCAGACGACCTCGTCTCGGTGGAGCCCGCTCCGGTGGTCCAGCCCGTCGAGACCCCGGATTCTCCGCAGCAGCACGACGAACCCGGCCGCGTCGAACGTGTCGGGTGCGCCCTTGCGGTCCACCCGGCCGAGCTCGACGAGCGTCGCGTGCGCGAGGTGGAAGCCGTCCATGCCGACGAGGACCGCACCGGGCACCGCCTCGGCGACCCGCGCGGCGAGAGTGGATTTCCCCGCACCCGGTGCGCCGGCGATGCCCAGCATGGCGATGCCGGGTCGGGCCGCGAGGGTGCGGGCCCGCGCGATGGCACTGGCGACGTCGACGCGCAGCACCGACCCGGCCGGCTCAGCGGCCGGTGTAGTTGGGCGCCTCGACGGTCATCTGGATGTCGTGCGGGTGGCTCTCCTTGAGGCCCGCCGAGGTGATCCGGACGAAGCGACCGCGGTCCTGCAGCTCGGGGATGGACCGCGCGCCGACGTAGAACATCGACTGCTGCAGCCCGCCGACGAGCTGGTGGGCGACCGCAGACAACGGTCCACGGTAGGGGACCTGGCCCTCGATGCCCTCGGGCACGATCTTGTCGTCGCTGGCGACGTCCGCCTGGAAGTAGCGGTCCTTGGAGAACGACTTCTTGCCTCGCGACGCCATCGCGCCGAGGGAGCCCATGCCGCGGTAGGACTTGAACTGCTTGCCGTTGACGAAGATCAGCTCGCCCGGGCTCTCCTCGCAGCCGGCGAGCAGCGAGCCGATCATCACGGTGTCGGCACCGGCGACCAGGGCCTTGGCGATGTCGCCGGAGTACTGCAGGCCGCCGTCGCCGACCACGGGGACACCGGCGGCCTTGCAGGCCTGGGCGGCCTCGTAGATGGCGGTGACCTGGGGTACGCCGACCCCCGCGACGACCCGGGTGGTGCAGATGGAGCCGGGCCCGACGCCGACCTTCACGGCGTCGGCGCCGGCCTCGACGAGCGCCTGGGCGCCGGCCCGCGTCGCGACGTTGCCGCCGATGATCTGGACGTGCCGGGTGGCCGGGTCACTC
>NZ_DASSCL010000103.1:0-3644 GCF_035697785.1 Nocardioides sp.
GCCGTGGCGTGGGCCCCGCTCGGCCTGCTCGCGGGTGCGGCGCTGGGCTGGCGCGCCGTACGGCGGCTCGGCGGGGTCACCGGCGACGTGCTCGGGGCGGTCGTGGAAGCGACCTTCACCGCGTCGCTGGTGCTGCTCTGCCTCGTGTGAGACCGCGCGGAGCTCGCCGTCAGCTCTCGCGGACGCCCGGCGTCACGAACGGCGGCTTGGTCACCGTGAACACCTCGGGCCGACCACGGACGTCGACGGAGACCTCGGCGCCCTCGGTGACGTCGGCGGAGATCAGGGCCAGCCCCACGCCCTTCTTGAGGCTCGGCGAGAACGTGCCGGAGGTGACCGCGCCGACGGCGAAGTCCGGGGTCAGCAGCACTCGCATTCCCGGCCGCGGGATGCCGCGCCCGGTGGCGACCAGTCCGCGCAACAAACGGCGGGCCCCGCTCTCCTTCTCGGCGAGCAGCGCGTCGCGGCCCCAGAAGGCCTCCTTCTTCCAGCCCACGGCCCAGCCGAGCCGGGCCTGGTTCGGCGTGACGTCGAGGCTGATGTCCTGACCGTGGAGCGGGTAGCCCATCTCCGTGCGGAGCGTGTCGCGCGCACCGAGGCCAGCGGGGGTGATGGCGTAGGGCTCGCCGGCGCGCATCAGCGCGTCCCACAGCTCGACGGCGACCTCGTTGGGGGCCACGAGCTCGTAACCGCGCTCGCCGGTGTAGCCGGTGCGGCACACGATCACCGACGACCCGGCGTACGCCGCCTCGGTGAAGGACATGTAGTCGTGGCCGGTGGGCAGCCCGATCGCCTCCAGCACCTCGTCGGAGTGGGTGCCCTGGACGGCGAGGATCGCGAAGTCGTCGTGCTGGTTGTCGACCGTGACACCGTCGGGCGCGTCCGCCTCGAGCCGGCGCACGACCTCGGCGGTGTTGGCGGCGTTGGGGATCAGGAAGACGTGGTCGTCCCCGTGCAGGTAGGCGATCAGGTCATCGACGATGCCGCCGCTCGCGTCGTCGCAGCAGAGGGTGTACTGCGCCTTCCCCGGCTGGATCTTGCCGAGGTCGTTGGAGAGACAGGCGTTGACGTACGCCGCCGCGCCCGGTCCGCGCACCACGGCCTTGCCGAGGTGGCTGACGTCGAACACCCCGACCGAGTCGCGCACCGCGTTGTGCTCCTTGAGGACGCCGGTGTACTCCAGGGGCATCAGCCAGCCGCCGAACTCGGCCAGCTTGGCGCCGAGGGCGAGGTGCCGCTCGTGCAGCGGCGAGGTCTTGAGCTCCGGGGAAGGGGTGGCCGTCTCGCGGTCGTCCACAGGGTGCATGGGCCGCAACCTACCCCAGCCTGCGAGCCGCTCGGCGGCGACTAGAGTTCGGGCGGTGACGACCTACACGCTGCGCAAGGGCTCGCCCGCCAAGACCCGCACCGACGCCGTCGTGATCGGTGTCGTGTCGGCCGGCAAGGGCGTCGCTGCGGCCGCCGGCGGGCAGGACGTCGCGTCGGCGTACGGGCGCAAGTTCGCGCCGCTGCTGGCCGCCCTCGGGTTCACCGGCAAGAAGGGCGAAGTCGTCAAGATCCCCACCGGCGGCACGATCAAGTCGCCGCTGCTGATCGTGGTCGGGCTCGGCCCCGCCGACAAGGTCGGTCCCGACGTGGTACGCCGCGCCGCCGGCGTCGCGGCCCGGACCGTGTCCAACGCCGCCTCCGTCGCGCTGGCCCTCCCCGGCGAGGACGCCGGGCACGTGCGCGCGATGACGGAGGGCTTCCTGCTCGGCGGCTACTCCTTCTCGCGCTACAAGTCCTCGACCGACGACGACGCCCCGGGCGAGGTGGTCGTGCTCAGCGACGCCGCGCGTGCGAGGTCCATCCGCGCCGCTTTCGAGACCGCCCAGGTGGTCGCAGGTGCGGTCGCGCGCACCCGCGACTGGGTGAACACCCCTCCCGGTGACCTCACGCCGCCGGTCCTCGCCGACGAGGTGGTCGCCGCGGCCAAGTCGCACAAGGGCGTCAAGGTCACGGTGCTCGACGAGAAGCAGCTCGCGGCCGACGGGTGTGGCGGCATCCTCGGCGTCGGCCAGGGGTCGAGCAACCCGCCCCGGCTCGTGAAGCTGACCTACAAGCCGCGGGGGGCGAAGGCACACGTCGCCCTGGTCGGCAAGGGCATCACCTTCGACTCCGGCGGCCTCACCATCAAGCCCGGCACGGCGATGACCACCATGAAGTGCGACATGGCCGGCGCGGCCGCGGTGGTCAACGCGACCCTCGCGGTCGCCGAGCTCGGCCTACCGGTGGCGGTGACGACGTGGGCGCCGTTGGCGGAGAACATGCTGTCCGGCACCGCGACGCGGCCGGGTGACGTGCTCACGATGTACGGCGGCAGGACGGTCGAGGTCCTCAACACCGACGCGGAGGGCCGGCTCGTCCTCGCCGACGCGCTCGGGATGGCCTCGGAGGCGAAGCCCGACCTCGTGGTCGACGTTGCCACCCTGACCGGAGCCTGCGAGCAGGCGCTCGGCGACCGGATCGGCGGCGTGATGGGCAACGACGACGCACTGGTCACGCAGATCCGAGACGCCGCTACCCGGGCCGGCGAGAAGCTGTGGCCGCTGCCGATCAGCGACGAGATGCCGGTCAAGGTGCGCACCTACAGCACGGTGGCCGACCTGATGCAGCACAACGTCGACCTCTACGGCGGCGCGATCTACGCCGCGGCGTTCCTGCAGGAGTTCGTCGCAGAGGGGCTGCGCTGGGCGCACCTCGACATCGCCGGGCCCGGCTTCAACAAGCGTGGTGCCTACGGCCACGTGACGGCCGGCGGCACCGGCGTCGCGGTGGCGACGTTGGTCGAGCTCCTCACCGACGTGGCGGAGCAGTCAGCTTCCTGACTCCTTCTTGCGGCGGTTGTACTCCCGCATCCGCGCGGGGTAGCCGACGACGGCGGCGTCGTACGACGGAATGCCGTGCTTGTTCGCGAACGAGTGTGCCCACTCGACGGACGGCACCCTGCGTCGGGTCCACTCGCCGTCGTGCGCGACCAGCATGATCGTCACGTCGGTGACCGCCGTACGCGGCTCGACGAACCCCTCGACCCCGCGGCGGGACTTGGCCCACTCGGTCAGGTGCCGCGCGTCGGCGCTGTCGGAGGAGCGGACCGTGGTCGGCCCCTTGCCGCGCGGCCGTCGCATCTTCGTCCCACCGCGGCGGAACCGGTCCATCAAGCCCATGGCCCCAGTGTGGCGCATGGCCGTAGCCGGACGCCGTTTCCGCGCCCGGACACCCGGTGTCGACAGGCGTGCCTTTGGTGCAAAGATGGCCGGGACGTGCCTGCGGGGCGATCCCCTGGCAGCCGACGAGAAGAGCGGAGAGACGGTGACCGACACCAACGCGGCCGGCAACAACGAGTTCGACGTGGTGGTCCTCGGGGCCGGGAGTGGCGGCTACGCCTGCGCCCTGCGCGCCGCGGAGCTGGGCCTGATGGTGGCGCTGGTCGAGAAGGGCAAGCTGGGCGGCACCTGCCTTCACGTCGGCTGCATCCCCACCAAGGCGCTGCTGCACGCCGCCGAGGTCGCCGACTCCGCGCGCGAGTCCGAGCAGTTCGGCGTCAACGCCACGCTCGAGGGCATCGACATGGGCGGCGTGAACAAGTACAAGGACGGCGTCGT
>NZ_DASSCL010000104.1:0-21714 GCF_035697785.1 Nocardioides sp.
GTGCCGCGGATCTGCGGGATCACGACCTGGAAGAAGATCTTCACCTCGGTGGCGCCGTCGATGCGGGCGGCCTCGAGGGTGTCCTCGGGAACCCCCTTGATGGCTGCCGACAGCAGGACCATGGCGAAGCCGGCCTGCAGCCAGATCAGGATGACCATCAGCAGGACGTCGTTGAAGTTGAGGGTCGTGACCTGCAGCCAGGACACCGGGTCGAAGCCGAGCGTCGTCCAGAACGCGTTGAGCAGGCCGATCTGTGGCCGACCCTCCGGCGCGAACGCGTAGACGAAGCGCCAGATCGTTGCCGCTCCGACCATCGAGATGGCCATCGGCAGGAAGATCATCGACTTGGCGACCTTCTCACCGGTGCCTGAGAGCTTGTCGGCGAGCACCGCGACGATCAGGCCCAGGATCACCGTGGTGATCGGCACGATCGCCAGCCACAGCAGGGTGTTGGTGATCGTGTTGATGAACTCGGGGTCCGACAGCACGTCGGTGTAGTTGTCGAACCCCACCCACGCCGTGCTGTCCTCGTTGGCGAAGCTGTACACGATCGTCTGGAACGTCGGGAAGATCATGAACGACGCCAGGAGCCCGAGGGCCGGCAGCAGGAAGGCGTAGGGGATGACCCTGACGCTGAGCTTGAGCGGCAAAGACTCCACGAGCTGGTTGATGAAGTAGAACAGCAGCATCGCGCCGCCGACGCCGCCGATGATCGCGACCAGCGCCTGCACGAGCTTGGGCGGGTCGAAGTCCTTCAGGAAGATGAAGAGGTTCGCGAACAACCAGATGGTGATGACCAGCCCGATGACGCCGATGACCGCCTTCCTCGGTGATGCGGCGGCGGCGCTGCGTCGAGGTGGACGCTCGGGTTGCTCACTGGGTGTTGGACTGGTTTCTTCGGCTGCGGTCGCGCTCACTGCGGTCCTCCCTGCTGATGCCGTGCCGGACTGACGGGTGAAGGGGCGGCTGCAGGCGGGGCGGCGCGGGACCCGAGACCGCGCCCGCCCCACCTGTCCGGTCAGCCGCTCGGCCAGCTGGCCTCGATGTCGGCCGTGACCTCGTCTGTCGTCTTGGTGCCGGTCGTCCAGTCGACCATCCCGGTCCAGAACGTTCCGGCGCCGACCTCCGCCGGCATAAGGTCGGAGGCGTCGAACCGGAACACGTCGGCCTCGGCGACGAGGTCGGCGATCTTCCTGGTCGTCTCGTCGGGGTAGTTGGAGGCGTCGAAGGTCGCGTGCGGCGAGAGCCAGCCGCCGGCCTGCGCCCACTCGGCTCCGAACTCGTCGGAGGTCAAGAACTCCATGACCTCCTTGGACTCGTCGTCCTCGCCGTTGAACAGTGCGGCCATGTCGCCGCCGCCGAGCACGGGCTGGCCGTCGTAGCCGCCGTCGAGCGGCGGGAACAGCATGACGTCGACACTGTCGTCAAGGTTCGCCTGCACGTCCTCGGGAAAGAAGCCCGTCGCGAAGTTGCCCTGGCGGTGCAACATGCAGGCCGGCGGGTCCTCGAACGACGGGTTGCCCGCCTCACCGAACGGCTGAGACACGATCGCCTCGCCGCCGCCCTGGACGTTGCCCTCGGTGAGCGCGATCTTGCCGTACTCGTCGAAGGCCTGCTTGATCTGGTCGTCGTCGAACGGGATCTCGTGGGCGACCCACTGGTCGTAGACGTCCGGCCCGGCGACCCGGAGGACCATCTCCTCGATCCAGTCTGTGCCGACCCAGCCGGTGGCGGCTCCGGACTCGTAGCCGATGCACCACGGCGCGGTGCCGTCGGCCTTGATCTGGTCGGCGATCTCGGCCAGCTCCTGCAGCGACTCTGGCTCGAGGCTGTAGCCGGCGTCGGCGTACGTCGGCTTGGGCACCCAGACCAGGCTCTTGACGGCCATCCGCATCGGCGCGGCGTAGACCGTGCCCTCGTCGTCGGTGACGGCGTCGAGGAATCCGGGGATCAACGACTCGTTGAGGTCGTCCATGTCGAGGAACTCGTCGGCCGGGACGATGTCGTCACGCTCGGCCAGGTCGAGCAACAGCCCCGGCTGCGGGAACAGCGCGATGTCGGGCGGCTGCCCGCCCTGGACCCGGCTGCGGATGAACGTGGTGAAGTCCGCGTTGCCGGTGTACTTGATGTCGATGCCGCTCTCTTCCTCCCACGCGGTGAGCGCCTCGTTGAACGCCTTGGCCTCGTCGGCACCGAACGCGCCGAACACCTCGACCTCGCCATCGCCCGGGTCGCTGCCGCCTGCACCGGCGGTGCCGCTCGAGTCGCCTCCGGAGTCACCTCCGTCGTCTCCGCTGTCGCCCCCCTGGAGGCAGCCGGCGGTCAAAAGGCACATCGCCGCGAGTGCGGCGAGTCCCACCCTAGGGTTCTTCATCTCTGCTCCTCGTGGTCCGCTTCACGTGCCCGTTACCGTGCTGTGATCTGAGACACATCCAGCCTTCCACCGCGCCACTCGCGTGTCCACAACCAACTTCCGCACCGGACCTCCGGTGAGACGCAACCACGGTGCGGGCGTCTGTGCGGCGGACGCGCCCTTGCCCTGTGACGGCCGCCACAGCAGGATGAGGTTCAGCCCGGCAACAGCCAGGGCCACACCTTTACGACGGATCGTCCGGCACGTTCCTGCCGGTGAAGGGAGCAACACCTCATGGCCACCATCACCTTCGACAAGGCCCAACGCTGGTATCCCGGGGCCGACAGCCCCGCGGTGCCGGGCCTCGACCTCGAGATCAACGACGGCGAGTTCATGGTCCTCGTCGGCCCGTCGGGCTGCGGCAAGTCCACGAGCCTGCGGATGCTCGCAGGGCTCGAGGAGGTCAACTCGGGCAAGATCCTGATCGGCGACCGCGACGTCACGAAGGTGCCGCCGAAGGACCGCGACATCGCGATGGTCTTCCAGAACTACGCGCTGTACCCGCACATGAGCGTCGCCGACAACATGGCCTTCGCGCTGAAGATGGCCAAGGTCCCGGCCGAGGAGCGCAAGAAGCGCGTCGACGAGGCCGCGAAGATCCTCGGGCTCGGCGAGTTCCTCGAGCGCAAGCCGAAGGCGCTCTCCGGTGGCCAGCGCCAGCGCGTCGCGATGGGGCGCGCGATCGTCCGCAACCCGCAGGTGTTCTGCATGGACGAGCCGTTGTCGAACCTCGACGCGAAGATGCGCGTGCAGACCCGCACCGACATCGCCAAGCTGCAGGCAGACCTCGGCGTCACCACCGTCTACGTGACCCACGACCAGGTCGAGGCGATGACGATGGGCGACCGCGTCGCGGTCATGAAGCTGGGCGAGCTGCAGCAGGTCGACACGCCGCTGAAGCTGTACGACAAGCCGGCCAACCTGTTCGTGGCCGGGTTCATCGGGTCCCCGCAGATGAACCTGATGGAGGGTGTCGCCGTCGAGGGTCAGGTCAAGCTCGGTGACTACAAGGTGCCGGTTGACGAGACGGCCTCCAAGACCATGAACGGCAACGTCACCGTCGGCGTACGCCCGGAGGCGTGGCGGCTGGTCTCCGCCGAGGAAGGCGGTCTCCCCGTGCAGGTGACCGTGGTCGAGGAGCTCGGCGCGGACGGCTTCGTCTACGGCACCAGCGGCGTCGAGGGTACGCCGCACGACATCATCGTCCGGGTCAGCGCCCGCGACTCGGTGCACAAGGGCGACACGCTCTACGTGACCACCGACCCGCACAAGGTGCACGTGTTCGACACCGACACCGGCGAGCGTCTCAGCGAGTAGCACGACGCGCATCGACGCCCGGGTCCGACGCCACTGTCGGGCCCGGGCGTTCGTCGTCAGACTGGGACCATGCGCCAGCTGACGTCTCTCGATGCCCAGTTCCTCAACGTCGAGTCACCGACGACGACCGGACACGTCGGCAGCCTGATCGTCCTCGACCCCTCGACGGCTCCGGACGGCATCTGGAACATCGACGCGGTACGCGACGTCCTCGAGCCACGGCTGCACCTGGCGGCGCCCCTGCGGCAGCGTCTCGTCGAGGTGCCGCTCGGGCTGGGCCGCCCGTACTGGGTCGACGACCCGCACTTCGACATCGAGTTCCACCTGCGCGAGCTGGCGCTGCCCGGCCCGGGGAGCCTCGAGCAGCTGGGCGAGCAGGTCGCCCGGATCCACGCCCGCCAGCTGGACCGGTCGCGGCCGCTGTGGGAGGCGTACGTGATCACCGGTGTGGCCGACGGGCGGACGGCGTTCTACAGCAAGATCCACCACGCCGCGATCGACGGTGTCTCCGGTTCGGAGATCCTCGAGACGATCATGGATCTCACCCCGGAGCCGCGCGAGGTGGTCCCCGAGCTCGAGCCGTTCGTCCCGCGCGCGATGCCGAGCACCGTCGACCTGGTGCGACGCGGGCTCGCCTCCCTGGCCTTCAACCCGGTCGAGGTGCTGCGCACCGTGCCGAAGTCGCTCACCTACCTCGACGAGCTCCCGGGGGCCGCCAACGTGCCGGGCGTCCGACTGCTCAGTGAGGCGGCCGGGGTGGTGGGCCGGACGTTGGGACAGGAGGTGCCCGAGCTCGACGCGCGAGACCTGCGCGCGCCCCGCACCCCGCTCAACGGGCCGATCACCGCTCACCGCCGGTTCGCCTACGGTTCGGTGCCGTTGGCCGACGTCAAGCGGGTGCGCAACCACTACGGCATGACGGTCAACGACGTCGTCATGACCCTGGTGGCCGCGACGCTGCGCCGCTGGCTGCTCGACCACGACGCGCTGCCCGCCACGCCGCTGGTCGCCGCCGTACCCGTCTCCGTGCGCACCGAGAACCAGAAGGGCGAGCTGGGCAACCAGGTCTCGGTCATGGTGGCCGCGCTGCCCACCGACGTCGCGGATCCGGCGGCACGCGCCGAGGCCATGAGGGCGTCGATGCTGGAGGCGAAGCGGCACTTCGTCGCGGTGCCGGCAACGCTGCTTCAGGACCTGTCGCACGCGATCCCGACCGCGCTGTCCGGGCTGGCGGCCAGGGCGCTGTTCCGGCTGGCCACGCTGCCCGGCGTGCCGTTCAACCTCTTCGTCAGCAACGTGCCGGGGCCGCCGCGGCCGCTGTACGTCGCCGGCGCACGGGTCGAAGGCATCTACCCGGTCTCGGCCGTGACCGACATGACCGGCGGCCTCAACGTCACGCTGTTCTCCTACGACGGCCACCTCGACTTCGGGTTCATCGCCTGCCGCGAGATGGTGCCCGACGTGTGGCACCTGGTGGACTACCTCGCCGACGCCCTCGACGAGCTGCTCGCCACCATCCCCTGACCCGTTGAGACGCGCCCCGGGGATGTTGAGACGCGCGCCCCGAGATGTTGAGACGCGGGCCCGGCGAGTTGAGACGCGGGCCCGGCGAGTTGAGACGCGCGCTGGGGTGGGCTGCTCTTCTCAAGCGCGCGCGTCAACACCCCTTACCCACACCTCAACCTCCCGGGGGCGCGCTTCAACACTCCTCACCCACCCTTCACGTCCCGGGAGGCGCGTCTCAACGGGGGGAGCGGCGGGCGGTGCGGGTGATGGCGTCGACGAACGTGTGGTGCAGGTCGGGGGGCACGTCGTGGCCCATGCCGGGCACGAGCAGCAGCTCCGACCCGGGGATCGCGTGCGAAGTGGCGCGCCCTCCGGAGACGTGCACCATCCGGTCGCTCATGCCGTGGATGACCAGCGCCGGCACCTGAAGCGAGCGCAGGCTGGGGGTGCGGTCCGGCTGCGCCAGGATCGCGGACATCTGCCGCGCCACCCCCGCCGGGGTGACACCTCGGTCCCAGGTCTCGGCGGCCCGCTCCCGCACGGCCTCGGTGGCGTCGGGGTAGAGCGGTGAGCCGATCAGCTTCCACAGCCGTGCCGAGGTCTCGATGTACTGCTCCCGCGACCCCCGCCTCGCCAAGAGCATCGGCAGCAACCGCGGGTCCTGCCAGCCGACGGTGCGACGGCCGGTCGTCGACATGATCGAGGTCAGCGACAGCAGCCGCTCCGGTCGGTGCACCGCGAGCGTCTGCGCGATCATGCCGCCCATCGAGATGCCCACGATGTGTGCGGCGTCGTGGCCGAGGTGGTCGAGGATCGCGACGCCGTCGTCGGCCATGTCCGTGAGGTGGTACGGCGGCGGTGCGGCCCGGCCCATGAACGACCGCGCCAGCCCGGCGCGGGAGACCCGTCCCCTGACGCGGCTGGAGCGTCCCGTGTCGCGGTTGTCGAAGCGGATCACGTGGAACCCCTGCTCCGCGAGCAGCCCGCAGAAGCGCGGGTCCCACCACGTCATTGGGCCGCCGAGGCCCATGATCAGCAGCATCGCGGGGTTGGAGGCGTCGCCGAAGGTCTGGTAGCAGATGTCCAGGTCACCCTGGCGGCTCGCGACGGTCACGAACTGCTCGTCGGACGGGGAGGCCGACGATGCGGTGCGGGTGTCGTCGAGCTGGGACATGCAACGAGTTTATCGAGTCTCGATTCGGTCGCGGTCCGGCGATTCACGTTTCAACTGTCCCTTCTGTGGCTACCGTCACAAATGTGGACTCACCGCTGGCGACGTTCCTCTGCCCGCCCGGCTACGCCGGACCTCGCGGGCTGCGGGCGATCGCGCGCGAGGGCAGCGCCGTTGCCGAGGCGGCGCGCTTCGTCGGGCGCAGCACCCGCGAGCGGCTCGGCCGTCGGCAGCCGCCGTACGCCTCGCGGAGCCCCCAGCCCGGCCAGGACCCCGTCGTGCTCGTCCCGGGGTTCCTGGCAGGAGACGGCTCGCTGGCTCTGATGGCCCGGCACCTGCGTCGACTCGGCCACCGCACCTACCGCTCGACGATGCATGCCAACGTCGGCTGCACCCGGGCCGCGACCGAGGCGCTCGAGCGGCGGATCGAGACGATCGCCGCCAAGCGCGACCGGCGGGTCACGATCGTCGGGCACAGCCTGGGTGGCTTGCTGGCCCGTGGGCTCGCGGCCCGGCGGCCCGACCTGGTCGAGGGCATCGTGACGCTGGGCAGCCCGTTGCTCGCCCCGGGCGCCGCCCACAGGCTCCTCGTCCTCGACCTCGCGCTGGTCGTCCGGCTGCAACGCGTCGGCCTCGGCTCGATGATGGGAGCGGACTGCACTTCGGGCGACTGCGCCCGGACCAGCTGGGAGGAGGCCCGCTCGCCGGTCGAGCGCGGCGTCGCGTTCACCTCGGTGTTCTCCCGTCGCGACGGCATCATCGACTGGCGCGGCTGCCTGGACCCGCAGGCCAAGACGGTGGAGGTGCGCACCAGCCACCTCGGCATGGCGTTCGACCCGGTGGTGCTCGACGTCGTCGCCTCGACGCTCGCGGCCAACCGGGCCCGCCGCGACGAAGCCGTCAGCCGGCAGGCCAGCCCGGCGGGAGCTCCGAGCGCGTCGGCGGGTCGGCCCCGCGTCGCGAGCAGGTGATGCCCGCGACCGTGTGAGCGGCCGCGAGCAGCGCCTCGACCCGGGAGCGGTTGAGGTCGAGACCCCAGTCGATGGTGACCGCGATCAGCGCGGCCATGAACGAGTCACCGGCTCCCACCGTGTCGACGACCTCGACGCGCGGCGACGGCACCGTGACCGAGCCGGCCCGGGTGAAGGCCTCGGCGGCCGTGCCGCCGTGCGTCACCACGACCAGACGCGTGCGCCCGTTGTCGAGCAGGTGTCCCGCGACCTCGGCCGGTGTGCTGGCGGGCGCGAACGCGTGCACGTCCTCGTCGCTCATCTTCACCAGGTCGGCGTGCGCCGCGACCTCGTTCAGGTCCTCCCAGGCCTGCGGGGCGGGCGGCAGGAAGACCGGGCGCGCGTTGGGGTCGTAGGTCACGAACACACCCGCGTCGACCGCCTGGTCGAGCAGGTCGACGACGGCGTCGCGGCCCGGGCGGAGCGACGCACCGATCGACCCGACGTGGAGTCCGCGCGCAGGGCGAGGAAGGGTGCGCGGGCCGAGCGTCCAGCTCAGGTCGAAGTCGTACGTCGCGGCGTTGTGCTCGTCGAGGTGGGCGGTCGCCGTGCTGGTGCGGTGGCCGCTGACCACGCTGCCCTCGTGGAGGCGCACCCCGCTGCCGGTCACGTGGTCGTGCACGAGCCGTCCGTAGTCGTCGTCGCCTAGCTCGGTGACCAGCAGGGAGTCGATGCCGAGTCGGGACAGGCCGACGGCGACGTTGAGAGGGGAGCCCCCGGGCGCGTCGGTCGGCTCGCCCTCGACCGGTATCACGATGTCGACGAGCGCCTCGCCGACGAGGACGAACGGGGCTTCGTCGGGCACCAGGCGCCTAGTGCTCGAAGTCGACGGCCGAGTAGGACTTGAGCTTGCGCAGCTTGTGCTCGGAGGTGATGGAGCGGATGGTGCCGCTGCGCGAGCGCATCACGAGCGAGTGGGTGCTGCAGCCACCGGCGCGGTAGCGGACGCCCTGCATCAGCTCGCCGTCGGTGATGCCGGACGCGACGAAGAACACGTCGTCGCCGGTGACCAGGTCGTCGGTGTAGAGCACCCGGTCGAGGTCGTGGCCGGCGTCGATCGCGCGCTGCTTCTCCTCGTCGTCCTTCGGCCACAGGCGCCCCTGGATGACGCCGTCGAGGCACTTCATCGCGCAGGCGGCGATGATGCCCTCCGGCGTACCGCCGACACCCATCAGCAGGTCGATGCCGGTGCCCTGGCGGGCGGCCATGATCGCGCCTGCGACGTCGCCGTCGACGATGAACTTGATGCGCGCCCCGGTGGCCCGGATCTCCTCGACGATCTTCTCGTGGCGGGGGCGGTCGAGGAGCACCACCGTGACGTCCTCCGGCGCGCTGCCCTTGGCCTTCGCGACCTGGTGGATGTTCTCGGCGACCGGGTAGCGGATGTCGACGAGGTCGGCGGCTTCGGGCCCGGTCACCAGCTTCTCCATGTAGAACACGGCGGACGGGTCGTACATCGAGCCGCGCGGGGCGACCGCCATGACCGCGATCGCGTTGGCCATGCCCTTGGCGGTCAGCGTGGTGCCGTCGATCGGGTCGACCGCCACGTCGCACTCGGGACCGGTGCCGTCGCCGACCTCCTCGCCGTTGTACAGCATCGGGGCGTTGTCCTTCTCGCCCTCGCCGATCACGACGACACCGCGCATCCCGACCGTGGAGATGAGGGCGCGCATCGCGTTGACCGCGACGCCGTCCGCGCCGTTCTTGTCGCCCTTGCCGACCCAGCGCCCAGCCGCCATCGCGGCGGCCTCGGTCACGCGGACGAGCTCGAGGGCGAGGTTGCGGTCCGGTGCCTCGTGGGCTGCGGACAGTCCGGGAGAGAGTTGCGGCTGCGGGGCGTCGACCATGCCCGGCAGCCTAGGCCATCTCAGGCGCTCCGGTGGACCGAGATCTCGGTCGCCTTCACCGAGGCCCACGCTCGAGCGCCGGGGGTCAACCCCAGCGCGGCGGCCGACTCAGGGGTGACGTCGGCGAACAGTCCCGTGCCGATGTCGAGGTGCACCCTGACCGCGGGTCCGTGCGGTACGGCGGAGGAGACGCGCCCCTCCCAACGGTTGCGAGCCGACCCCGACGGCGGCTCTCGGGTGAGGGTGACCGCGGCCGGACTGAAGCACGCGTTCACCGGTCCGTCGACCGCCGTCACCGACACCACCGTCAGCCCGTCCGGCAGGGTCACCGTGGTGCCGGTGCTCTCGCCGGCGAGCACGTTGAGGCCCACCAGCCGGGCCACGTGGGCGGTGCGGGGCTGCGCCGCCACCTCGGCGGGGACGCCCTCCTGGGTCACCACGCCGTCGTCGATCACCAGCACCCGGTTGGCGAGGGTCAGCGCGTCGATGGCGTCGTGGGTGACGATCACGGCGATGCCGCCGAAGTCCGCCAGGTGGCGGGAGAGCTCGCTGCGCAGCGTCATCGCGACCCCGACGTCGAGCGCCGAGAGCGGCTCGTCGAGGAGCAGCAGCCGCGGCTCACCGGCCAGGGCCCGCGCGATCGCGACCCGCTGCGCCTGACCGCCCGACAGCTGGGCCGGCCTGCGGTCCGCGAGGTCGCCGACACCGAGCCGGTCGAGCCACTGCCGACCGAGCCGCTCGGCCTCGCGCCGGCGCCGGCCGCGGCTGCGGGGGCCGAACGCCGCGTTGCCCAGCGCCGTGAGGTGAGGGAACAGCAGACCGTCCTGGAACACCATGCCGACCCCTCGCTGCCGGGTGTCGATGCGGGCCCCGGCGCCGTCCCAGGTGCTCTCGCCGACCCGGACGTGACCCTCGTCGAGCGGCACCAGACCGGCGAGCGCCCGGACCAGCGTGGACTTGCCGGCGCCGTTGGGCCCGATGACGGCGATCACGTCGCCGGGCTCCGCGGTGAGGGTGACGTCGACGGTGTGCCCCGGACGGCGTACGACGACGTGGGCGTCGAGCGTGCTCATCGCGGCGCACCGCCACGGATGGCCTGGTCGAACCAGTGCTCCCGCATCAGCGCCAACGCGGCCACCGATACCGCCATCAGGATCACGCTGAGCACGACGGCGGCGTCCTGGTCGGCCTGCAGGGCGACGTAGATGGCGTTCGGCATGGTGCGGGTGGTGCCGGGGTAGTTGCCGGCGAACGTGATGGTGGCGCCGAACTCGCCGAGCGCGCGGGCCCAGCTGAGCACCAGCCCGGCGAGCACACCGGGTCCCGCCAGCGGCAGCGTGACCCGCAGGAAGGTGGTCCACCGGCTGGCGCCGAGCGTCGCCGCCACCGCGTCGAGCTCGGTGCTGGTGGCCCGCATCGCCCCCTCGACGCTGAGCACGAAGAACGGCAGCGAGACGTACGCATGGGCGATCACGACCGCGAGCGTGGTGAAGGGGAGCGAGACGCCGAACGTGTCGTACAGCGGCCCGCCCACCAGCCCCCGGCGTCCGAACGCGGAGAGCAGGGCGACACCGCCCACGACCGGCGGCAGCACCAGCGGGACGATCACCAGCGCGCGCAGGGCCGTCCGGCCCGGGAAGTCGACCCGGGCCAGCAGCCACGACAGCGGGATGCCGACCGCGGTGACCACCGCGACCGCCGCGACCGACGTCACGAGCGAGAGCCGCAGCGCATCCAGGACCTCGGGCTCGAGCAGCCGGCGGCCGAGGTCCGGCCAGGGCACCCGCAGCAGCAGCGCGACCATCGGCAGCACCAGGAAGAGGACGCCGAGGACCCCGGGCACCAGCAGACGAAGGGGGGCTCGGCCGAGTGCGGCCCCGGACGTGTGGGTCACGGTGCGCCGAAGCCGGCGTCCCGGAGCGCCTGCTGCCCGTCGTCGGACAGGACCAGGTCGACCCAGGCCTCGGCGAGCTCGGGTTCGGCGGCGTCGCCGACCACCGCGATCGGGTACGACGTGGTCGCCCCCTCCGACCCCGGGATCTCGACCGCCCGGACCCGGTCCCTCGCTGCTCGCGCGTCGGTGGCGTAGACGATTCCGGCGTCCGCCTCGTCGAGCTCGACCTTCGCCAGCACCGCCTTGACGTCGACCTCCTCGCTGGCGGGATCCCTGTCGATGCCCTGCTCGTCGAGGACGGCGGCCGCCAGCGCACCGCACGGCGCGGACTCGACACACACGACGAAGTCGACGTCGTCGCCGTCGATGTCGGCGAAGTCCTGGATGCCGGCGGGGTTGTCCGCGGGGGTCACCAGGACCAGCCGGTTGGTGGCGAACGTCTGCGGCTCGTCGGCCGTGTTGCCGGCGTCGGCGACGAGAGCCATGGTGCGCTCGTCGGCGGTCGCGAGGACGTCCGCGGGCGCACCCTGGTTGACCTGCTCGGCCAGGGTGGCGCTCGAGTCGAAGGCCAGCTCGACGGTCACGCCGTCGTGGCGAGACTCGAACTCGTCGGCGAGCGACTCGAAGGTCTCGGTGAGTGACGCGGCGGCGAGCACGGTCAGGGTGCCACTGAGCCCGCCACCGTCGGTGGACCCTGACGAGCCCGCCCCTCCCTCGGTGCAGCCGGTGAGAGCCAGGGCGGCGAGGACGGTCGTCGGCACCAGCACCGGGAGGACGCCGAGCCTCACGGCAGCTCTACCACGACGTTGGTGGACTTCACCGACGCCAGCGCAAGCACCCCCGGCGCCAGGCCGAGCTCGTCGGCGGCCTCCGTGCTCATCAACGAGACCATCCGGTAGGGGCCGCAGACCATCTCCACCTGCGCCATCACGGTGTCCTTCTTGACCGCGGTGACGATGCCGCGGAGTCGGTTGCGGGCGCTCACCGACGACGCCCGGGGGGTGCCGTCGGGGTTGGTGTCCGCGAGGGACCGGGCCAGCGCCGCCAGGTCGGCGCCCTCGACGTGCAGCCGGCCGTCGTCGCCCGCGCCGGCGGCGAGGCGGCCGGCGTCGATCCAGCGGCGTACCGTGTCGTCGCTGACACCGAGCACACCGGCGGCTTCCGCAACTCGGTAGGTGATCACCCTCACAGCATGCCGCATCTGCGCCCGTCTTGCACCCAGGCCGATTCCGCAAGTGCGGTCTGGCGGTCAGGACGGTTAGGGGGTGTGGCCCCGGCCGGAGGCTGTCGTCCCGGCCGAGGACCCGGCTGACAGAATGCCGAGCGTGAGTGGACAGGCCGGCCGTTACCAGCGTTCCGTCGCCGGCTTGATCGGCGCGATGCTGGTGATCCTGGCTGTCGTCGTCGCCTTCGTGGTGCTCCGTGAGATCAACCGCAACGACCCGGCCAGTCCGGTGCGCTCCATCGACTACACGCGGGACGCCGACTTCGCCCGCGACCAGGCTGGGTTCGAGGTGCTCGCCCCGCCGAGCCTGCCGGCGGGGTGGCGGGCCACCACGGCGAGGTACGTGCCCGGCGCGGACGAGCACTGGCACCTGGGCATGCTGACCGACGACGACCGGTACGTCGGGCTCGAGCAGTCGGCCGACTTGGCCGAGACGATGGTGGAGCAGCACGTCGACGAGGCCGCGACGCGTGCGGACCCGGTCTCCATCGCCGGTGCGGAGTGGACCACCTGGCGTGACGGCGGCGGCGACCTCGCGCTGGTGCGCCAGGACGCGGGCACGACGACCCTGGTCGTGGGCCACGAGGTCGACGCCGACGTGCTCGCGGACTTCGTGGCCTCGCTGCGCTGAGTCGCCGGGTCACTCCTCGGCGTCGGTGTCCTTCGCGACCGCGGCGTCGAGCCGCCTCCGGGCGCCGTCGAGCCAGCTCTGGCAGATGGTGGCGAGCTTCTCGCCGCGCTCCCACAGCGCCAGCGACTCCTCGAGGGAGCCGCCGCCGGACTCGAGCCGCCGCACGACGTCGATCAGCTCCTCGCGGGCCTCCTCGTAGGACAGCTCCGGCACGTCACTCGTCATCTTCGGGCTTCTCCTCTGGGGCGGGGTCCGGGTCGGTCTCCTGCACGAGTACGCCGAGTCGCCCGTCGGCCACCCGAACCCGGAGCGGCGCGCCGACCTGGGTCTGCTCCGGGGACGTGACGACGTGGCCGTCGGCGTCCTGCACGACGGCGTACCCGCGCCGCAGCGTCGCCAGCGGGGACAGGCCGCGCACGCGCGCGAGCTGGTGGACGAGATCGTCGTGCGCCCGGTCGAGCCGGTGGTGCATGGACCGCCGCGACCGGTCGCGGAGCTGGACGACCTCGTGCCACCGGTCGTCGAGGCCGCTGACCGGGTCGGCGAGGCTGGGCCGGGCGCGCAGGGCGTCGAGCTGGTGCCGCTCGCGGTCCAGCCAGGCGCCCAACGAGGAGCGGATCCGGCTGCGGGCGTGGGCGATCCGCTCGATCTCCTCGGCGACGTCGGGGACGACCGTCTTGGCCGCGTCGGTGGGGGTGGCGGCGCGGCGGTCGGCGACCAGGTCGAGCAGCGGGCTGTCGGGCTCGTGGCCGATGGCGGAGACGACAGGTGTCGTCGCGGCGAACACCGCCCGGAGCAGTCCCTCGTCGGAGAACGGCAGCAGGTCCTCGACCGAGCCCCCGCCGCGCGCGATCACGATCACGTCGACCCGGTCGTCGCGGTCGAGACGTCCGAGGGCGGCCATCACCTCGGCGGCGGCGTTGGGTCCCTGCACGGCGGTGTGCAGGACCCGGAACTCCACGGCCGGCCAGCGCCGACGCGCGACCTCTAGGACGTCGCGCTCGGCGGCGGAACCGCCACCGGTGACCAGTCCGACGCACCGGGGCAGGAACGGGAGCGGGCGCTTGCGCTCCCGGGCGAACAGGCCCTCGGCGGCGAGCAGCTGGCGGCGGCGCTCGATGCGGGCGAGCAGCTCACCGAGTCCGACCATCCGGATGTCGGCCGCCCGCAGCGACAGGGTGCCGCGGTTGGCGTAGTAGGACGGCTTGGCGTGCACCACGATGCTGGCGCCCTCCACGACCGGGGGGTTGAGCGAGTCGAACAGCTGTCGTGAGCAGGTGACCGGGACGGACACGTCGGCGACCGCGTCGCGCAGGGTCAGGAAGACGGTGTTCATGCCCTGGCGCCGGCTGAGCTGGGCGACCTGTCCCTCCACCCAGACCGGGCCCAGGCGGTCGACCCAGCCGGCGATCAGGTTGGCGATCTGGCGCACTGGGGCAGGTTTCTCGGGGGACGTGTCGAGACCCATGTCACCCCTCCCGCGCACGACGTACTCCGGACGGGAGCACCCTACGGGCCACCACCTACGATGGAGCGATGATCACCCCACGACGCTGCTCGCTGCGGGCCCTCCTCTGCCAATCGAAGGGCTCGCACCGCCGCGGGGACCCCGAATGACCACCTCCGACCTCGGGATGCCCCCTGTGCTCGATGCCGCCGAGGCCGAGCGCTCGGTGCTGCTCGCCGCGCCGCGCGGCTACTGCGCCGGTGTCGACCGAGCCGTGATCACGGTGGAGAAGGCGCTCGACCTGTACGGCGCGCCGGTCTACGTGCGCAAGCAGATCGTGCACAACAAGCACGTGGTGGCCAACCTCGAGTCCCGCGGCGCGGTGTTCGTCGAGGAGGTCGCGGAGGTGCCCGAGGGCGCCACCGTCGTGTTCTCCGCTCACGGTGTCTCGCCGGAGGTGCACAAGCAGGCCGAGGAGCGGTCGCTGAAGACGATCGACGCCACCTGTCCCCTGGTCACCAAGGTGCACCACGAGGCGCGGCGGTTCGCCAGCGAGGACTACGACATCCTGCTCATCGGCCACCAGGGGCACGAGGAGGTCGAGGGCACGGCCGGCGAGGCTCCCGAACACATCCAGCTCGTGCAGACCCCCGAGGACGTCGCGAACATCGAGGTGCGCGACCCGGCGAAGGTCTCCTGGCTCTCGCAGACGACGCTGTCGGTCGACGAGACCATGACGATCGTGGACGCCATCCGCGAGCGGTTCCCGCAGCTGCTGGACCCGCCGTCCGACGACATCTGCTACGCCACCCAGAACCGGCAGATGGCGATCAAGGAGATCTCGCGCGCCGCGGACCTGGTGATCGTCGTGGGCTCCGGCAACTCGTCGAACTCGGTGCGCCTCGTCGAGGTGGCCCTCGAGGCCGGCGCCAAGGCGGCGCACCGCGTCGACGACGCGAGCGAGATCGACGAGGCCTGGCTCGAGGGCGTCGAGCGGGTCAGCGTCACTTCCGGCGCGTCCGTCCCCGAGGACCTGGTCGACGGGGTGCTCGCGTTCCTCGCCGAGCGCGGCTACCCGGACGCGCAGGCGGTGCACTCCGCGGAGGAGTCGCTGATCTTCGCGTTGCCGCCCGAGCTGCGCCGCGACATCCGGGCCGCGGAGAAGGCGCGCGCCTGACGCAGCGCGAGGCGTGACCGGGCTCACCGCGGCGGGTTCGTCGTACCGACGCTGTTGCCCGTAGAGTGGTCACAGCGGCCCCATCAGTTCTGCCTCGGGCCGTTTCTCCTTCTCGTCATCCACCGAGCGCCGCGGGCACAGGTTTCCCGCGCCGGGCAGGACGACCCATCGACCACCGGAGTCATCCCTATGGCGGACCACCGCCCCCTCGCACCGTCCACCCCTGCCTCCTTCGCGGACTTCGACCTGCCCCCGGCACTGGTCGCCCTGCTCGCTGAATCCGGCATCGACACGCCCTTCCCCATCCAGAGCGCGACGCTCCCCGACTCGCTGGCCGGCCGCGACGTGCTCGGCCGCGGCCGCACCGGCTCGGGCAAGACCTACGCGTTCGTGCTGCCGCTGCTGGCCCGGCTCGCCGCGAGCGGCCGCAGCACCCGCTCGAAGGCACCCCGGGGCCTGATCCTGGCGCCGACCCGTGAGCTGGTCACCCAGATCGAGGCGGCCCTCGCGCCGCTCGCCAAGACGCTCGGCCTGCGCTCGATGACCGTGTTCGGCGGAGTGAAGCCGGCCCGGCAGATCCAGTCGCTGCGCAACGGCGTCGACATCGTGATCGCCTGCCCCGGCCGGCTCGAGGACCACATGCGCTCCGGCCACGTCGACCTCGGGCAGGTCGAGGTGACCGTGCTCGACGAGGCAGACCACATGGCCGACCTCGGCTTCCTCCCCGGCGTACGTCGGATCCTCGACCGGACCCCGAGCAACGGCCAGCGGATGCTGTTCTCGGCCACGCTCGACGCCGGCGTCGACGTGCTGGTGAAGAGGTACCTCACCAACCCTGTGGTCCACAGCGTCGACTCCGACCGCTCGCCGGTCGGCACGATGACCCACCACGTGCTGCACGTGACGCCGACCGGGCGTCTGGACGTGATCACCGACCTCGCCGCCGCACCTGGCCGCACGGTGATGTTCACCCGCACCAAGCGCGGCGCGAAGTCACTGGCCCGGCAGCTCTCGATGCGCGGGGTGCCCGCCGTCGAGCTGCACGGCAACCTGTCCCAGGGCGCGCGCACCCGCAACCTGGAGGCGTTCTCCTCCGGCCGTGCGAGCACGCTCGTCGCCACCGACATCGCCGCCCGCGGGATCCACGTCGACGACGTCGGCCTCGTCGTGCACGCGGACCCGCCGGTCGAGCACAAGGCCTACCTGCACCGCTCCGGCCGCACCGCCCGCGCCGGGGCCTCCGGCACGGTGGTGACGGTGATGATGGACGCGCAGGTGTCCGACGTCCGCGACCTGACCCGCCGGGCCGGGATCAAGCCCACCGTCACCAAGGTGGCGCCGGGGCACGCCCTGCTGCACGACATCGCGCCGGGGCAGCGCAGCTTCGTCGAGGTCGCCGACCTTCCGGCCGAGACGGTGCCGGCTCCCCGGTCCGGCCGCGGCTCGCGGAACGGTTCGCCCAGCGGTTCGCGCGGCGGTGCCTCGGGATCCTCACGGCGCCGCGGTGGCCGAGGCAACGGGTCCGGCTCCACGGCGGGCGACTCCGGGGGCGCGAAACCCAACGGCCGCAACGGCGGCAGCCGGGGCGGCCAGGGCCGCCCGACCGGTGGCACCCGGAACGACAGCGGCCGGACCGCCGGCGGCACCCGCTCCGGTGGCGGCCACAGCGCGGCGTCCTTCTCCCAGAGCGCGCGCGGCCGCTGATCCGACCCCGCGCCGGTCAGCGGGCGTGGCGGAGGGGTGCTTCGACCGTTCGCTGGCTCGGCACCGAGGACCCGGGATGTGGTTGCCGCTGCGGCTGCGCGGCGACGGTGCGCGCGGTCGAGGTCCGGGCGGGGCGAGCGCCGGCGCGGATGGTGCCGGCGTTGCGGTACGCCACCTGGCGCAGCACCAGGATCGCCAGCGTCAGGGAGTAGCCGACCACGAGCGCACCGGCGTGGTGCGCGAGACCGGAGACGGTCGCCTGCACCAGGCCGTCCCCGGGGTCTGCCACGGCCACCCGCCTGGTCCCCGCGAGGATCGCCACGATCACCAGCATCGACAGCGGTGGCAGCACGCCGACGATGAAGAAGTCGCGCTGGCGTACGGCGAGGGCCGCGGCGACGCAGGTGACCACGAACGTGAGGTCGAAGAGCAGCGTGAGCCGGTCGAAGACCAGGGTGTCGGCGAGCGCGACGGAGAGCAGGACCGTCGCGGTGAGGGTGCGGACCAACCGACCGGGGTGGCGCCCCTCCTCCCAGAGGGTCCTCCTCGGGGCGGTGTGCGTGGTGCTGCTCACGCCTCCAAACTAGGGCGGCGACACTCCCGGCCCGCGGCGACGCGCCGTAGCCCGGAGCGCCCTCACGCGGTGCGCCAGGACGCGTCGTCGGCAGCGGTCGGACCGTCGGGGTCCTCGGGCAGCTCCGGGCGCGGTTCCGCCACGGCGTCGAGCAGCTCGGCCGCACTGAGCTGGCGGGGCGCGTCGGTGACGACGCCCGGGCTGGGGAGGTCCTGGCCGGTGACCTCGAGGTCCTGCAGCCGGCGGGCCGACACCAGCACCCGCGACTCGAGGGACCCGATCGCCCGGTTGTAGGCGCCGACCGCCGCGGTGAGTGATCGCCCGACCTTGTCGAGATGGTCGCCCATCGTCGCGATCCGCTCGTGGAGGTCACGGGCGAGCACGTGGATCTCGCGGGCCTTGTCGGCGAGCGCCTCCTGCGTCCAGGCGTGCGCCACCGTGCGGAGCAGGGCGATGAGCGTCGTCGGGGTCGCCAGCACGACCTGGCGGGTGGCGGCGTACTCGATCAGGGAGGGGTCCGCCTCGAGCGCGGCGGACAGGAACGACTCTCCGGGCACGAACAGCACCACGAACTCGGGGGAGGCCGGGAGGCTCCGCCAGTAGGCCTTGCCGGCCAGCACGTCGACGTGTTGCCGCAGCTGGCGGGCGTGCCGGCGCAGGTGCGCGAGCTGCTCCTCCTCGTCATCGGCGGAGGTCGCGTCGAGGAACGCGTCGAGCGGCACCTTCGCGTCGACGACGACCTGCTTGCCGCCGGCGAGGTGCACCACCAGGTCGGGCCGGAGCAGCGCGTCAGTCGCGGCGGAGCCCGGCGCCGGGGCACGGCGGAGCGAGACCTGCTCGTCGAAGTCGCAGCGTGCGACCAGTCCGGCGAGCTCGACCGCACGCCGCAGGTGCAGCTCGCCCCATCGGCCGCGGACCTGCGGGCGGCGCAGCGCGGTCGCCAGCGAGGACGTCTCGCGGCGCAGCGAGTCGGTGGAGTGGCGCACGTCCTCGACCTGCTGCTTGAGCTGGCTCTGCCAGGACACCCGGTGCTGCTCGACGTCGCGGAGCTGGTCGTGCAACCGCTGCAGACCCTCGCGTACGACGGCGTGGTCGGCCGCCCGCGACTCCAGCTCGCGGCGGGAGATCGCGGCGTCGTGGCCGAGCGCCCGGCCGCGTGCCAGCAGCCAGCCGCCGCCCGCGCCGATGACCAGCCCGACGAGCAGCACGACCAGCAGCGACAGTGACGTCTCGATGTCCATGTCGCCAGGATGCCGACGTCCGCCGACAGATTCGGATACGACGCGACGTTTCTGCTGTTTCAGCCCTGGTTGGACGACCGATACGTCGCGTCGTATCCAGGAAGGAGGTCAGTCGAGGTCGACGATCACGGGCGCGTGGTCGCTCGCGCCCTGGCCGGCGCGTTCGTCCCGGTCGATCACGGCACCGGTCACCCGCCCGGCCAGCCGGGGTGAGCCGAGCACGAAGTCGATCCGCATGCCGCGGTTGCGCTCGAAGCGCTGCCGGTAGTAGTCCCAGTAGGTGAAGACGCCGGGGCCAGGGGCGTGCGGCCGTACGACGTCGACGTACCCGTCGTCGAGGAAGGCCTGGAAGGCCGCACGCTCGGGCGGCGTGACGTGCGTGTCCTTGGCGAACGCCGCCATGTCGTAGACGTCGTCGTCCTGCGGTGCGATGTTCCAGTCGCCGACGAGGGCGGTGTCGTCCTCGAGCCAGCCCCGTGCGGCGTCGCGGAGCCGGGCCAGCCAGTCCAGCTTGTAGACGTAGTGCGGGTCGCCGACCTTCCGGCCGTTGGGCACGTAGAGGGACCAGATCCGGATTCCGCCGCAGACCGCGCCGAGCGCCCGCGACTCGGCGGCGACCGGGTCGCCCCAGCCGGGCATCCCCTCGAACCCGACGCATATGTCGTCCAGCCCGACCCGGCTGATGATCGCGACGCCGTTCCACTGGTTGGTGCCGGCGGCCGCGACGTCGTACCCGAGTGCCTGGAGCCCCATCAGCGGGAGCTGGTCCTCGCGCGCCTTCGTCTCCTGCAACGCCAGCACGTCGACGTCATGGCGCTGCAGCAGCGCCTCGACGCGGTCGATGCGGGAGCGGAGCGAGTTGACGTTCCAGGTGGCGATGCGCACCCGCCCAGCCTAGGCGGGCCGGTGGCTACGCCTGCCGGGACGACCGCACCTGACGGGACGCCACCCAGACCTCGAACCGGCCCTCGCGGGTGTCCGCGAACTCCTGGAACTGCCGCTCGAAGGCGGCGACCTCCTCGCGCAGGATGAACATCCGGTGGCTCACCACGCGCTCCGGATCGCAGGCGTGGGTCTCGGCCTCGACTCGCTCGACCGACTCGCCGCAGGACGGGCAAGGCATGTATCGGGACGGGAACACGGGCACCTCCTTCGTCTCCCTACAAGTTGCCGCTTCGACAAGGGTCCAAACGCACGGCAAGAGGCCTGCTTCGCCGCGCCGGCGGGACGATCAGGGACGATGGCTGCCTGATGACCCTGACGGACCTGCTCCCGACCCCGGACCCCGGCGTACGCCGTGCCCCCGACCCCGACGACGTGTACGACGTGTTCACCAACTGGGCCGCCGGACAGGGCATCACGCTGTACCCGGCACAGGACGAGGCGTTCCTCGAGGTGCTCACCGGCAGCAACGTGATCCTCTCGACGCCGACCGGGTCCGGGAAGAGCCTGGTGGCCACCGCCGCGCACGCGACCGCCCTGGCCCGTGGCGAGCGCACCTACTACACCGCGCCGATCAAGGCGCTGGTCAGCGAGAAGTTCTTCGCGCTGTGCGACGTGTTCGGCCCGGACAACGTCGGGATGCTGACCGGCGACGCCTCGGTCAACCCGACCGCCCCGGTGATCTGCTGCACCGCCGAGATCCTGGCCAACCAGGCGCTGCGGGAGGGCGAGGCGGCGGACGTCGGGCAGGTCGTGATGGACGAGTTCCACTTCTACGCGGAGCCGGACCGCGGCTGGGCGTGGCAGGTCCCGCTGATCGAGCTGCCGCACGCGCAGTTCCTGCTGATGTCGGCCACCCTCGGCGACGTCTCGTTCTTCCGCGACGACCTGACGCGGCGCACCGGCCGGGACACCGCGGTGGTGTCCTCGATGCAGCGTCCCGTGCCGCTGCACTTCTCCTGGGCCGAGACGCCGCTGCACGAGACGCTGGAGGAGCTGCTCACCACGAACCAGTCCCCGGTCTACGTCGTGCACTTCACGCAGGCCGCCGCGCTCGAGCGGGCCCAGGCGCTCACGTCGGTCAACGTCGCGACCCGTGAGCAGCGGGACCGCATCGCCGAGCTGATCGGTGACTTCCGGTTCGGGCCCGGCTTCGGCAAGACGCTGTCGCGCCTGGTCCGCCACGGCATCGGCGTGCACCACGCGGGGATGCTGCCGAAGTACCGCCGCCTCGTGGAGACCCTGGCCCAGGCCGGCCTGCTCAAGGTCATCTGCGGCACCGACACCCTGGGCGTCGGGATCAACGTGCCGATCCGGACCGTCGTACTCACCGCCCTCACCAAGTACGACGGCCGCCGGACACGGGTCCTCAAGGCGCGTGAGTTCCACCAGATCGCCGGACGCGCGGGCCGGGCCGGCTACGACACGTCGGGGACCGTCGTGGTGCAGGCGCCCGACCACGTCGTGGAGAACGCGACGGCGATCGCCAAGGCGGGCGACGATCCCCGCAAGCGCCGCAAGGTCGTGCGCCGCAGGCCGCCCGAGGGCGCCATCGGTTGGGGGAAGCCGACGTTCGACCGGCTGGTGACCGCGGAACCCGAACCGCTGCGCTCCA
>NZ_DASSCL010000105.1:0-5384 GCF_035697785.1 Nocardioides sp.
CGGTCCGCGAGCAGCCGGGTGGAGGACGGGACCGACAGTCCCGCCGAGACGATGACGAGCCTCCTCATCACGCGGTCACCCCCTGGGGAGTGCTCTCCGCGGCGGCGACGCGAGCCGCGTGGGTGGGTGCGCCCGGCACGCCGTCCGGCCTGAGCGCGTCGAACTCCCGCCGCAGCACCGGCACGACCTCCTCGCCGAGCAGGTCGAGCTGCTCGAGCACCGTCTTCAGCGGCAGCCCGGCGTGGTCCATCAGGAACAGCTGACGCTGGTAGTCCCCGACGTACTCGCGGAAGCCCAGGGTCCGCTCGACGACCTGCTGCGGGCTGCCCACGGTCAGCGGGGTCTGGGCCGAGAAGTCCTCCAGGGACGGGCCGTGGCCGTAGACCGGGGCGTTGTCGAAGTAGGGCCGGAACTCATTCACGGCGTCCTGGCTGTTCTTGCGCATGAACGCCTGGCCGCCGAGGCCCACGATGGCCTGGTCGGCGGAGCCGTGGCCATAGTGCTCGAAGCGCTGCCGGTAGAGCCTGATCATCCGCTCGGTGTGCGAGGCCGGCCAGAAGATGTGGTTGGCGAAGAAGCCGTCGCCGTAGTACGCCGCCTGCTCGGCGATCTCGGGAGACCGGATCGAGCCGTGCCAGACGAACGGCGGGACGCCGTCGAGCGGACGCGGGGTCGAGGTGAAACCCTGGAGCGGCGTGCGGTACTTGCCCTCCCAGTCGACGACCTCCTCGCGCCACAGCCGGTGGAGAAGGTGGTAGTTCTCGATCGCGAGCGGGATGCCGTCGCGGATGTCCTTGCCGAACCACGGGTACACCGGTCCGGTGTTGCCGCGCCCCATCATCAGGTCCATCCGGCCGTCGGAGAGGTGCTGGAGAGTGGCGTAGTCCTCGGCGATCCGCACCGGGTCGGTGGTGGTGATCAGCGTCGTGGACGTCGACAGCAGGATCCGCTCCGTCTGGGCCGCGATGTAGGCCAGCGTCGTGGTCGGTGCGGAGGGGATGAACGGCGGGTTGTGGTGCTGGCCGGTGGCGAAGACGTCGAGCCCGACCTCCTCGGCCTTCTTGGCGATCTCGACCGTCGCCTTGATGCGCTCGTGCTCGGTCGGCGCGACGCCCGTGGTCGGGTCGACGGTGACGTCCCCGACGGTGAAGATCCCGAACTGCATCTGACTGCTCCTTAATAGTTTCAGTTTCAACTATACGAACAGGAGCTTGGTCCTGGCTATTCCCGTGCCCGCGAACGTGAGCGTCCGCTACTCCGGGTGGTTGTCGGCCGCTCCCCCGATCAGGTACGGCGTGTCCACGCCGTCGTACATCAGGTGCGCCATCAGCCCCTCGGCCGCGTGCTTGAGCTGGTGGCAGTGGTCCATCCAGAGGCCGGGGTTGTCGGCCACGAACGCGATCTCGTAGGTCTCGTCCTGGTCGACGTGCAGCGAGTCGACCCACCACGGACTGCCGGTCGCCTTCTCGCCGTCCCTGCTCAGCACCACCGCATGGTGGCCGTGCAGGTGCATCGGGTGGTCCTCGTTGCTGGCGTTGTGGACCCGCATCAGCACGACATCGCCCTCGCGCACGATGTACATCGGCACCTCGGGGTACATGCGGCCGTTCACGGTCCACCACAGTCCGGGTCGGCCGTCGAGGAAGCCGGGACGGCGGCCGATGTCGTAGTCGAAGACGCGGTCCGGGTCCGAGGTCTCGAAGGGCAACGGCGCCGGCGAGCCGTAGTGGAGCAGGTCCAGCTTCTCGCGCGGCTGCTCGACCTCGGCCGCCTTGGATCCCGCCGGGCCGATGATCAGTGCCGTCGCGCCGCCGACTTGCACGCGGAGCGCCGAACCGTCCTCGGGCGCCGTGACCTCCAGGTCGACCCGGGCGCCGGCGGTCAGCGTGACGCTCCGTCCGGTGACGGGCGTGGGCTCGTTGAGGTCGAACCCGTCGACGGCCCGGACGACGTACGGCGCGCCGGACCACACCTCCACCGGGCCGTTGTCGGTGTTGGCGACGCGGACCCGGACCTCCGTGCCGGGCTCGGCGACGAACGCGACGTCACCCTCCTCACCGTTGAGGGTGCGCGTGCCGGAGTACGTGTGGGCGACCGCTAGTGCGTCGACCGGGGCGTCCGGTCGCGCATCGGCGGGATGCACGACCAGCGAGCCGAACAGGCCACCGATCACCTGCTCGTGCGAGACCTGGTGGGAGTGGTACCAGTACGTGCCCGGGTCCTCCGCCACGAAGCGGTAGGTGTGCTCCTCACCGACCTTCACCGCGTCCTGAGTCACGCCGGCGACACCGTCCACCGAGTTGGGGACGTCGATGCCGTGCCAGTGCAGCGTCATCCCGTCGGGGACGGACTCGTTGCGAACGGTGACCTCGACCAGGTCACCCTCCGTCGCCTCGATGAGTGGCCCGGGAGAGGTGCCGTTCAGGCTGTAGCCCGTCACCTTGCGACCCGACTCGAGGGTGATGGTGCCGTGGGCCGCCACCAGCTCCTCGGACACGTCCGGCGGACCCTCGGCGTCCGCGACGAGGTCGTCGACGCTGGTCTCCGTCGGCGCCACCCGTGCGCCCGCGGCCGCCTGGCCGCCGTGCCCGGCGTGCCCCTCCACGGGCGCCGGCCCTCCGCCGAGGTCGACGACGCCCATGTCCATCACCGAGTAGCTGGACGGCAGCAGGCTCGACTGCCACATCCAGGCCAGCGGCACGACGATCGCAAGGGCCGCGAGGCAGGCGACCAGGACCCGAAGACGACTCCTGCTCACCAGCCCCGCAGCTCCTCTCGCGCTGTTGCCCGGGCCGCTGAGCTGCGGCCCGGCTTCGTTCGGGTCAGACCGCGGCCGGGGCCCGGTCCTCCCGCGTGGTGACCTCGGCCTTGCCCGCCGAGCGGCCGGTGTGCAGCGCCGCGGCGAACAGCACCAGGGCGTTCACGCCGTGGAGCAGCCCGATGTAGGCGTTCTCGTGCCCGAACAGCCCGAGCGCGACCTGGAGCACGACGAGGCCGAGGATGATCGCGGCGTTGCGGACCGCGCCCGGCGTCCTGGCGAAGAACGACACGATCAGCAGGGCGAGGGCGAGCAGCGGGATCACGATCATCCCGTTGATGCCGTGCACGATGAACCCGGCGACGCCGGTGAACGACAGGTCTTCGGACTCCATCGCGGCGGCGTCGAGCACGCCGCCGTCCTCGATGTAGATGCCGAGGCCGGCTGACGCGAACACCATCGACGCGGACTGGACGATCACGAGCGCGGCCACGATGTACGCCATGACCTTGTAAGCAGACTTCATTCCTGATGCCTCCGAAAGTTGGACGCCCCGGTGGGCGTGGGTTCCCGCAGTGGCCCCGAGGACCCCCTAGCCGGACACCTTGCCTCAACAGCGTCAAAGTGTCGTCATAATTTCGGACTAGCCCGTGCCCGTGTGGTCCAGGATTGTCCCGATCTCGCAGGGCATGGAGTCAGCGTTTCGCGACGAGCAGGGCCTGGCTGCTGCGGGCGACCAGCCCGCGCTCGTCGTACACCGACGACGTGGCGAGGCCGACGCTGCCGCTGCCGAGGGTGGTCTCGGCGTCCAGGCAGACCCACTCGCCCACCGGACGGCGCAGCACGTGCACGGTCAGCTCGGTGTTGAGGAAGGCCCAGACGGCGATGTCGAGCGCGGCGGAGACGCCTGACGCCGAGTCGACGCAGGTCATCAGCCGCTGCATCGGGTCCATCGGCTCCCCGTCCACAAGGTCGACGAGGGGACGCATCCACACGGTGCCGGGGCCGGGCTCACCGACCGAGCCGACGATCCACCGCCAGTCCACCGCGTCGAGGTAGCCCGGGGACCAGCTCGCCGGCCGCTGCTTCGGCTCACCGTCGTCGGGCCCGTGGGGCAGCGGACGGTCGGACGGGTCGGGGCCGTCGTCGGTGGCCGGGAACAGCCACGCGGTGGCCCGGGCGCACGCCCGACCGCGCGCCTCGTCGTACAAGGTCGCCTCGCACATCTCCACGGACCGGCCCGGGCGGACCACGGCGGCGTCGACGCGCAGCGACGCGACGGGCACAGGGCCGAGCAGCTCCATCGTGAACCGTCCGAGCACCCGGCTCTCGTCGCGGGCCAGCCCCTCGATGGCGCGGGTGAGGAGCGCCGCCGGCGGTCCGCCGTGCTGGCTGTCGGGCCCCCACGGGCCGGCCGTGCAGGCGTCGGAGAGGAAGCGGTCGGGACCGTCGGCGACGTAGAAGGAGGTCACCGCAGCCATGATGCCGGAGCGCCTCCGGAGGCTCCGGACAGGCGTCGTTGACCGGCCCGGACTCGATTTCATGTTCCGCCTGAGCCGTGTGTATTCTTCTCGGTCGTTGCCCCTTTAGCTCAGTCGGCAGAGCGTCTCCATGGTAAGGAGAAGGTCTACGGTTCGATTCCGTAAAGGGGCTCTGGGTAGGGACCCGCTCGCACCTCGGTGAGACGGCCCCGTCCCGGTGGCGGGGTAGCTCAGGTGGTTAGAGCACACGGCTCATAATCGTGGTGTCGCGGGTTCGAGTCCCGCCCCCGCTACGCAAGCAATGCGCCTCAGGTGGCCCGGACTTGCGCGGTCGGGCAGACTTGAGCGGCACCGACCGGCATCACACACGACCAGAAGAGGCACACCGTGGCCAGCAAGAGCTCAGACGTTCGCCCCAAGATCACCTTGGCCTGCGTGGAGTGCAAGGAACGCAACTACATCACCAAGAAGAACCGCCGCAACGACCCGGACCGCATGGAGCTGAAGAAGTTCTGCCCGCGTTGCCGCAAGCACACCGACCACCGCGAGACCCGCTGACCCGGTCTCACCAGCGTTCCCAAGGAGCGGCGCCCGTCCATCGGGTGCCGCTCCTTCGCGTTGCGCCGTACTCCACCGGCGCCTAGTAGCCTCCTGACCATGCCTGTCGACGCCTCCCTGGCCGGGCGGACCTTCCCGCCGACGGAGCCCTACTCCGTCACCGCGGAACGGGTCCGCGAGTTCGCGGCAGCCACCGGTTCGGAGTACGACGAGGGTGCGGCGCCGGCGACCTTCCCCATCGTCGTGGCGTTCGGTGCCATGACCGCGCTGATGGAGGATCCCGAGGTCGGCATCGCCCTGCACCGGGTGGTGCACGGTGAGCAGCGCTTCACCTACACCCGGCCGGTCGCGGTCGGCGACGTGCTCACCGCCGAGCTGACCGTCGACAGCCTCCGCCAGATCGGAGGGGCCGACATCATCGGCACCCGCAGCGAGATCACCGACGCCGAGGGCCTGCCGGTCTGCACGGCGTTCGCCACCCTCGTCCACCGCGGGCCCGAGGGGGACGAGGCCTGATGCACACCGGAGACGTGCTCCCCGAGCAGACCTTCACCGTCACCCGTGCCGACCTGGTCAGGTACGCCGGG